>CAYIXQ010000038.1:0-3775 GCA_964367475.1 uncultured Candidatus Saccharibacteria bacterium | reverse complement strand
ATATCTGCCCAAAACTGGGATTTAGATAAAACACCGCCAAAACAAAAACATCGTAGATTACGATGTTTTTGTTTTGGCGGAAGGGGTGGGACTTGAACCCACAAGGGCCTTGCGGCCCGCCGCATTTCGAGTGCGGTACCTTGCCATTCGGAACACCCTTCCAAAAATATTATGCCGCTGGTCGGAGTCGAACCGACATGAGGTTGCCCTCGAGGGATTTTAAGTCCCTTGTGTCTAACCAATTTCACCACAGCGGCGAATCTTAATTTTATTCAATATACCAAATCTTTCAATTTGAGGCCACGGCGGGATTTGCACCCGCGAATGTCGGTTTTGCAGACCGAAGTGTTAGCTACTTCACCACGTGGCCAGTTAATGTGAATCTAATATTTTCTTGATTTCGCTATCAACTACTGATGATCTCATTTTAAAGCAATCACTAAATATCTTAAACTTTCTTTCAAAGAAAATCCCTTTCCCGCTTTTTTATACATAAATTTAGCAGGAGTCCATCTATCGAATAATTCCTCATTAACCTTATATTTTATGGCCACTTATTTATTATTAGTAGTAATAAAGTAAGCTACAAATGTTATTTATTCACCTTTTGAAGGATTTCTTCGATCTGACTGGCGCGTTCTTCGGTGATGTCAATTTCAAATCTAATTTTGGGTACCGGCCGCATGACCAATCTGTGATTAAGGGTTTGTTGGACCGAATAGACGTGATGGTTGACGACCGTCAAAACTTTTTTTGCTTCAGCTTTTGGAAAGACGGAGATCCTAACCGTGGCATGTTCTAGGGTGGGTGACACAACGACGCCCATCACTGTCAGCAGTATGCCATCTTGGAGTCGAAGTTTATCGTGCAGAATTTGGCCTACTTGATCACGAATAAGATCGTTAAGTTTACGAATACGCTCGGACATATAGAATTAAATCGTTCTTTTAATTTTCTCCTCCTGGTAAATTTCCAAAATGTCTCCCACGGCTATAGTCGGGGGGGATTTCACCAGCGGATCAAAGCGGATACCAAGTTCCAGGCCTTCGCCTACTTCCATCATATCCGCTTTATTTTGCTGTAGTTGACCGAGACGGCCCGTAGTCAATAAGGCGTTATTTCTTATCACATCAATCATGGCGCCGCGGACGGCTCTACCTTGAATAATACGACCACCGACAATCTGTGAATCAGATTTGGAAGCGAAAAGAGCCAAAATTTTAACCTTTCCCAGATCAATTCGCTTGATTTCAGGCTCAAGCCAGTCAGACATTATTAAACGTACCCCTTCCACGAGTTGATAGACAATGTCATAAGTCTCAACCCTTATTTTTTCTCGGTCGGCTGATTGCTTGGCTGAAGCGTCAACCCTAACATGAAAACCGATGACAGCTGCTCCCGTAGCACGCGCGTTTTTAATGTCAGCATCACTGACATTACCAACGCCATAGCTCACGACTTTATAGCCCACCTCATCAGATTTGATGGTGCGAAGAACTTGGTCAATAGCTTCCAGAGAACTCTGAACATCAGTTTTGATAATAAAGTTTACGATTTTCTTGGTAATAATTTGGTTCGCATCGCTGGTTTCAAGGGTAAAAATATTTAACGGGCCTAAGTTTGTGGTCGCGGCCGCTAATTTTTCAGCTTCGCTTCGATCAGTTACTGCTATGAATTCTTGTCCCACTTTTGGTGCCAACTCCCAACCGAGCATGACACATGGCTGCGAGGCCACGGCAATTTTGATGTTTTTACCAGTATAATCTTCCAGCAACTTTGCCCGTCCAATAGCTGATCCAGCCGATACCCAATCGCCAATTTTTAGCTCACCAACTTGGACAACCAGGGTAGCTACTAATCCTCGGCGGCTATCCAGATGCGATTCAATAACCGCGCCCTTGGCCGGGGAATCAGTAGTAGCGGTTAATTCTTCCAGCTCGGCTACCAAGAGTATGAGCTCGAGGAGATGATCAATACCCTGGCCAGTGCGGGCAGACATTTCCACGACCGGTACCTGACCACCGTAATCCTCAACTAATACTTCTTGCTCTGCTAATTCTTGCCTTACTCTTTGAGGATTGGCCCCTTCTTTGTCAATTTTATTTATGGCGACAACGAATGGCAGCTCTGACTGTTTGATGATCTGAATTGCTTCTTTGGTCTGGGGTTTAACTCCTTCTTCGGCGGCCACTACCAGGACGCCAACATCAGCCACCTTAGCTCCACGTGAACGAATAGCAATAAAGGCTTCATGCCCGGGAGTGTCCAAAAAAGTGATTTTCCTATTCCTATAATTTCGTCCCTCGTCGCCAGAGGCTTCTCGGGATTTCGCTTCCGGTGGAAGCTCAACCTGATAGGCACCAATATGCTGGGTGATGCCACCAGCTTCTTTGTCGGCTACTCGCGTTTGTCGGATTTTGTCCAAAATCGAAGTCTTGCCATGATCGACATGACCCAAAACAACTACCACGGGCGGTCGGGGAGTGAAGGATGGATCGGTGGCGGTTACTTTATCTGGCATGGCGCATAGAGTTTAGCAAAAAAGTGGATAAAATACAATTTTTCCTGAATATTCTGTGGTATCATGGAGGTATGGCTGAACAGGTTAATTCTAAGTATCCGGAAAGGGCTAGATTTTTAAATGGAGAACAGAAAAAGTTTCTGGAGCTTGTTCGGTCCAAACTAAACACCGATTCCAACGGATTAGCCAAAATTGTTGGTGTTAGTTCTCGCACTATTCGTGATTGGAAACGCGAGAAATTAACAATTTCTTTACCTGCATTGGAGAAGTTTTGCCTGATGGCAAAGGTGGGTAGACCAGATAATATTGAAATTATTAAACCTTTCCAACTCGCGGCGTTAAAGGCGCGAAATGGTTGGGAAGCGGTCATAAAGAAATATGGCCACATGCCCCGAAATGAAGAGCATAGAAAAAGAAAATGGTTTGAGTGGTGGGAGAATGAGGGTAAACTCTCGAGGCCACTATTGGAAATTAATAAACCAAAACATTCAGAGAAACTGGCGGAATTTGCGGGACTAATGTTGGGTGACGGAGGGATAACCCAGCACCAAGTTTCTATTACTCTTAATCGTTTCGTGGATTACAAATATGCTGATTTTGTAGAACAATTAGTTTTCGAATTATTTAAAGTAAAGCCGCGCAAGTTTATTCCAAGAGGAACCAAGGTCTTCAGGATCTATATATCACGGTCGGAGTTGGTTAGTTTTTGTAAGAGTATAGGACTAGTCGTCGGCCATAAAATTAGGCAAAAAATTGATGTACCCGAGTGGATTAAAAACAATAGAAAATATTTTATCGCTTGCATACGCGGGCTGATTGATACTGATGGCTGTATTTTTATTCATCGTTATAAAGTTAACGGAAAATGGTATTCCTACAAAAAACTTGTTTTTACTAGTTTTTCGGAACCATTAAGAAATTCTGTCTTTTCTTTTTTGCAGAGTATTGGAATTACTCCGAGAATGGCGGCAGGTAGGGATGTACGAATAGATAGTACGACCAGTATCAAAAAGTACTTTGAATTAGTGGGTACGAGTAATCCAAAACACTTGAAAAAGTATCAATCGGTGCTATGATTTCGAAGTAATTGGAGAGGTCGGATAACGGTATTCCAGCAGGTTGCTAACCTGCGACTCCGAAAGGGGTCCTGTGGGTTCGATTCCCACCCTCTCCGCCAAATTGTACTTTTTGCGAAATCATAAGAAGTTGCCTCGGCGCGTTGCGCCTCGGCATGGTATTTCCCCGCGAGAATCC
>CAYIXQ010000037.1:1472-4049 GCA_964367475.1 uncultured Candidatus Saccharibacteria bacterium | reverse complement strand
ATTTCGTGCGAGCACTGTGGCAAACCTAGATTTCCTCATCTGGTTTGCAAATACTGCGGTTTTTATGGAGGGAGGGAAGTAGTAAATGTTTTGGCAAGGGAGTTGAAGAAAAAAGAGAAAAATAAGAGCAACCGATAGCTAAGAGATTATAGACAATGGCCATGCAGAATTAAGCCATAGTCTATGAGCTATAGTCTATAGTCTGCATTGATAATTTGGCATCCCGTCACTTATCGCGAAGCGTAGCCATGCAATCACTTTATGAGTGGGATTTTAAAGGCAGGAAAAATGAAATGCTGGATGAGATTATGATTCATAATACGAATGAATTCGCGCCCGGCCTGGACGACAAGGAATTCATAAAAAATCTTGTTAGTGGTACTATCACCAAGATTGATAATATCGATCGGATCATTGAAAAAGCCGCGCCGCAATGGCCAATTGAGCAAATTGCTATGGTAGACCGGGCCGTATTGCGTCTGGGTATTTATGAATTGCTTTTTGGCAACCGTGATGAGGTGCCGCCCAAGGTGGCGATTAACGAATCAATTGAACTCGCCAAAACTTTTGGCGGCAACGCCTCGGGTAAGTTTGTAAACGGGGTCTTGGGCACGATTTATAGGGAAATCGGGGAGCCGGGCAAAAACGATGCGCCCAAGAAGCCGAAAGAAGAACAAAAAACAAATATCGAAGAGACTAAGGTCTAAGGACTAACGACTAAAGCCAATAATTTTGACTTTAGACATTAGTCTTTAGACGTTGGACAAATGTACGAAGATAATCTCCGTGAGCTAGAAAACAAGATTGGAATAAAATTTAAGAACAAGGATCTCCTCCTCCAGGCCCTCACCCACCGTTCTTATCTCAATGAGAACCCCGCTTGGCATCTCGATAATAATGAGCGGCTTGAGTTTTTAGGAGACGCGGTTTTGGAGTTAGTGGTAACCGAATATCTTTATGAAAAGTATTCCGATCCGGAAGGTGAGCTAACCAGTTGGCGAGCCGCCCTAGTCAATGCCGTAATGCTCTCGAAAATTTCAGAGAAAATCGATTTAAATAATTATCTTCTTCTTTCCCGAGGGGAGGCTCGTGATACCGGCCGTGCCCGTCAGTTCATTCTGGCTAACGCTATAGAAGCATTGATTGGCGCCATTTATCTTGACCAGGGCTATGGGGAATCAAAAAAAATGATTAATGAATTTATCATAGGAGAACTGCCCTCTATCCTTCAAGAAGGCGCCCACCGGGATTATAAGAGCCGATTTCAGGAAGAAGCCCAGGAGCGAACAGGCATTACTCCTATTTATGAAGTTATCAAAGAGTGGGGACCGGATCATGCCAAGAATTTTCACGTGGGAGTGTATCTCGGTAATGAACTCATCGGAGAAGGGACCGGTCCGTCTAAACAAGATGCTCAACAGGTGGCAGCCAAGGATGGGTTGGAGAAGAAGGGATGGTAAGGGTTGGATTTTTTCGTATCAATATGTTACCATTTTGGAGCAATGTTAAAGATCAGATTGCAGAGAATCGGTAAGAAAGGTCAGGCCTATTTTCGGGTGGTGGTGACGGAACATACGACCAAACCCAAAGGTAAATACCTGGAGCTTTTGGGTTCATACGATCCTCACAAAAACGAGATAAAAGTAAATAGTGAGAAAGTAAAAAATTGGCTGGCCAAGGGCGCTAAAATGTCTGAAACGGTAAACAACCTTTTGGTTGGCCATAATGTTATTGAGGGTAACAAAGTAAAGGCATGGAAACCCAAGAAAAAGAACGTCGCCTCGACTATCGAAGTCGCGGCTACACCGGTAGCCCCGCCAGTAGCTTAATAATTGACTTCTGAATACTTCCTTGCTAAATTTTTATATCAGATTGCCCGTAACTGCAGAAAAAGTGGATTTCGACTGACCGACTTACCCTGAGTGGTTTGACTAAGCTCACTGTCGAAGTCTCACTGAAGGGATGATGTGAGTGGAAGTTCATTTTTATCTGTCAATCAGAATGGCACAATATGTAGATAGAGATTTCGTCGAGTATATTGTTAAACAGATCGTCAATAAACCCGACGAGGTAGAGGTCACTAGAAAAACCGATGAGATGGGAGTTTTGATTGAAGTTAAAGTCAATCAAGAAGATATGGGACTTTTGATCGGACGCTCCGGCTCTACGGCCAAGGCTATTCGTATTTTAGCGAGAATAATCGGTATCCGAAACAACGCCCGCGTAAATCTTCGGATTGTTGAGCCAGAAGGCAGTACCCACATACGCAGTGGGTCTGGTGAGAAAACGAAAAACGTGGACGATGTCATGGAGGAATTAAATATGTAATCAAAAAACCCGCCGCTGGCGGGGTTTTTGATTGTGGATATCCTCCTGTTTGCTTTGTTAATAACTTAGGTATACTAAGAGTATTTGGTAAGGGAAATCAGCGCGGGAGATGTAGTCGGTCAAACTCCCGCGCTGATTAGCTCTTTCATATCGACTACCCCTCACCCAAAGCGGCGGGGGGGGGGGGGGGCCGGGGGGGGCGGCCCCGCCCCCACCCATTTTTGAGAGAGGGCGCGTGGGCACCCCGCG
>CAYIXQ010000037.1:0-1462 GCA_964367475.1 uncultured Candidatus Saccharibacteria bacterium | reverse complement strand
CCGCGGGGGGGGGTGGTGTGGGCCCCCCCCCCCGCGCTTTTTTTGGTTCTAAAATCCCCCCCCCCCCCCCCCCCCGCGCGGGGGGGGGCCCCCGGGGCCCCCCCCCGCCTCCGCAAGCAATTTATATCCATGTCTCAATGACCTCACTCTGTGGGGTCTCACTTTTTTTATGATCAGGTTTGAAATCATTACTATTTTTCCCAATATCTTTAAGGGATTCCTAGAGGAATCCCTAATTGCACGTGGGCAAAAAAAGAAAATAATTAAAATTAATTTGCATAACCTTCGCAACTGGACAAATGATAAACATAAAACTGTTGATGATAGACCTTTCGGTGGCGGGCCGGGGATGGTGCTCAAAGTCGAGCCGATTTTAAAAACAGTCAAAAGTTTAAAGACAAAAGACAAAAAGAAAAAGAAAAGAGTTATCCTTTTCTCCCCGCGCGGAAAAAAATTTACGCAAAACGACGCCAGGAGATTATCAAAATATGATCAGCTAATTTTCATTTGCGGACGCTATGAGGGAACAGATGAAAGAGTGGCTGATTTTATTGCTGATGAAATTATTTCTATCGGGAGCTATGTGCTTAATGGCGGGGAAGTGGCCACAATGGTATTAATCGAAGCCATCGCTCGGCTGGTACCCGGTTTTATCGCCAAAGCGGAATCCACTCGTAAAGTTGACCACGCTCAATATACCCGTCCGGAAAGCATTGAAATTACCGGCAAAAAAAGAAGAGTACCAAAAGTTCTCTTAAGCGGAAACCACCGGAAAATTAGTGAGTGGCGGAAGGCAAATAAATAGTCAACTGAATGTAGGGTTGACACCTTTTTTATTTCGACTACAATATCAATACGATGATAAAAAACTAATAAGACAACTTATTTGTTAAGTTGTACAGCTGGGATTGTTCCGTGCGACGGAATAATCCCAGCTGTTATTGTCAGAACATTAAAAACAGAATAGTTAACGAAGAAATTTA
Organism: uncultured Candidatus Saccharibacteria bacterium; assembly: GCA_964367475.1. Lineage (GTDB taxonomy): Bacteria > Patescibacteriota > Minisyncoccia > 2-02-FULL-40-12 > IGHO2-01-FULL-4-A > CAYIXQ01. The sequence continues at coordinate 479 of CAYIXQ010000037.1, read as the reverse complement.
CGCAATTTCTTATCGTTAACCAGATAAGTCTTATCGAAACTACTATTAGTTTTGATAAGCAAATAGGTTGAGCATCATGCTCATCCTATTCCTTAAGAGAGTTTGATCCTAGCTCAGGATGAACGCTGGCGGCGTGGATAAGGCATGCAAGTCGTGCGGACACAATTGCCAACTTCTAATTTCTAATTAATAATTGGAAATTTGAAGTTGGTAATTGCGTTAGCGGCGAACGAGTTAGTAACACCTTGGTACGTACCTCGAAGACGGGCACAACCAGCCGAAAGGTTGGCTAATTCCCGATAGTCCCAGCACCTTTTTTGCGCTATAATGTTTTCATTTGTAGTGCAAAAAAGGTGCTGGGTAAAGTCGCAAGACGCTTTGAGAGCGGCCTAGGTCCTATCAGCTTGTTGGTGAGGTAATGGCTTACCAAGGCTATGACGGGTAGGGGGTGTGAGAGCACGACCCCCAACGATGGTACT
>CAYIXQ010000036.1:0-4231 GCA_964367475.1 uncultured Candidatus Saccharibacteria bacterium | reverse complement strand
TGAGTTCGTTGTGGGAGATATTGAACCGGGAATTTTTGACTTGAAAATCCTGAATAATTTTTCTTTTTCGTAGATCTTCGAGAATTGGAGCCAGGGCATCGTTTTGATACATTTGTTTTCCATCCTTGTATTGGGGTTTTTCTCTTTCGTCAATAAGAATCCAGGCGCCGGGGAGTTTGGCCGAGTCTTGGGGAAGATTGCCGTTTTTGATTTCGTCAAAGAATTCAATGCCCCATTGTTGGCTGGGCGTGTAACGTTTTCCTGGTTTTTTCTGCCAGCCGGGGTATTTCTGATCTTCGGTCATTTCCACGGGAGGCAGATAATGGAGCTCCAGGCCTTTTTCTTTCCATTCTTGATAGCGCTCGGGGGTGATTTCCGCTGGTAGCGGAGGAACTTCGATCTGTTCGCCAAAAAATTCTTGGATTTTTTCTTTCTCGCGATCCAAGAGTTCCCGGAATTCTGGATTTTCTACCCCCTCTTTACGCTTGGCCAGCTGTTCTTTACTCGCCTCTTCCAACACTTTTTCTACCTTCCTTTTCTCGGAGGTTTTGTATTTCTCGGGGTCTTCGTATTCCTTATATATTTCGTAGGCGGGGAATTTGGGCATTAGATATCTTGAGTATACTTCAGAATAACTTTTTGGACTGCTTGCGGTAATTGGCGAATATCTTGAATAACTTCGGCATCGGGTTTGTAGGTATCTTTTACGGCTGAGCCGGATTCGGTCATTCCCAATCCGAAAACGATTACACCTTTATTCCTAAGTTGTTGGAGAATTGTTTCGACTCTTCCGGGATTTTCACTCTCGCCGTCAGAGAGAACCGCCACCACCTTTCTTAGGGTTTTTTCTTTCAATTCTTTTTCTTGCTCGGGAGTTATTGATTTAAGCACGGCTTCTAAAGAAAGATAGTCCGGCGTTCCGCCTCCGGCTTGGTGTAATTTCTTCCAGATATTAATTCGTTCTTTTTCCGAAAGATCCGGCGAGAGTTTCTTTAACTCCGCATCGCCAAAATCGCCAAAAGCCCGAGTTTCGGTCCTAACTTCCAAACCGAGCGAAACGCCGCTCTCCAATTCAGCTTCTTTAATTTCATTTTGAAAATCGGCCAATGATTCCAAAAATAACAGCTTGCTTTTGCGATCCATATCCAATTTCATAGGCTCATCGGCCATTGAGCCGGAGAGGTCATTGACAAGCGTCATGTCTAACGAGCCGTATCCTTCCTGTTCGCGTTTTTTGCGTTCCAGTTCTCGAAAAGCGCGTGGCTCGCCGCCGGCTTTGGATTCGGCGTAGGCTTCGGCCAGCACGCTTTCCTCTAGCTCCTCTCCTTCTTTTTTGAGCTGGGGGGCAAATTTCCAGCGTTCTTTCAGGCGGCGGGAGATGATGCTTTTAAAGACCCTCCGCAATTCGGCAACAAATGGAGCCACTTCCTGATATTCGCGGCGATAGCCCATAACGTCCTCCGGTTTAAGACCGTGTTCTCTGGCCCATTGTTCCAAAATGCTTTGATCCAAAGTTGGCGCGCCGCCTCTTTTTTCGGCAATCTCTTTTAATGTTTCTTTTAACTTTTCTTCATCTTTTTCGGATAAGGGTTCGGGGTGCCCGGATTTATACTGCTCGTAGCCCTTGGCAAACCCTTTTTCAACTTCTTTTTGGAAATCCTTATTTTTTAAAATCTCTTCGATGCTTTCTTCGGCTTTCGCCTTGCCGCCCTTCTTTTTCTGCTCCTCTTTCTTTTTTTCTGCTTCCTGTTTCAGTTCTTTTTGATAAAGTTCTAAATAGACTGGCTCCACTATCCGCCGCATTATCTGAAATCGATCTTTTGGTTCAATTGCGGGGGTAGTCACTAAATCTAAAATGTCCATTTTGTCTTTGCCGAATTGCCGCAGTTTTTCCAGAGCTTGGCGCGCTTCGTCAGAAATTTGTGTCGTCTCGCCCGGAACCATCATCTCACGGATAAAAGCGTAAGCGAATTGAGTGTGGCTGGCCAATTTTTGGTAGTCGGATTCCGGAAAGAGTTTTTCTTTATACAACGTCACGCGCGTTTCTTCCAGAAAAGGCAGTTCGGCGACTATGCGACGATTTCCTAAAACATCCTCAAAGATATTATAAAAAAGGTGAAGATGCTCTTTTTGGCTATAGCGCTTGGCTTCCTTGAGCACAAGCTCTGGATCACGAAGCAACTCACCATAGTGAGCCATCAATTCGTGGGTGGTAGCAAATAAAGTTTCTTTGAGGTTGTAGCCACGCTCTTTAAAAAAGTTTGGATCGTAAACCAATTTCTTGTTTTCAAAATCAAACTCCCAACCCCGATTCCCTCGCTCCAAGGCAACATCGCCCTTAAAACCATAAGCCCCAAGAATTTCGGCTTCCTTATCAAAAAATTCCTCAACTTCTGTGGGCGGAAATTTTTTGGTTTCCGTAGCTGATACTTCAATTTTTTGAGGAGATTTTTCAGGCATTTTTATTATTATATACGATTTTCCTTACCATTTCCAGCTTAACACCTCGGGAACGACAATGTTTTACTAACCCCAAATAAGAATTAAATGACGCCTGATTATGGGCGTTAGTTAATTTCCTAAACATTCTTTTTTTGGTGCTGGTCCGTAAAATTCGAAAATGCGGAAAACAAATGAAGCCTAAGAAATCAATGCCTTGATGATAACGCTTCAGCTCGATTTTCTTTTCATGTATTTGAAGTTGCAGATGTTGAGCAAGAAAATATTTAACGGATTCAAGGTATTGCTCCAAAACTAATTTCTGGCGATGTACCAGTACAAAATCATCGCAATAGCGCACGTACACCTTAGCTTTTAGCCTGTGTTTTACGAACTGATCCAGCTCATCAAGATAAATGTTAGCAAAAAGTTGCGAAGTAAGATTGCCTAAAGGAAGAGCCGGAAAACTGGCGATTATTTTGGTAAGTAACTCGATGGTTTGCGGGCCATGAATGCTTCGCTGAAGAAGATTGAGTAAAATATCATGATTTACTGATGCGAAAAATTTTCTGATATCCAATTTGAGAACCCACACAGCTCGGGTGTTATTTTGAGAAAAACGCCAAGTAAGTTGCTGGAATCGCTCAACCGCCCGATGCGTGCCTTTGCCTTTGCGGCAAGCCCAAGAATCAAAAATAAACTTTCGTTCAAAAATTGGTTCTATAATACGAGAAACCGCGTGATGCAAAAGACGATCGCGGACTGATGCTTTGTGAATATGCCGCTTTTTTGGGTCATGTACATAAAATGATTCGTAGCCACCGTGTTGATAGCCGCCGTCTTTTAAGTTACGATGGAGATCGAATATGTTATCCTCCAGTTTAAATCCAAACTCTTGCGCGTCGCGGCGATTATTTTTTCCGCGTCGAAACTCGCGCCAGGCAGAAAACAAATTTTCCAACGAGATAATGCAGTCAAATAATTTTTTCTGTTTAAGTTTAATATGACCATTAAAAGCCCCCCCCCCGACGGGATTTTCACTTTGCCGATTTTCCATAAATTTTATACTTTCCTTTGTACCCTTTCCGACAGTATCACGCTATTTCCGAAAAAAGATCGCTATGCCCTTGGTACACGACTTCAAAACATTGCGCTGGATTTTTTTGTTTTGATTATCCGCGCGAATTACGAACAGGGTTTGAAAAGACACGCGCTGCTCCGCGAAGCCAGTATTCAACTGGACCTGTTAAAAATTTTATTAAGGATTTCTAAAGATACTCGGGCGTTAGCTGAAAATCATTATCTACACTTACAATTAAAACTTCAAGAGGTGGGGAAAATGCTTGGCGGATGGATAAAATCTACCAACACAAAAAATCCCGTATAACACGGGATTTTTGCGAGATACGATCAAGGGACGGAAGCCTAAGTTGTCGTTCCGATTGTCAGGATCATTCCAGTTAACGTTCGAAAGGCCGCCGTTCTCGGAGTTGCCGCCATTCAGGCGCCTCTGGCCCTTCTGCGTCTCAAACCATCAAAGGCAGCAGCGATTCATTTCCTTAATAAAGGAATAGTTTCGCTTGTGTTAATACGCGGCAGAAGACGACTTGCGGTCACCACCTGCACCAGTTCGAGACACGTCGTTTCTCTGATTTTCGGGCGAACCGACAATCCGTGGATCCGGCTACATTAACCCGCGACATTTATTTTACGGCCAAAATTCCAAAGTTCCAAACTCCAAAACCCAAAGTACCCGCCTACCGGCAGGCAGGCCTACTTTTCAGAGAAAACG
>CAYIXQ010000035.1:0-4257 GCA_964367475.1 uncultured Candidatus Saccharibacteria bacterium | reverse complement strand
TTCAACCACTTTAGATTGAAAGAAAGAATAAGGGACGCCAGTTCCTGAAACGACGACAAAAAAGCGCAGATCGGCCCAACCCCGGGCTTTAGCTCCAAAATCTCAAAATCAGAAAAAAGCTCCCGTAGACCGCTAGCTGTCCAGCGATAATAATCGTTAGGCGAAGGATGATAAGGAAGAAAAAAATTCGTCGAGAGATAAAGATACCCCCCAGGCCTTAAAACGCGCAGAAATCCCCTGACTGCTTTCAAGGGATTTTTCAGATGTTCCAATACCCAAGTACAAACTACACCATCCACCGAATTATCGGCAAAAGGAAGTTCATGGGCATCAGCCAGAATATCCACATTCTGCCAAGGATAAACATCCACATTCACTGTATTCTTATGCAGTCTTCTATTACCAGAACCGATATCTATCACTAGGCTGTTTTCGTGAACATAGTCGTAAATTGACTCCGGCCGTCTGCCTAGAAGTAAGGCTGGCGCTATGAAGTTAAAAAGAAAAGAGTACAACCCTGAAACTTTCCGCAAAGAGGTTTTGAGTTTATTTAAAAAACCGCTACCCAGCGCTTTTTGTATCTCGAGATAATCCCTTTCGGATATAAAAAACGGTTTGCCGTCCAGATAACGTTCCGGAGACTGCCTGAATCTAACATGCCGGGGAATCATTTTAATATTTTATAAATTTCAATTGTCGGATTTTGATAAATAAGCTCCAAATCTTCTTCCTCTCTAAAATCAATCTCGCTGAATTGCCTCTCAAAGGGTCCGTAGTAGACGAATTCGGCACCAACAGACTTCCAGTCAGTCTCTAAATCGCGATAACGTTTCAAGAGTTCGCCAATTTTGGATTCTGGAATCTTGTTAGATGGCACAGAATCGCGATAAAAAAGCTGATGCATAAGGAAGCGAGCATCACGGAGATTGACATCAACATATTTACGGTCGCAATCAAAATCGCACAAAAGACCTTCTCCATCACGCAATCTGGCCTCTAAAATATTTTCCGACACACCGAAAAGTTTGTTGGCAACCAAAAACCTTTCTTCTATCTCGAAATTACTAATGGGTGACAATCCGCCTGTTGCCATATACGGCCGGGCGGAACTAAAAGCCATAGCATAAATCCCACTGACAAAAGAAGAAGATAGAATGCCCGGCTCTCTAAGATTGCTGTTCATCCATCTCCAGGCATCGAGCTGCTCCTCTGGGAAAGAATGATTTGTCAATATTGACTCCGGTGGTTTCACGAACTTCGCAATATTATTGGACTTTTTAACGACTAAAAGAAGTGAGAGGCAAATCACCATAAGCGGCGCAATCTTCGTAAGCCAAGCCCGTCTATTGATTAAAGTATGCAGGAATGATGAGCCAACATCCAAAATAATCAAAAACAAAATAACATCTATCGACCGCGGCCAATGATCAGAGTGAGGGACAAATCCCAAAACAAGCTGGGCATTCCATACGACTAATGCAGCTGCAAGACATGCCCACCAAAAAACAGCCCTTTTTCTTTTTTTGGAGTCACGCCATAGAAAAAAGTAAACTGCTCCTGCAAGCAAAAAATATAAAAGATAATGAGGCCAGGCTTCCCAACGGAAAAAACTCCCCCTTTCAATCCCCAAGCGGTTTATATATTCGCCATAACTAGGTAACCGACTAAGAGTAAATTGGTTGAAGAAGTAGGGTAGGCTTATCAAAAATACCACAAACACCATCAAAAAGAGATTCCTTAACAAAGTTCTTTCTTTACGGAGTAACACTAACGCACCACCCGCAAATATCACACCCACTACCAACCAATAAGACCATATATGAAAGTAAGTATAAAAAAGTAGACCTGAAACCGCGCTCGCCGTTAGGGCAATAAGAGGACGAGGTTTCTCCAAAAAAATAACCGTTAGCGCTATAGCTGGCAGGTAAACCAAGCTTGTGAGTAGAGGGTAGTCTATTCGCGACCAAAAAAGCAGGGGCAACAAAGTATTAATGCCGGGATAAAAATTCTTCAGGAAAATGTTGACGAAATTATCAAGGCTAAAAAAGATTTGCGAGGTAATAAGCGGGATGGGCGTAAGTATGCCCAAAAAACCGATGAAAACAGCCCAAGTCAGTTTTCGCTCGAACAGCATCCACCCCAGCCAGAAAAAAAGCAAAAAGATAAGAGCTGGGATAACGAATAAGGCTACAAGATAACCAGTCACTACATCACCTTGAGTCACAAAAATGAAAGCTGACAAAATAAGCGGCGGCAGGGGCGGGTATATGTTGGGAAGACTCTGGTCCAGAAATAAATCCTTCGGCGGAAAGTGACCATCATAAATTTCTCTTGCAAACTGCAAGTAGCCGTCACCCCCGTCATCAAGCCGAGTAAACTGGGGCAAAACATAGGAACGGCCGCTCGCTTCAACCGCCTTCCGAATCACTATTTGCGGCCCAACATATAAAATGCCCGCTACGATGGCGCCAAGAACAGCCCAAAACCAGATCCTCTTATTGTCTCTCAATAATTTCATGAATTCTGTAAGGCGTATCATGTCGCGAGTCGAAATAATTGCGCCAAAGCATCTCCGCCAAAAATCCCATCATAAAAAGAAGAAAACCGAGGATAACAAAAAGAATAAAAATAATAGGCGAACGTTTTAGGATAACCGCCCAAATAAATGCGGCCATAGCCAGAAGCCACGAGAATACAGCTGTGGAGCTAAAAAAGAGCATCGGACGGCTGTCTGGGGACATAAAACGTACCACTACCAAATCGGCAATCGCCTTGAGACCAGCCATTAGTCTATGCTTGGAAAAACCAGCCTTCCTTTCATGGTGCTGGACCTCAATTTCCGTTACTCTTGCGCCACGAAGATAGAGGTAGGCGGCTAAAAAAACATGCTGAACGCCGTAGAGACTGACGCCCCTTAAAGCCTCTCTCCGATAAGCCTTAAAAGCGCAGGCATGGTCATGAAGATTCAGGCCAGAGATTTTTCTTGTTAACCAATTAGCAAGCCGCGAATGGATTTTACGGCCTAAACTATCATGTCTTTTTCTGCGCCAGCCGGCCACAACATCATAGCCTTCATTTAATTTTACTACCAACCTAGGAATATCGGCAGGATCGTTCTGCAAGTCTGCATCCATAGTAATTATCACCTCGCCCCTAGAAGCCTTCAGGCCAGCATCTAAAGCCAACGTCTGGCCAAAATTTCTATTGAAGACAATTATTTTAATGGGCGAGAGTTGCTTTAGAATTTCTAAGGTTTTATCAGGAGAGCCGTTTTCAATAGCGATAATCTCGTAGGCTTCGCCCATCGCCTCTAAAACTTTCTTCGTGCGCCTATGCAATTCACCGACATTCTCTTCCTCATTGTAAGTTGGGAAAACAATGCTAATCATACAAATAACTTTTGATCCATTAGTAAACTATATTATAGAACTTTCCGGTAAATCAACATGTCGCCCAAGAATGTTTCATAGTTCCCGAAGGCTTTCTTGAAAAAGATTCTTTCAGGAAAGGGGTGATTGACTTCAAACTTGGTCAAAAGAAAATAAGGAGAAAGGCCCCCAAAAATAGCTTGAGTACTCAAACATTGTTCATAAACAGAGCAATGCCAGACTTCCCTACAACAAACCGGGATTTTGAACGGGGTGGAGACCGATTTCCAATATCTGCCATAATAAGTTTCGTGCATCACAATTATGTCCGGGTTGCCGGAGTACCCTTTATCAGGCGAAGGCATGTCTTTAGTGCGGGCATATTCGGTGTAATCTACCTTCAGGCCTCTGCCCTCTATCTTTTCCTGAATGAATCTTGAGACAGCGTAACGAGGATCCTTAACAAAATACAGTTGAGATATGAGGGTTAAAGAAAATGTATAGAACAAAACTGACAAAACAAAGACTTTTTTTGAAACATGGCTTATCAGACCATAGCTTCCGATCATAGCGAGAAACGGCAGAAAGATATTCGCTTTTCTGACTGCGACCGGAGGGCCGAACTGCACGAACAAAAAAGTCAAAGTCATGGCGGCGACCCAAAGAAAAAGCATCTTTTTCAGTCTCCCATCAGGCTGGCCAACAAAGACATGTAAGAGGGAAGCCAAAGACACCAAAAGAACCGGCAAACTTGTGCCGGCGGTGATGATAAATATATAAAGTAGGGGGGCTTATATATAAACTCCGTAGGGTGCAACAGCTATCTTATTGTCTTCGATCAATTTGTCTTTGGCTTTAAGGAAATCAGAAGTAGTTTATTGGAATCGGG
>CAYIXQ010000034.1:0-4845 GCA_964367475.1 uncultured Candidatus Saccharibacteria bacterium | reverse complement strand
GAGTTGGTTGTGGCGTGGGCGAACCCGAAATGTCGGGATCCGCAATCTTGTTCCTGGAGATAATCAAATCATCATACCAGGTATAGGCGGTGGGGCGATTTTGACTGGCGTCTTTATTCGTGTTATAGGGCAGCAGCCAAATCTTGCCATACTTCGCCGTAGCGGGATTACCATTGTAAAGTGTTTGCGGATGGCCATTCTCGGGCCGGAAATCAATCACCAACTGGGCAGGTTGCCCTTCTTCGGCCACCCATAACTGGACGGTGCTGTTGGGCTGACCCCACTGGCCAATTTTGATATGCTCTTGGAATGTCATCCACTGGTCTGCTTTGTATTTAACGCAAGGAGGGGAAGCAAAACCCGGGTACAAGCAACCGACTGCGTTTTGCACCGTCACATTCCCCAATTGATTATCCCAGTACTCCAGGCCCTGATACCGGCCGCAACTGTGATACATTTGGGGCAAATTGCGATCGGTTGAATTTGTGGTCACAATTTCCAGTTCCGTGCACGAGGTGGGACAATTGGTCGAGGAAGGGTTGCTCGCGCTACAGGCCGGACTGTCCCCTTGGCCAACAATTGCCTGCTTCCAGCCGTTGGCGTTATTAAAGTGGGTGGTTAAAAACTCTGGAGAGAACCGTTGCCGCCATTGCACATAAAATTCCTGTCCCTCACTGAACTGGGCGGAGAGATCATCAGAGAAGTTGGTAAAGTACGAACCAGAAGTATCCGCACCGCTAAAGGGCGGGATAGTGAATTTGAGGGAGCTGCCGCCCGAGGCCTTAACACTTACATCCAGAGCCGGAGTAGTGACGCCGCTGAAGATGCCGCTCCGGTTGCCCCATTTGCCCGCAATGTCAGACACAGCATCAAAACCCACGCATTTAACCACGCCAGGCGCGCTACAACGGGTATTGAAGTCAGCTGCTGGAGCAGGACTTGGAGTAACTGCAGTCGCCAGAGTGAAAGATTTTGGTGAATTAGTCAGCAAGAAAGACTTGGTGGGGTCATTTATGTCTAGACCGTAGATATACACCGAGTGGGATTGATTGTTGCGGTAAGAAGAAGGAATGGTGAATTCAAAGCCATGGTTGCCAGAAACATTGTAGGTAGAGTTGGTATCTGTTCTTAAGATATTAGTAGGGCCAGAGAAGACTAGAGTACCCTGTCCGGCTGGCCCGTCAAAGAAAATTTGAATTGTATTGGCAGAGCTGGACGAGTCCGGATCATAGGACCAGCCAGAGAGTTTACCAGTTGAGTCTATAGTATCAAAGTAGCCGACGGGGAGACGGTTGGTGGGTGAAGGGGTGGGGGTTGGAGATGGTTGGGGCGTGGGTGTAATCACAGTGCCTCCGCCAGGAGAGTGTTTGTACAAATAAACTTTGGAGCGGGCAAAGTCGTATTTAATGAACATCACCACGCCATAAGTATTCACTGCGGCTTCCGCTGTTCCATCCACCGGGTCAAACGGCGGATTCTTGGCCGAAGGTTGCAGGGTCCAGGTATCGGTAAGGATGTCGTATTCATAAAACTGGCCCGAGCCGAATACCAAATATTTGCCGCTTACTGGATCAACCGACACTATGGATTGAGTAATGCGCAGCCCAATCGGCGCATCTTTAAGTCTGGTAATTTTACCGGAAGCGTCCAGCTTATAAAGGCTAGAAGTAAAATCATTTCCGCCGCCAAACAGCATCACTTTGTGCACCGGATTGTACTCGATAAAGTTACCGATATAACCGGTGCTTAAGTTTTGTCCAAGCTGGGTCCATTGGCGGGTCGTGGAGTTGTAAAAGCCCATCTGGCCACTCGCGCCATTGCCGCCAGCCACCACCAGTCCACCCATTTCCGGAAAGTATTCAATAGCGTTGCAGCAGGTGCCAAACAGCCTGACAATGTTCTCGGGCACCTCGGGCAGCTTTTTCCAGCCGCTGCCGTCTGCAGGATAAACTTCAATAAACGTGCTGCCATAGGCGCGGTGGTAAAAATCGCCGGTTTTGGGATCTACGGTATTGTGATCATAAGCATGGCTAAACGTGCGGGCGGCCAGATCAGGGGGAATTGGCCCTTGAGACCAGGAATTATTCGCGTCGGAATAAATAATGAACTGGTCGGCAAAACACGTGCCATGGGTCGTGCCCACAAACAAAAATCTTTTTTGTACCGGATCCCAGGCCGCGCTGTCCGTGAATTGGGTAATGTAATCAGACACGGTGCAGCCAGAAGGGCTTAAGAGCCCGCCCGCGTTAAATCCGTTGGTATTGAGCTCTCCCCACTGGCCGGGTTGGAGCGAGGCCGCGAGGGCGCTCATGGAAGTGCCGGTTACAGGCGGGGGCGGAGTTACTGCGGGTGCAAGATTAAACGTCTTTGGCGAGCCAGTCAGGAGGAATGACTTGGTTGAGTCATTGAGGTCAATGCCATAGATGTAGACAGAGTGATTTTGGTTGTTGCGATAAGAGGATGGAATAGTAAACTCAAAGCCATGACTTCCGGAGACGCCATAGGTGGAGTTGACATCAGAGCGTAGGATAGAAGTTGGACCACTGAAGACCAGATACCCTGCTCCAGCCGGGCCATCATAGTAGATTTGGATAGTGTTGGATGATGAGGAGCTGTCAGGATCATAGGACCAACCAGAGATGACTCCAGAGGAAGAGATAGCATCAAAGTTGCCTTTTGGTAATTGATTAGCTGGAGGAGGCGGAGTAGGTGTCGGTGTAGGAGTAGGGGTAACAGCTAAATTATTCACGGTTAAGTTCACACTGGCTGAAGTAGATTCAAGCCCCGAGGTATCCCGGACGACTGCCGTGAGCGTATGCACGCCATTGCTGGCCAGATTGGTATTCCAGGATACCGAGTAAGGAGCGGCAGTATCCTCTGCTCCCATATTTATCCCATCCAACTTAAACTGCACTCCGGCTATGCCGACATTGTCGGTAGCAGTGGCAGAAATATTGACTGTGCCCGAAACTGTGGCATTGCTCGCCGGCGCCGTAATCTGGACAAAAGGCGCCGTGGTGTCAGAGCTGGTAATGCCCGGGGCTTTGCCCAAGTCCAGGCGCATAATAAATATATCTCTGCCGTTACCCGAGTTCCGGAATCCGCCATCGCCGCCAAACTGGACAATGACGTTGTTATAAGAGTCATAGGCAATGGTCTCGCCTTTTCTGGTAGAAGGGACCACACCGCCAATTTTAACTTCTTTCCATTCATTGGTTTGCAGATCAAAAACCCAGAAATCATTGCGCGCCAGCACATCGCCGGTAGCCGCCCCTTCAAAGTCCGAGTAGCCGGCAAATAGCACAACTACGTCATTGGCAGAGTCATAGACCATGCCCCAATCGCTTTTTGCCGGCAACATCTGCTTTTTGAGAAGCGTGGTTTGGTCAGTGGCAAAGTCATAGCTCCAGGTCTCGCCTTTAACCGGCGCGTAGACAATGGCGCGGTTGCGCTTGGTATCCACGGTAAAGGAAATCATGCCAAATACGGCATCCCCTTCCGGGAAATACTGCGGCCGCCAATTGTCATTGGTGACTCCGTCTTTAACAGTTACGCCGTCTAGAGAAAAAAGGTCAAACTGCGGGCCGCCATTGCGGGCCGGCACAAACAGCCGATCTTTTAGCGCATCATAACCCATGTACCAGACTTCAGGCGTTACATTGATGTATTTGCTGTCATTGTAGTCAGTGCCCGGCCCCTCCTGTGACCAAACTCGCGTGGCCGGATCAAAAGCCCAAAGCCCCAAAGAGCGCAAATTGCCGCTGTAAGTTTGGAATCGTTCCTGGCCGCCGGTCATCCACACCACTTTGCGTTTCGCGTCATAGACAAACCCTGGCACGCAGCGGCCGCGCGGATAACCGGGCTTGTCGGCTTGCAGTTGATCGAGCAGCAATGCCCATTTGTCAGTTGCCACATCGTAGCTCCACATTTCCTCGTGGCTGGCGCAGCGCGAACCAGAAGTCGGATTGCTCACGCAGTAATCCCCGCCCCACAAGTACACCAGATGCCTGTCTGGATCATAAACCATTTTGACGTGCTTTTGGACCGAGCCAATGGATGCGGGAAAGTTAGGCGTGGCGCGCTGGATCCAGGTGTTGACAGGAATATTAAACCCAGAAGGCGATGGGGTAGGGTCCGGGGCGGGCGCGCCAGAGCTCACCACGACTGCTTTCTTGCCAAGCGAAGGATTAGCCCCGGCAGGAGTGTTGATGGCAAAGGCTTCTATAATATGAGTGCCAGCAGAAAGATTGAGTGCAGCGGAAAAACCGTGATTGGGTCCGGCCGAGGCAGGTACGCCGCCAGATACGCCGACAATATCGGGGCGCGACTCGTTCGCCGTCAGAGGAGAAGGGGGAATCGCGTGCCGGCCATCCACATAGATATGCACGTCAACTGGAGCGCTGCCCGCGTCCGGGTCATAAGCCCAGCCGCTCACTGAACTAGCTGTGGCCGTGTCCAAAAAACCAATCGGGAAATTATTTGCTGGGGTTGGAGATGGCGTGGGAGTCGGCGTTACTGCCGGAGCGAGATTAAAGGATTTAGGTGAACCTGTGAGTAAGAAAGACTTGGTTGAATCATTAACATCTATGCCATAAATATAGACCGAATGATTTTGACTGTTACGGTAATTAGTAGGAATTGTAAATTCAAAGCCGTGGTTGCCAGAAATGCCATTGGCAGAATTAACGTCTGTTCTTAAGACATTTGTCTGGGCAGAGTTAACCAAAGTGCCTGTGCCGACCGGACCATCAAAGAAAATCTGGACATTATTGGCAGAGCTTGAAGAGTCTGGATCATAGCTCCAGCCAAAAATTATGCCTGCCGAGTCAATGCCATCAAAGTAAA
>CAYIXQ010000033.1:0-4952 GCA_964367475.1 uncultured Candidatus Saccharibacteria bacterium | reverse complement strand
TCTTGTACATTCAGGTTAACTGAACGTACTTCTGCGTATAGTCTCTGAGGATTCTAAAAATTTTGGTTGTTTCTGTTGGTTTATTCTTGCTGATATTTTGGCGATTCTTTCTATTCCCTTTATTTTTAAATGTAACTGCTTTTCTCTCATAAGTTTAATCACTTGGCTCCAAAGCCTGAATGAATTTTTCTTAAAAGTTTTCAGCTTATTTACTTTAAAAAACGGGATAATTTTTTCTTCTAAATCTGCCAAATTTCTCACGCAATAACGGTAAAGATTTTCTTTATGGTTATCGTTTCGACGATTGACATAAATTCTTCCGCATCCAAAAAAACTTTTAATTACTTTTAAACTTGTTAGGCTTTTTTCGCCTTGAGTTATTACAAACTCAGGCATTACTTGCCAGCCAAGTTTTGCTTTGTAATTTCTGTTAATCGAGATGCAAAAGCATCCTTCTCCGTCGGTAAAACCGACTATCCAACCAATCTTTTTTAGTCTTTCCTGCTGATTGTCCGCAGTTGACGCATTTTTACCACATAATTTGTGGTAGCGCAACATTCTACGGGTGTTCCAGCATATAGCAGAATTTTACTATGGCAGCGATTTCTACCATAGAACAGTTCACTTTGTTACTTGCTCCGATTTGACGGAGTCTCATGGTCGCCCATGAGGTCGGACTATATCATCTCTTGATTTTCATCAAAAGGTCGACGTATAGTCTCTGAGGATTCTTATCTAGGAAACACATCTTTTATCCCGTATTTTCTGGTTCTCCCCTTCCCTTCGTTGATTTTTTCCCGAAGTTCCAGGATTTTTTTCAAACCTTTAATATTCCGATGTTTTCCCTGATTCATTAAATTGGCAATTCTACAAAAAATTGTAAAATTCTTCTTTTTTGAACCCGAGATTAATGGATATCGTTTAAAATACGGAATAATCTTTTGGATAATATCTTTCGGTTTTGTGACATCGAAAGAAAAAAGTCCGTCTCGCCGTCTTACTTTTATAATCCCGCATTTTAAAGTTTTTTGTAAAACTTTTAGCAACGCCGGATCTTTTTGCGAAACATTGAAACTCATCACTACTTGCCAGTTAACTTGATAGTCAACTTTTCTTCGCAGTGATACGTTAAAACTTCCTTCTCCCTCTGTAAAACCGGTTAAGAAATATCCTAGATTTTCCCTAGTTAAGCCTTTCCTGCTGATTGTCCGCCCTGATCGCATTGTCACTCTCGATTATAACATACATCGGAGTAGCGTCAGATACTTCAACCGTTCGTGACGGTACGGATTTTCCAGCATTTGGTCGACTTTTAGAACTACAAAACTGTATTTTTATAGTTACTGCTGCCGTTCACCGGGGCTTCGATTGAAAGCTATTCCAACTTGCGTCGGAGTGACTCTCGCAATTAACCTTCCGGCACTGGGCAGGTTTCAGCCCATATACCTAAGCTTTCGCTTTAGCATAGACCTGTGTTTTTGTTAAACAGTCGCTTGATAATCTTTTGTTGTAGCCCGACTTGCGTCGGGCAGGGAATCTCTCAAAATTACTCCCAGCTAATTTGCCGAGTTCCTTAACCACCGTTCTTCCGTTTATCTTAGTCTACTCGACTTGTCCACCTGTGTCGGTTTGCGGTACGGACGACCAATTATCTAGTGACGATACTTTTCTCGGAGACAGAAACTTATTAAATTGCCTCTCTTGCGAAAGACTTTCCGTCAAGACTTGCCGTCGTTCTGGTGGATTTACCTGCCAAAACTGACTTATCTTTTAGACGCCTAATCATTAAGGCGCTCAATTTTTCCTATCCCGTCCCACCCTCACTTAAAACGATAATTAATCGGTACAGGAATATTAACCTGTTATCCATCGACTACTCCTACATTATATAGGCCTCACCTTAGGACCGACTTACCCTACGCCGACGAACGTTGCGTAGGAAACCTCGGACATTCGATCGACAGGATTCTCACCTGTCTTTCGCTACTTATGCCAGCATTCTCACTTGATATCACTCCAGCCAACCTTACAGCTGACCTTCGCTGCGATATCAACGCTCCCCTACCAGACAGAAATTTCTTGCGAAAAATCTGAATTCTTAGTTTCGGTAAACTGCTTGATCCTCGTTGAATCTTCGGCGCCACCTTCCATCAACCAGTGAGCTGTTACGCTTTCTTTCAAGGATGGCTGCTTCTGAGCCGACCTCCTGGCTGTCTAAGGACTGTGACTTCCTTAAAAACTAAACAGTTATTTTGAGACCTTAACTGAAGATCTGGGATGTTTCCCTTTTGCCCCTGGAGCTTAGCCCCCAGGCACTGACTCCCTTTGAAAATAAACACAGTATTCTGAGTTTGGTTGATCCCGATAGACTTACGTCATCGGGACCATCCAGTGCTTTACCCCTGTGTTGTATCAAAAAGGCTATACCTAAATATATTTCGGGGAGAACCAGCTATCTCCGGGCTCGTTTGGCATATTACCGCTATTCACAAGTCATCCAATAGATTTGCAGCTCTAACTGGTGCGGGCCTCCTTCCGACTTTCGTCGAAATTCACCCTGCTCATAAATAGATCGCTCCGGTTTCGGGTCCTCTATTAGCTGCTAAACGCCCTATTCAGGCTCGCTTTCACTACGCCTCCTCCGTTCAAGACGGATTAGACTTGCAACTAACAAAGACTCACTGGCTCATTCTTCAATAGGCACGACATTACCCGTGCCCTGCACGGAATGCTCCAATTTACAAATCCCAATTTACAATGAATAACCAATTAATTAATGATTAAATGTTTGAAAATTAAATCATTTTGTCATTGAAAATTCATTCGAAAATTGAAAATTGATCATTGAAAATTTCTGTGCAAAGCACAAGCTCTGTCTGTTTGTTAGCAATCGGTTTCAGGTTCTATTTCACTGGGTCACTGACCCTTCTTTTCACCTTTCCCTCACGGTACTCGTTCACTATCGGTATGCACTAGTATTTAGCCTTGGAGCGTGGTCGCCCCGGCTTCACTCAGGAGTTTGCCGTCTCTCGAGTTACTCAGGAACATCCTAAGGTTAATTTAAGTTTTATATACAAGACTTTCACTTTCTTTGGTTCCCGATTCCGCGGGATTCTACTACTTAAATTAAGCCCATATTGGAGTCCTACAACCCCAGATATAAATATCTGGTTTGGGCTCTGCCGCTTTCGCTCGTCGCTACTCACGGTATCTTTATTAATTTCTTTTCCTCCTGCTACTTAGATATTTCAGTTGGCAGGGTTCCCTACCGCGCTACGCGCGAAATTCCAATTTACAAATCCCAATTTACAATGAATAACCAATTAATTAATGATTAAATGTTTGAAAATTAAATCATTTTGTCATTGAAAATTCATTCGAAAATTGAAAATTGAAAATTAAGAAATCCCCTGCGTAACGCGGTACCTCAGACTTGCATCTGAGGGGGTTTCCCCATTCGGACACCGTCGGATCAATGCTTCTTGACAGCTCCCCGACGCCTTTCGTGGCCTGGCACGTCCTTCTTCGGCTAGTACATCCATAGGCATCCACCGGTTGCTTTAATTCGAATAGACCTTTATACATTTTAAATATGACTATAAAGATTACGTATTCTCTTCACTTGTCAAAGAGCTAGGTGGACCCAGTCGGATTCGAACCGACGGCCTTCTCGTTGCAAACGAGACGCGCTACCAGCTGCGCCATGGGCCCAGTATGCCCTAGATCCATTAAAAAACTCCCTTACGGGAGTCAATAAAAAAACTCGCGCCAGCTCCTAATCACCCACAGCAAAACCCTTCTTGGTTTGTGTTATCTTGGCAATTAAAGTTAGCATTCAGTTTTTGGTTTCTCCCGTAATTTTTGAGCAGAAATATATCTTAACACTATTAACCCTGCACGTCAACAATCTTCCCAAAACCAGATTCGCTCATCTCCACTCCCCCTGAATCCTTTGTTAATCCGGCTTCTATTAACCAATCTTCTTTTATTGATTCCCCGTCTTTAACTGTCACAGGCCACAAAATTTCATTCTTATTTTTTTCAACAATAATTATTGGATCTTCTACTGTAAATTGTGAATCATTATAATATTTATGTAATATAATACTTTCATCCCTAGTCAAAGCAAAACCATCGTCCCCTGCTATGGGTCTGTAAAAGTTCGCACTCCTAAAACCCAAACCTAATATTTTAAGATTTTCTTCTTTCATAAAATTTATAGCAATATTACACCTTCTCCCTTATTCCGTCAACCCGCCGCCTAGGCTGCTTTATATCCATTAGGATTTTTTTTACCCTCAGTTAAACCTATCAATTCAAATGCTTCTCTAGCTACTTTATCCAAACCTAATAAAACCCCACTGCCATTTTCTTTTTGGATATCATCCAAATAATATCCCAAAATATCGATTATTTCTGTTTTTATCACGAAATCAGATGGAATACCGCTAAAATCCACTAACAACTTAGGTGGTTGTTTCCTTTCTGTAAATTGATTAATTCCTTTCCATATATCAATTCGCAATTTCTCCTCATCTACTAATCCTTCTACAGAAGCATCCATACTACTTACCAGCCTTTCAACCTCCACCACATGATAATCTGGAAATTTTCCTTTTAATTCTTCTTTCATTACCGGGTATTCTACGCCTTTCTCCGCCAAAAGCAAGCTGTGGACTCTTTACGAAAAAATTCGGACTGAGTTTCAAAGGTAGCCCTTCGACAAGCTCAGGGCAGGCGCGCGAGTGCCCCCACCCACTCGCAACGCCATCTTCGCTCGACTTTCGGCCTCGCTTATGTTTCGCGCGCGCGAATCATAATGGCGAAGAATTATCATTCTTCGCCAAAAAAGTCGGCTCGGACTACTCTTTAAATAATCGGCGGCTTTTTTGCGTATATAAACAGGGCTTTGCAGCGCTCGCCACGGTCGCGGGCGTGGCGAGCGCCATTCC
>CAYIXQ010000032.1:0-5020 GCA_964367475.1 uncultured Candidatus Saccharibacteria bacterium | reverse complement strand
AAGTCACTTACCGTTGATAAATTCGGCGTGTCTTACCTCACTACCTCTACGGACAAAATTATGGCCGTGGGCTTCGGCGGGACGCAAAAGTGGGAAATCTCACCGGGAGTAAATCTGGCCGGACTTTCTCCCGTTATTCTTAATGATGGCAAGGCATTTATTACTTCCAAGAACGGCGGCGTGCCGTATTTCTACGCTTTTGACACTAAAAATGGCGCGGCTCTTTGGCCGGAGGCGAAAAGGATGGACCACGATTGTCTTTGCGGAGTGTCCGATCCGTCATATGACGAGGGAAACGACATTCTTTATGCCGCCGCCGAGAAATACATCTGGAAAATCAATCCTGACGGTACCGGCTCGGAGGCCTTTTTTGCCGATGGCGCCAGCGGACAGGGACTGACTTCAACCATGATTTCTATTAATGAGGACCATATTTTAGTGGGAATTGACTATTCTATTAATAACCCCGCTTCGCAATCGGCGGTTTTGGCTATCAATAAAGATACGGAAGAAATCGCTTGGAGTTATGGGGTGGATGCCAAAATCAACAGCCAGATCTCTATAGATAATGAAAGCAATGTTTATTTCTCCACTCAAAACGGCAAGGTTTATAGTTTAGATTCCGCGGGGGAATTAAATTGGATGATTGCTTTGGGGGCGAATACTTCCGCTTATCCGGTGCTGGGCGAGGGGGTTATGTACCTGACCACGAATAACAGCAAGTTGATTAAGATAGAGTGATGAATTACAGGGTCACCCTGTGCAACACAGGGTGACCCTGTAATTCTGATTCTTGCGTTATCCACAACTTGCCTATTGTTTGCCTTGAAGAGAGAATTTATAATGAGCATAGGTAATACCGAAAGAGTCTCGGTAAGTACTGTTTAGAATTGACATCATTTGTCATTTTGTTAGGATAAGGATGATTGAAAAAGCCCTTATTCTAGCGGCTTTTAAGCATTTGTAAGCCGATCAGTTGTTCTTCATCAAGGTTCAACCTTTTTGAAGATCCAAGGTTGAACCTTGGGACAACCGATCGACCTGCAAGCGCGGGTCCGGACCTTGAAAATTAAATTAGGTTGCAAAGAAAGTTTTATTTCGGTCCCTAATTTGTCATTTAAGAGCTGGGTCTGGTCAGTTCAAAAAACCTTTTGGTCGATGGAACCCCGGACAGGCTCAAGTTAACGCTTTTTTCTAACTGGTCTTCACAGACAAGTTAGAAAAGGCACATATATCGAATTACTTATGGATATTATTTTAAACAGAAAAGCGAAAGTCGGTTTTTTGAAAACCGTCTCCGTTTTAACTGCGATAGCGACTATCCTGTCGCTATCCGGACTTCTGTACTTCTTCACCAACTATGCTGGCGCAGTCGCCCCCGCGGACTACGGTCTGAAAGAGGGCAACACGATCAGCGCGGCTGGTTCAGATGATCCAGATGTCTATATTGTCAATGAAATGGGATACAAGAGATTATTCTTGAATCCTGTGATCTTCGGCTTCTACGGTCACCTTGGCGGTTTCGCCGCAGTCAAAAGCGTGTCTCCTTCAACAAGAGATGCTTTCATGACTTCCGGCTTGTTCCGCAATTGTGAAACGGGAGACGAAAAAGTCTACGGTGTGCAGACCACCGGAGAAGATGTCGGTTCCTTGCGCTGGGTGAACACCTCCGGTGCTCAAGCAGTGACGGATGACCCGAACTTCTTCAAGAAAGTTTTCTGCATCAACAGCAATGAATTTAACTGGTACCCGAAAGGAGCAGAATTCACTTCGGTGAATCAGGTTCCTGTCTACACCAGAACCACGGGCGCAACCCCGACTCCAGCAGTTGGACCTTTGTCCGTCTCGTTGGCTCCGGGCAACCCAGCCGCTCAGACTATCACCAAGAATGCCCAGGCGATTGAATTCTTGAGAGTGAGATTTTCTGGAAGCGGAACGATTAATTCCATGACCTTCAAACGAGGAGGTCCAGGCGCGACTGCTGATTTTGACAATGTCTTTCTCTATGATGGCGCGACCAGGTTAACTTCCGGGAAGTCATTAACAGCTTCAGACGGTCTAGTGACTTTTGTCAACCTTTCTATTAAGGTAGATGGCTCTAAAGAATTATCGGCGGTGGCTGACATGAATGCTACAGCCAGCAACATTGATACCCTTTCCCTTACGGCCGTGGAAGCCTCGGGTACGGTGAGCAATCTGCCGTTGGCCGGTAACAATATGACTATCGCTGGCGCTACTTCCGGAGGTGTGACAGTGGCGAAAGTTGGTTCTCTTGGCAACCCGAATGTTGGTTCCAAGAACGCCCAGCTTTCCGAGTTCAAACTGACTTCAAACACTGAAGCCGCTTCTGTCAAAAAGATTACTATGTTGCAGGGCGGAACACTCAAACCAGCCGACCTTAGCAATATTAAATTGGTCTCTGGTACGACCGAGTGGGTCGGAAAAGAAGTCACCAAAGCCGGCCATCTTGTCTTTGACTTGGGAACAGGCTTCACTATTGTTAAAGGCGGAAATGCCATCTTCAAAGTTTATGGTGATGTAAACGGTAAAGTGGATGAGACCGTCAAGCTTTACTTTGAAGAGTTAGTAGATATTCAAGCGGTTGGCGATCAATATGGCTACACTATGGCGATTACCAACACGGTAATGGATGTGGTGGGTGAAGCACACGCTTTGACTTTGCAAGGAGGTACTTTGACTATTACCTTTAATGGTCCCAATGCTTCTAATATCGGCACTGATACCTCTGATACGGTCTTAATGAAGTACTCTATGACCGCTGTTTCTAACATTGAGGTCCGAAAGACCAGATGGACTCTTTGTCAGAACCATGCCGGTAGCGGCAACTACGACAATGCTGCCGCCACCACCGATGGTTGGTATGACTTGGAAGACTTCAAAGTTATGGATGAAGGTTCAGGGGCAACTGTAATGGGCCCATTAGGCGGTTCTTCCTTTACTACTTCTGCTTCCAATAGCTGTCCGAATGCGGCCACCGGCGCGCAAAAACAGTTCACGGATGTGTTTGACTTGTCAGCCGGCAAGACCAGAAACTTCAAAGTAACGGCTGACATTAAGACTGCTAACACCAACGGTACGACTGATTCCGGAACAGCCGTGGCTTTAACGGCTGACGACAAGATCAAAGTAATTTTGGAGGACTATACAGCTGACACCCCCGATCTGTCCATTATGAAATATCCGGACACGAATACTTCGGTGGCCGATGCTGATATCGTTCCGGGAGCGGATGTTTCCAGTAATGAATTTACTATCCAGGCCTCTACTTTGACGATTGGCTTAGCCGGTACGCCGGGCAGTCAGACCTTTGTCAAAGGAACAAAGACCGTGGATGTGGTTGGTATCACTTTTGCCGCCAACCAAGCGTCTGCATTGAAAGTTTCCGACATCACCTTAACCGGTTATGCTTCTGATAACACCACTACCTTCGATGAGGGTACGGATGTGACCGATACTTCCGTTTCCGTGGCGAACGCCATGACCAACTTCCGGTTGGTGGAAGCGGAAAGCGGAGCGATCATTGCCGACAACAATAAAGTCACTACCAACAACTTGAATGTCCAGAACACCGGTACGATTAAATTCTCCTTTGCCGGTTCTCCTTGGACCCTTGCTGCTGGAGCAACCAAGACCCTATTGGTTAGAGTGGACCTTTCCACCAACGCGGCTTCCGGCACGGCGGGCGATGGTTATTCCTTTGATATCGCCGCGACCGCCAATGTGACGGCTACTGACGATGCCAGCAATTCGATCAATGCCGGCAACCAAGTAGTGAACGGCACCACCAGTCCGACCAAGAAACTGACGGTCAAGGGAGGCGGTACAATGACTTTGGCTACCCATGCGGACAGCCCGACTCTCGGCGCGATGTACTGGGGACAGATTGACGCGCCGGTTTCCAAGTTCTCGCTTAGCGCGACTGACGAGGCCTTCTTCGTTGAGAAATTTACCGTAGCCGCTTCGGTGACCGCAGAAGCAACTGACGCCTCGGCCAATGTCAAACAGGTTAAACTGACTTACAAGAACAAGGATGGCAGTACATTGACTACCGTGCAGTCCTTTACCAACGGCGCTTCGGCCAACTTTGGCTGGAATTACGGCGGTTCAGGCACTGATACCAGGCCATATGTTCCGAAAGACGGTTCATTGGCGATTGATGCGGCGGCTTCCTTGAGAACCAAAGCGGAAGGAGCGACGCAGGTTCTCGGTTCAGCGCAGGCAGTCTTCTTCTCCTTGGACTTAGTTGATTCCTATGATGCCAGCACGGCTAATGGATTCAAAGCCATTGGAGAAGGTTCCGGCACGGTTCTGGACGGCGCTTCCGCGGATATCAAGTGGGTAGCCGGCTCGAGCAACCAGTATGTCTATCGGGTCTTTCCGAAGATTGAGCAGGTTGCTTTGGTGGCGCCTTACAGCTTGACCGGTACGCCGACCGTCTTCAAATTCTCGGTTACGGCCATGGGTCTTACCGACGCCAAATTGAGATTTGACAACGAGAGCTTAGCTTCCGGGTCTATCTTCTTTGAGGTAGTAGCATCCGGTGAATTTACCGATGGCAGTACTAGCACCACTTACACGATTTACGACGAAAGCAATGTGATAATTGATGCTTCCAGCCATATCCGGTGCAGTAGGATTCTTCCTCCTGCCTCGCCTTATACCTCTACCTGCAACACGGCCAACGAGGCTTGGGGTGCTCTTCCATCGGTCAACGCTTCCATTGTCTTTGACTTTACCTCTAAAGATGTGGAAATTGCCGGTGGTGGAACGAAGACCTTCCGTATCCAGCTTGATAATCCGAACACCAACTACTCCAAGACATCAAGCACGGGAAGAGCGGCTGACTACTTCCAGGTAACATTATTGGATGACTTTGATGGTATCATCAACTGGGTGGCGGATTATAACAACGCTACCAGTGCGCATGACCAGGAGTCAATCAAGAATACTTTGAGAAGCTTGCCGTTGTACGGTCCGACCTTCCAGAGGTAATCTCTAG
>CAYIXQ010000031.1:0-5021 GCA_964367475.1 uncultured Candidatus Saccharibacteria bacterium | reverse complement strand
TTTTCTTTGATGGCTATTTTTGTGGTTGGTGCCAATGCTCAAGCAGCTACATTATCGTTATCGTCTTCTTCTGTGGTGAAGACTGGCGATGCGGTTGTTGTACAAATCATACTCGATACCGAGACGCAAGGGGCAGACGGAGTAGACCTTAACGCCCTGAATTACAATCCCAGCCTGCTTGAACTCCAGGATGCCAACAGCGAAGCCAGTGGTATCCAAATTTCTCCTGGTTCTCTAATGCCAGTCACCACTTATAACTTGGCCAATGTGGCCAGAGGCAAAATTCTTTTTTCGCAAGTTATGGCCGGAGGGGGGCAAGCTTATAGCGGACAGGGAGTTTTGGCTTCGGCTACTTTTAGGGCTTTGCGTCCCGGTACGGCCAATCTATCTATAGATTTCAATTTGGGCAGTACAGTGGATTCTAATGTGGCGAAGAGCGGCAGTGATATCTTAACCAGTGTTAATAATATAACCCTTACTTTACAGGGGGCACCGATCGTAAAGAGACCAAAGCCTACCTCCTTTAGTCTTAAGGAAGGCAATACGGTAGCGGCTTATGGTTCCAGCGATCCCGATATTTATATTGTTAACGAACATGGCTTTAAGAGGCTTTTCCTTAATCCGGCGATATTTGGTTTTTACGGTCATTTTGGGGGATTTTCTAAGGTAAAAGCGATCGTTAATGCTACCAGAGATGTTTTTGAAACCTCGGGGTTCTTTCGTAATTGCGAGACTAACGATCCAAAAGTCTATGTTATTGAAGTGAATGGAGAAGATACGGGGATCCTACACCATCTGAATCTTTCCGGAGAAACTGTTCTTCAGCAAGACCCGGAATTTTTCCAGAAAGTTTTCTGTATAAATAATCGCGAATTCAACTGGTATACACAGGATAATAAAGTTTTTGGCTTCTCCTACACTTCTTTAGGTCAAGTCCCAATTTACTCGAGACAATAGCGAATATTTAAATGTTTTATCGAAACCAGGTCAATATTGATCTAGTTTTTTTAGGAGCTAAAATGGAGTAAGTGAAAATTAATAATGTGAGGATTTGTTGTTGGTTTAGCAACTGGAACGCTGGCTAAACGAGCAACCAATACTTATTTTTTATGTGGAATCCCTTTAGAAAGAAAAAGGCTGACGGATTGGTGTTTGGAAAATACGAGTATTCTGAGGATCAAATTGAACCTTCACCGGCAGAGCCGGGGGTGAAAGCGGATTTAGCCAGCCAGCCAGTAGAAACGGTGCCAGTCAATGACCTCGAGAGAACGGACAATCTTGACGTCGCGACGGAAACGGAACTATTTTATTTAGTTGAAAACAAATGGACTGCGCGCCTGCGAAAATTTGCTCGTGGAGTGTTGCTGACGCTGGTGGTGCTGGTGCCAATCTTTGTTTTGCCATTTACCGCTCCCGGAGATGTTTTGTCTTTGCCCAAACAGTCGCTAATCTACGCTTTAATCATGGTGACGTTTATCCTGTGGGTGGCGATGATCGTTCAACAAGGCGGTCTATCATTTAAACGTAGTGGGCTAGAGTGGGGAATACTAGGAGTGGTAGTGGCTATGTTAGTCGCTTCGATTTTTTCCATCAACCTTGGCAGAAGTTTTTTGTCTGCTAACGGATTTCTCGTGGTCGCTTCACTAACATTAATGGCCATGCTATTCGCCAATCTTTTCGAGAAAAGAGATATTGGCCGAATCATCAATTATTTTCTGCTTGGCTCCATGCTTGCTCTCTTGATTGTGGTTCTAAATCTTTTTTCCGTGTCAGCGTTTAAGTGGTTGCAGTGGTTATTGTATGAAGGGACAGTGGTTAGCCCACAATTTAATACGATTGGTTCGGTCAATAGTGCCGGTGTCTTGGCCGTTATGATATTAGTATTAGCCATCAGCCGAATATTTGGCTTTATGTCATTCCGGCGATCGTCGCTGACTACAAATGATACAGACTTTGCTAGAACCAACTGGTTCTGGTCCGGTATCAGATTGTTAACGGTTGTTGTTGCCGTATTACTATTGTTGATTATCAATTGGTGGATTTTCTACTTGGCGGTGGCTATGGCTACGACTTTAGTGGTCTTGGTGCCGACGATTATAGATAAGAAGTACGGTATTAAAAGCAAGCTGACAGCATTTCAATTAGTCGGTCCGGCAATGATCGTTGTTCTGGCGATTGCCTGCATTGTGAGCACGAAATATTTCCCGTTTAGTTTCCCCGGGAGGCAAAATCTAACTCCAGAAGTAACGCTGTCTCAGTCGGTCAGCAATGATATTATTGAGGGCGTACTCAAGAAAAAAACCGTCAATGGTTATGGTCCCGATAATTTCTATGTGGCCTATGATATGTACCGGCCAGTCGTAATTAATAATTCTATTTTCTGGAATGCGCGTTTTAATAGCTCGGCCTCGGAATTAAACGATATCTTAGTAGAGTCGGGCGTTCTGGGAATGGTGGCAATCTTGGTGCTGCTGTTCTATGTCTTTAAAACCAGTTTTTGGCACAAACCGTCGACCGATACTGTCCAAGGAATGTTTGGGCTTTGGATTATAGTGCCAGGCTTCTTGGCGGGCGCAGTTTTACTGGCGCTGTATCCGTTTAACATTGTTCACTTATTTACTTTCTGGCTCTTAGTTTCGCTAGTAGCTATTGCGGTAAATAATCCAGAGAAGAATCTGAAAATTAGTACTAACAATACCTCATTACCATCGGTCATATCGTCATTTGGGTTTGTCATTATTTTGGTGTTGACACTAGTAGGTGGATATTTTGTGTTTGAGAAATACCGCGCGGAATATTATTTTGCCCAGGCGGCCAGACTCGATTTAGGTTCCAAAGAAAACTTGGAAAAAGCCACCGCGGCCCTAGTTAAGTCAGTCAATTCTGGGCGGGGTGAAATTAAATACATGATTAGTTTGAGCCAGGTATTATTGGCGAGAATTGAACTAGAAAAAAGAAATACCACTGATAAACCGGAAGACGTGCGTGCCCGATTGGAAGGACTGGTCAGATCCGTAGCGGAAGTAGCATCAGGAATGACGGAGCGTTTCAAACATGATGCCACCAGCTGGTTTAATTCCGGTTTGGTATATGAAAATATTTCTGATCTAGTTACGGGCGCTCCCGATGCCGCGTTGGTGGCTTACAATGAATATATTAAAAGAGTACCTAACGATCCAAGCGGCAACTTTAAAGTTGGTTTTATAAATTTAGCGCGCTCGGAAAGAAACAACGTGGCTTTAGCAACGGCTAAAAGTCGAAAACAGGTGATCAGGAATGAAAAAGAAGTAGTTGATCTTATTGTCAGAGGCTATCTGGCCGCGGAAGACAATTTTAAAAAATCAGTTGAACTGAAGAAGGACTACGCCTCGGCGTTGTATAATCTGGGGATTGTCTATGAAAGACAGAATAAAATCAAAGACGCAATCAGACAACTTGAGCTGACTGCGGCCAGTGACATCCGAAACCCAAGCCTGGCGTTTGAACTTGGGTTGTTATATTATCGTGACTCGCAAAAAGATAAAGCGTTAACTGAAATGATGCGGGCAACTAGTTTGTTTAGCGATTATTCTAATGCCCGTTGGTACTTGGCTTTGATGCTGGAAGAAAGGGGACTGATTGATCAGGCCATCGGGCAGCTTAAAGAAATAGTCAAGCTTGATGTTAATAAAGATAATCCCGTGGTCTTGGAAAAAATTGCGTCACTGGAAGCCGGCAAGCGGGAAATTCCGCCGGCAAAAGTTACCAGCAAAAAGCCACTTGATTCTGTCCCCAAGACCATCCAATGATTAGCTGTCTTAGCCGAGCCTCGTTATGTTATTGACCAGTAGCAAAATTAATAGTTACTATCATTTTACCACGATCGTGGTAAAATGATAGTGATCCCTGCCGCCAGCTGAACGGGCCGTCTTAACTCATGTCGAACAAAATTATTTTATCCGGCTTGGCCGTAGTGATCGCGGTTTTGGTAGTATCCATCGTTTTAATTTACCAGCCGTTGAATTCGGAGGATTCCGAAACAAGGGAATTTTTAATCCCGCCGGGCCATGGTTCTTATCAAATCGCCCAAGCGCTGGAAGAGGCTGGCTTAATTCGTAGCCGACGCCTTTTTATTGTCTATGCGATCTTTGTGGGGAAAGAAAAAAGTTTTCTGGCTGGACGCTACCCGGTCTCGCCGGCGATGCATATCCCCAAAATAGTCGAGCTGTTCAGTCAGGGATTAGCCATTCCCGATGATATTGGGGTTACTATCCCCGAAGGGACAAATATAAGTGATATGGTCCAAATCATGTTGAAGGCCGGACTACCGCAGGCCACAGAAATTCTGCACAAAAATAATCTTGCTTATGAAGGGATTTTATTCCCTGATACCTATCGGTTTGCCAGAGATGCCAGTGTAAACGAAATATTACAGGTGATGATTGATAATTTTGTCTCCAAGGCGGGTGAGGTTTTAAACCCAATGAATCCAGTGGGGGATCGTTATCATATCATCTTAGCTTCAATTTTGGAAAAAGAAGTCCAAACGGAAGCTGACATGAAATTAGTTTCCGGTATTATTAAAAAACGACTTAAACTTGGTATGCCTTTGGAGATTGATGCCACAATTACCTATGGCGTTTGCTATCTCAAGTTTTTAGAGGGTGTTTATTGTGATGTTTCGAAAGCTAATATTGTTGATAATCTTAGCCTCGATTCAGTGTATAATACTTATAAGAATAAGGGGTTGCCGGAGACGGCCATTTCGAATCCTGGATTGAAAGCCTTACAAGCGGCCGTCCAGGATCAAGAGAGTGATTATCTTTATTATCTGTCGGCCGAGGACGGAACGACTATTTTCTCCAAAACAGCAACCGAACACGCTCGTAACCGAAAAAAATATTTATACATTAATTAGTCATTACTATCATTTTACCACGATTCCCGTCGAAGGTTTCAATCCTTGGCGGGGGACCCATTCCGCAGTAATGGGGCGCCAAAGGATTGGAATCGCTGTCGTGGTAAAATGATAGTGACCTTTC
>CAYIXQ010000030.1:0-5042 GCA_964367475.1 uncultured Candidatus Saccharibacteria bacterium | reverse complement strand
CCAAGGGAATTCAGAAAAGAGTGGCGGCGTGTAAGCCAGGAACCGAAGGAAGCGCGCATCGCTGTTTTCATCCTGGAAGAAGAAAGAGTGACGGTCACGCTTCAGATCTGGATTTATCTAACCTATCTGGAGACAAGCGACCCTGGTACCGACCAGTTCATGCTAGAGCTGGAATTTAGACGAAAAGCTCACGAGCAGGGGCGCGAAACACCTGAAATATTTTCGATAAAACGGGAGTTCTCCGACCTGACGAGCATCAGGAAATGGCTGCTTAGCCTCAATGGTCCGATTTGTGTAACGTTGTTTCACGATGTTAGCTGTGATCGAATCGTTTTACGCTTACTGCTACGCCTAAACGACTGCACAAAAACGCTGGATCATTTTTTACAGATCGACCTGAAGAGAAGAAAGGATCTGCTAGCCAGTTAACTTGCGGCAATAGTAATAAGCCGCTTTTTTATTTGCAAAAAGCTGTATTTACTATATAATTTTTTTACGATTAACTCTCGCCGGCGTAGCTCAATGGTTAGAGCGGAGCCCTCATAAAGCTCAGGTTGAAGGTCCGATTCCTTCCGCCGGCACTGTTATTTCCACTCTAAAAACCCCATCAGAGCTGTGTTGCATTATTTAGATTAATGTATGATAATATGACGTCTGGACTGTTTTTAGAAAGAAAACACAAAATATTTTTAAGAGCATTCAGGATATTAAATTATAAAATTGCGGGTGTAGCTTAGCTGGTTTAAAGCGCCGCCCTGTAGCTTATTGCAGCTTTCCGTCGTAAGGCGGATTGAAACTCCTTGGGATAACGGTGAAATCCACCAGTGGGTGAGACAACACCGTGGGAACCATTCGATTCGACACTGCGTGTCTTACTCAGGGTAAACCCCGTCATTAAATGGCGGGGCTTGCCCAAGTAAGACGTTTAACTCCGAGTCGAGGGGCCACCGTAGAGACTAGATACCGAGGTATCCTGAACCTTGTCAAAGGATAAAGATATAGTCCACCCCATTACGTAAGTAGTGGATTCGTGCACGGCGGAGATCACGGGTTCAAATCCCGTCGCCCGCGCAAATAAACATAAAACCCCAAAAGGGGTTTTATGTTTATTTGGGCGCAGGGAGTGACTTGAGTCACTTCCGTCGGGGTTTGAAGGCCGGAGCGATATTTCGCCAGCAGGTGAAATCGCGAGGCCGTGTCCAGACCAAAGCGAGCGACGGCGAGCTTTGAGTCGAGGACAAATCCCGTCGCCACCCACTTAACCAGGGTTTTTTATTGCAAATAACATCATAATTTGCTAAAATTCACTCAATTCGCTTAGAAAATATCAAAAATTCATGCCCATAAAAAACCTTGTTATTGATTCGCCGGAGGAGAAAGTTATTCGCGCTGAATTGGAAAATCGTCAAGATACGGATGGGCTTCGACTAAGGCGTTTTTTGGCTATGCCGGATTTATCACGCACGCCGGGCAGTCCACTTCACGATTTAGTTGAGCGCATTCTGGCTATTCCGGATTTTCAGCATTTTAACGTTATCCGAGTGCCGGAGATTACGCCGATAGATATCAGTTTTGATCTATTCAACTTCCCGCCTGACCATCCTGCCCGAAAATCCTCCGACACCTATTTCGTCACTTTCGACCAAATTCTCCGCACCCATACCTCCGTCATGTGGTATTACTATCTGACCCAGCCGGAGATTAAAGAGCGAGTGGTTAGAGGAGAAGCGCTGGGCGTGCTATCTTTTGGCAAAGTTTATCGCAAAGACGAAATCGACCGCCAGCACATGAATGTATTTCATCAAATGGATGGTTTGTATATTTGCCGTAAGGAGGCGCAAGCGCTCGGGACTGACGACCTCAAAAACATTCTGATTAAAATTGCCCGAGCCATCTATGGGCCGGGCATTGAATATCGTTTCAATCAGGACACTTTTCCATACACCGATCCAAGTTTGGAAATGGAGATAAATCTGGGCGGTGATTGGGTGGAAGTTTTGGGCAGCGGCATGGTTCAGCCGATTGTTTTGGATAAGCTTGGCGTGGATTCAAAAATTTACCATGGCTGGGCCTTTGGCTTCGGACTAGAACGGCTAGCGATTTTGAGTATGACACTGCCAGATATCCGTCTGCTTTGGTCAAATGATGAAAGAGTTAAGAAGCAACTCAAATTGGGCAATCCATACAGGGAAGTCAGTAAGTACCCGCCGATCACCCGAGATATTTCTTTCATTGTCGGCAAGGACTTTGTGCCCAATAACTACTTCGACTTAATTCGAGACATTGGCGGCAATCTGGTGGAAGAGGTCAAACTTCTTGACAACTATCAGGATCTAGAGAAGTTTGGTCCTGATCGGATCAGCTACACCTATCGCATAATTTATCGCTCGAACGAGCGCACCCTTGAGGCACGTGAAATCGACCCACTCCAGCAAAAAATCTACTCGGAAACCGCTCGTCAATTTCAGGCTGAATTACGCTAATTTTTCATTTGATTTCCAGGGCCCAGGGATGATATAATACATTTGGAAAACGGCCCCGCTTTGAAAGCAGTGGGCTGATTTGTCTAGTTATAAAAATGCCTAAAAAAGTCAACAAAAGCAGCCCGGCCAACGGTAGCAATAACTACACCGCCAAAGACATTTATGTCTTGGAGGGGCTAGAACCGGTCCGGAAACGGCCCGGGATGTACATCGGCTCCACTGGTGTGGACGGACTTTTACATTTGATCTGGGAAGTCGTTGACAATTCCGTGACTTACCTGACTCCGGTAGTAGTAAGAGAAAATAGTAAAATCCAGTTAAAGGAAATTGGACCATTAATTGACGGCTATTTTGACAATCACAAGGGCTTAGTAGAAAAATCTCCTGACGGCAATTGTGAAATTTTAAGACAAGGTTTCGCGGTGGAATCGCTGTCGTTTAACAAACGTGATTTGTCGCTTGGTTACCAGCCCATTTCCTCCCTGATTAGACACCGGGTCAACAGTACAATCTATCGGATAACTTTACAAAACGGGCGGCAGGCCGAGATCACGCCTTATCATTCTCTGTTTACATTGCAAAAAGGGGAAGTAGTGCCGATCAAGGGAGCCGACCTTAAACCCGGCACAGCATTAATTGTGCCCCGCATTTGGCCGGAGGTAGAACAGCCAAGCCAAGCTATTGATTTAATTGATGAATTAATACGACTGGATACCGGAAAAACCGCTAAGACCAACCTCTATGGACTAAGTCAAGTGCTAATGGACGACGCCGATCTCGCCGCCAAGCTCAAAGCCCAGATTCCGCAATGGACAATATCCCGCCATCGCGCCAATGTTTGGCAGGATTATCTGCGCTACGACTACTTGCCTTTTAATTTTCTCCGTTTCCTGCTGCCAACTGACCTGGCAAAGATAAAAAAGGCCGGTCCGAAACTAGGCAATAAAAATAATGCTGGCTGGGGCATTCCTCACCTATTGCCTATTACTCGTGAATTAACTGAACTACTGGGCTTATTTGCCGCTGAAGGATCAATCATCCTATCCGATAAGAAAAGCAGGGCTTACCGGGTAGTATTCAGTTTTGGAGCACACGAACGGGAACTGATAGAATACACAAAACAGCTCATTACCGGGGTTTTCAATTATGAGGTTGACGAGCGCTACGTTCACGACACGGCCCGTACTTTGGTGCTTAATTCTTCCACTTTGGCCCTGATTTTCCGAGATGTGATCGGAACTGGCACCCACAGCGGCCTAAAACGCATTCCCGATATTATCTTCAACCTAACAGCCGAATTGCGCACCAGATTTCTGATCGGCTATATGTCTGGTGACGGCTTTCCGACTAAAGTCTGGATTAACCACCTACTGGCTGGTACCACCCCAGCCGAAGCCGAACGGCGAAAGTTTGCCGCGGCTTCAAAAAGTAAACGGCTGGTCGTCGGCTTGGCCTATCTGCTTTCCACCCTCAATAAAACCTACTCCTACGGCGAACGTAAATGCACGGTCAAAGAAAGATTTATTACTGTAACTTACAAGGGGCAAACCAAACGTAGTGCTTTGTACCCGCAAGTGGTTTCTTATGCCCTGGATTTTTATTGGAACACTAACTCATCCTATATCAACTACTTGCCAGTATCGGAAGTGATTGAAAAAATCTCCTACCAACAACCATATTCATTTAGTGTTTCCGCAGGGGGTATTGAAAACGGCAAAGCGTTGCGCTTGTTTAATGAAGGACGATTAAATATCCATGCCGCCGCTTTGAAGTTCATGGCTTCCGATCTGGGCGTCTTGCGAGTTAGAAAAATTGAAAAAATCAAATACGACCATCCCTGGGTATACGATATTTCGGTACCAAATGGGGAAAACTTTATCGGTGGCTTTGCGCCAGTAGTGCTACACAACAGTTTGGATGAAGCGATGGGGGGTCATGCTAATAATATTGAGACCACTTTACTTCCCAACAACCGCGTCCGGGTCAAAGACAACGGCCGCGGCATTCCAGTGGAAAAGCACAAGCAAACCGGCGTCTCCGCCCTGGAGACCGTACTAACCACTCTGCACGCCGGGGGTAAATTCGGCGGTGAATCGTACAAAGTAGCGGCCGGTTTGCATGGCGTTGGTGTTTCGGTAGTTAATGCCCTTTCCACTTACCTGCGGGCTGAAATTCATCGCGACGGCGGTATTTACGAACAAGAGTACGAACGGGGCAAACCCAAAAAAGCCATCAAGAAAATTGGCTCGTCCAAAGCCACTGGCACCACCATTACTTTTGAGCCCGATCCGGAAATTTTCAAAGAGATCAGTTTTGATTGGCACAAGATCCTCCAGCACTTGCGCCAACAGGCCTATCTGATCAAGGGCGTGCGCGTTAGCGTGATTGACGAGCGGGACCCGCTCAAGCCCTCCCATACTTTCTATTTTGAAGGTGGCATCGTTTCCTACGTCAATTTTCTCAACCGCCACGACCAGCCGAGCCATTCTAATATTTTTTACATCAGTAAAGAACAAGAGGAAATTTTTGTGGAAACGGCTTTTCAGTACACCGACTACC
>CAYIXQ010000029.1:0-6163 GCA_964367475.1 uncultured Candidatus Saccharibacteria bacterium | reverse complement strand
TGTAAGGGAAAAATCCTTTCCACGCCAATATCGTTAAAAACCTTACGTACCGTGATAGTTGCATTTGGTCCTATGCCGTGTTTACGGGCAATCACCATGCCCTCGAAAACCTGGGCTCGAGTTTTATTACCATCTTTAATTTTCTGATGTACGCGCACCGTCATGCCAGGCCTAATTTCCGGCAGGTTTCGAACATTGGTTTTTGAATTGAATAATTGAATTAAATTCATTGTTTAATTATCTTATCCTAAAACTCGATCTTTGACAATATTTCTAAAAATGCAGCCAAATTCGCGGGCAAATCGATTTCCAGAGCCAAGGCCTTTCCAGTAGGTGTGGTAAAAGCTAATTTCTGGGCGTGGAGAAAAAGACGCCCCAATTCTGGTGGGCAGACATTGTTTTTCCCACCATAAAAAGGGTCACAAACTACAGGATGGCCAATCGATTTAAGGTGGACTCTGATCTGGTGAGTGCGGCCGGTTTTGGGGAAGACCTCTACTAAAGTATAAGCTTCGGGACCGTGGACATAATAACCGAGCATTTTGTATTCAGTAAGGGCGGTTTTTTCTGTTAGCTCCTTTTTTCCATGAATGCGCGTGGTTTGGCGCGTGCCGAGTTTACCTACTGGTGCGTCTATAGTACCAGACTTATTTTTTATTTTGCCGTGTACTAGGGCTATATAGGTTTTCTGAATTTTTCTTTCCTGAAATTGCCTTTTTAAGTAATCAAAAGCAACTTGGTTCTTGGCGATAATCAAAAGACCGGAGGTTTCTTTATCGAGGCGATGCACAATGCCAGGACGGAGATCAACCCATTGACCAACTGCTTTCCCATGTTTATCCTGTACCTCTTTTATTTTTGGGTATTTCTGCGTGACCCAGCCCACGACACTATCACTGGTGTCGGTGCGGTTGACTGGATGAGTCAAAAGGCCAGAAGGTTTGTCGATCACTAGTAAATCCTCATCCTCATAGACAATAGAGATGTTCATTTGTGAGCGGTGAAGGACTCGGACCTTCGGCCTCGTCAGTGTAAATGACGCGCTCTACCAACTGAGCTAACCGCCCATTAATTCCTGCTGCGCCCCCATTTTTTATAGGCAAAAAAGGTTATTAGCACCCCGACGAAATTAATCAGAAATCCGGCAAAGATGGTAAAATGATTGCCCGTAATTAACCCCTCCGGAGTTTTAATCCCAATATCAAGGTGGTGTAGAATATCTAAAACTATCCCAACCGCCTCAATACCGGTTCCCAAAAAACTTATCTTAATACCAATATTTGTTTTCACAATAATGGGCGTAGATGGAGTCGAACCATCGACGGAGACTTATAAGATCTCTGTTTTACCGTTAAACTACACGCCCAAATTATTCTCTAGTCTACGTTTTATTAGCCAGTCAGTCAATCAAAAACACCCCGCCTGGGCGGGGTGTTTTTGATTATTTTACCCCCTTACCAGCGCGTAAAATTCTTTTTGTTCCAAGGTTTCTTTAGTGATTAATTCCTTGGCAATTTTTTCCAAAACGTCCATTTTTTTGGTCAAAACCTCGCGTGCTTTTTTGAAGGCACCAGTAATGAATCTTTTAACTTCAGCATCAATCAGCTGGGCAGTCTCTTCCGAATAGTTTTTTTCGGTGGTCAACTCTTTGCCCAAAAATACCAGCTCACCTTTTTCGCCAAAGGTGATTGGGCCGAGTTTATCGGACATGCCATATTGAGTTACCATTTTTCTAGCCAGTTCTGATGCTACCTTGAGGTCATTCGAGGCGCCAGTGGTAAGTTCGTTGAAAGTAATCCGTTCAGCCGTATAGCCACCAAGCAGTACCGCCAATTCAGATTCGAATTCTGATCTGCTCTTAAGGTGTTTGTCCTCGGTCGGTAACTTGAGAGTATAACCACCGGCCCGACCGCGGGAGACAATCGAGACCTTATGAACAGGATCGGTGTAAGGGACAGAAATTGCTACCAAGGCATGGCCAGCTTCATGATAAGCTGTGATTTTCTTCTCTTTTTTGCTGAAAATATGAGATCGGCGTTCTGGCCCTAAGATTACTTTTTCAATTGCCTGAAAGAGATTGTCTTGGATAATTTCTTTCTGATTTTTGCGGGCCGCTAAAATGGCGGCCTCGTTGAGAAGATTAGCTAAATCAGCCCCCGAAAATCCGGGAGTTCTTTCAGCCGCCACCCGCAAATTTACCCCCTTAGCCAATGGTTTATCAGCGGCGTGGATTTTTAAAATCGCTTCGCGGTCGTTAATGGAAGGTTCATCAAGAATTATTCGTCGATCAAAGCGCCCGGGGCGCAATAAGGCCGGGTCTAAAATATCCGGACGATTAGTCGCGGAAAAAATCACGACAGCATCATTAGTGCCGAAACCGTCCATTTCCACCAGAATTTGGTTGAGTGTTTGTTCGCGTTCATCATGTCCACCACCAAGGCCCGCTCCGCGGTGCCGACCGATGGCGTCAATCTCATCAATAAAAATTATGGAGGGAGCGGTTTTTTTGGCCGTCTCGAAAGTATCTCTTACTCGATTAGCGCCCACCCCGACAAACATTTCCACGAACTCCGAGCCAGAGACATAGTAAAATGGGACGTTAGCTTCGTTGGCCACGGCCTTGGCTAAAAGGGTATTATGATTTATAAAAAAGTTACCAGTAAATGAATGTATTTTTGGTACCGTGAAATCATAAACTATATTTTCTCCCTTTTCTATTTTAACTATAGGTGTTAAAAAAAATCTGGTGTCTCCTAATTCTTGCAAGAATCGATATTCAGGCAGTCGAGATATTTTATTGACTTTAGAAGCAAACAATTCAAGTATCCGATCGAGCGATTTTTTGGAAGGATTTTTTTCATATTTAATATAAGCAAATAATTGTCTATAAAGTGGATTTGCGTAAAACTTCCTATTCAATTCACCAACCTCGGTCTTAAAATACTGCCATAGATTTTCAAGTCTCTTCTGCTGAAAGAAAACTAAATCAACATTAGGATTCCTATGTTTAGAAAGCAATATTTCTAATTGATTTTTCTTGTGAGGTACAGTAAAACCTATTTCTCTTGAGAAGGCATCCAGACCCGTACCGGTAATAGAAAGATAATATTGCTCTTGACCGTTATACCTTTTAATACGATTGTGCATCCTGTTTATAATACCTAAATTCCAAAGCAACATAGACGTCTGTCCGGCTAATTTTTTACTGGCAGATGATAGCTCTACCTCTTCTTTTCCACAGTATCCGTCAGTGTCAAAAAGCCCTCGCAAGAAACTCGTGATATATTCTTTAGGACCCAAAAGTATTGTGTCGGGAATCTTTTTACCACGCGCATAGGTATCCTCAATTCCCCAATTTCTCAAAGTCTCTTTTATTGATTGATCTGATATTAAATAATCATATTTAGCCGCGAGTACTTTAGTAAAACCCTTTCCAAAATTTTGCTTAAAATAATTATTTGTAACCTTGACTAAATTAGGATCAGCATTGGTAAAGTAAATTCTGTCTTTAATTGACAATCCGCCATCGCCACAAAGCAGTCCCAGAACGTAGGCTGTTTGCTGCGTAGGTATTCTTTTGTAGTCACCAAAGACTTGTTGATTGTAGTTTACGACAGCAATGTCCCCATTTTTAATCTGATCGAGCCTTCGAAATACAAAGTCGCCAGTGTCTTTGTCTATTATTACTATGGGATGTTCTTCGGTACCTTCTAGCCTCAGACCAATCCTGGTAATAATTTTGATCGTTTTTTGAAGTCCCAAGTTATACCAATTTGAGGCCAAAGCGCTTAATGGTTTTAAACTTTTATTCTCAATGCTACAAACCTCAGTACCGAATACCTTGCCATCATTTTTATTAACAAAGAAATATTTTGGTATTTCAGCAATTTCTATTAGACCCTTATTTGTGAGTATAGTAGTATCTCCGGTAATACATTTTCCTGTACCAGGACTTCCCACCAAAAGCACGCCCCGCGGCATACGGGCTCCTAGCTTCTGAAACTTACGCGGGTCGCGCAAGAACTCGACCACTTCAGCGACTTCTTCTTTGGCTTCCACCAAGCCGGCTACATCCTTGAAAGTGGTTTTCTTTTTGCCATTTTCTTCATTAGCCAGTCGGGCCTTAGATTTGCCAAAATTAAAGGCGGTCATGGCGCCACGCTGGGCCTGTCTGAACATGAACCAGAAAATTATTAGAACAAAGATGAAAGGCAAAATTAACGGGAGAAAATTGGAAATATAATACAAGGCGCCCGACTCACTTTTAATATCCACGCTTACCTGGGCGAGCTTGTTTCGATCCACGCCTAAATTAATTAAACTTTCACCCAGTGCCACCCCGACCTCTTTTTTGGAAGTCTCTTTATTATCATTGGTTAATAAAATGTCGAGCTGATCGCCCCGAACCACGATTTCCTTAACCTCGCCGGCATTAATTTGAGCTACGAGCTTTGAAAGAGAAATTTCCTCGGTTTGGTTGGCAAAGGGTGACTGAAACATGGCCACCAGGCCGGAAATGACCACCAAGATCACAAAAACAATCAGTATGTATTTGATGAGGGATTTCATAGTTTAAATACTTTAACAGTTAAACTGCTCTTAATCAAGAGCTATAATAATTGCTTCCCTTCCATTGGTTAATATTAAGACGAAATGATAAGGTAAAAGGTATGGAAGACACCTATACATTATGGCAAAAACAAAAAGGTTTTTTAGACAGTGAAAAGATTAAATATCCTGATTTATTTCAACGCGCGCCCCTGATTAACACCCAGGAGGTCCTGAAATTAGTCGGGATCACGGCTTTGCCTACCGAGCAACCGTTGGTCTATCTGCGCTTGTGGCCGCAAGATTTTATTGTGGAAGAAATCTCCCGCGATGGTAGTGTGCATACGGTTGATTACGCAGCCGACCAAGTGGTGAGTGATAGTGAGGGTCTAACTGTTTACGCGGATTTGGTAAAAATCGGTATTTCTACGCTGGATGCGGCGGATGAATTGGCTAAAGTGCTAGCTACAGAAAAGAAAAATATTGGCTACGCCGGTATTAAAGATCGAGACGCCATTACCTCCCAGTTTCTTTCTTTTCGAAATATTTCCGCTAAGGTCATAAGTGCAGTGTCGGCACCTAACTTTTTTTTGAAAAATATTTACCAAGGCAAGGGTGCCATACAGGTGGGGGACTTGCAGGGAAATAAATTTACTCTTGTTCTTCGGGGGACGGAGCCATTTGCGACGGATGCATTAAAATCTAAGCTTAGGGATTACGAAAAAAATGGCTTCTGGAATTTTTATTACACCCAGCGTTTTGGCACGCCACGACTGATCGCTCACCTTTTGGGGTTATTAGTTCTGGAGAGAAAATATGAGGATGTACTGAAAACATTTTTAACTTTTCAATCCCCTTCAGAAATTGGCTATTTTTCCGATATTAGAAAAAGCGTCTTGGAACACTGGAACAACTGGCCGAAAATTATCTCGATTCTTGAGCCGTTAAGTTTTAGTTTCAGGCGGGAATTATCTATGTTCGATTTTTTGATTAAACACCCGGGCGACTTTTTAGGCGCTTTAAAATTGTATCCCGAACACATCCAGATTTGGGTGATGGCCTACACCAGCTACCTATTTAATTGCAAATTATCAATGCTGATTAAAGAGGATCGAGTGCCAGAGCAGTTACCGATTGTTTTAAGTACCAATCGGAGCCACTGGGAATTCTACCGTGACTTACTATCAGCCGATAGCTTAGCTTTTCCAGCGCATATTTTTCGCGATTTGCCATGGATCCAACTGAAAGAAAGAATGATCAATACACGCCAGA
Organism: uncultured Candidatus Saccharibacteria bacterium; assembly: GCA_964367475.1. Classification (GTDB taxonomy): domain Bacteria; phylum Patescibacteriota; class Minisyncoccia; order 2-02-FULL-40-12; family IGHO2-01-FULL-4-A; genus CAYIXQ01. The sequence goes on along the minus strand of CAYIXQ010000029.1, from coordinate 343 downwards.
AGTTTGAATTCTTAAATTTCGTGGTTAATCCGGACAAACCACAAATCGGTGTGATTGGTTTTAGTCTGCCCAAGGGTTCCTACGCGACAACGCTACTGTCACATTTTTTCACTTTGTCCTTTAATGTGCCAATACCGGCAGGCATTGATCCAGAAGTTGTTGACTCAAAAAAAATACTGGGAACAGGCAGTGTTACACCGGTAAGCGAACTATTTAAAGATGTGATCCATTCAAAGTTAGAAGTTAAAGAAGAAATGTCAGACGAAGCGGCCGCTTAGGCGGAAGAATAAAAAAGAGCCCCGAACAGCGCGGTTGCACTGATCGGGGCATATCACCTCCTTTG
>CAYIXQ010000028.1:0-7175 GCA_964367475.1 uncultured Candidatus Saccharibacteria bacterium | reverse complement strand
AGAAAACAGCATTTAGCTATTTTATAATAAAATTCGTAAAAAAGGAAGGTGTTGTTGGACAAGACGTATGATTTGTTGTATGATTTTACCATGCGCAGGATACTACTTTTCTGGGGAGATGTAGTGGTTCTATATTTAGCCCTATTTTTGACATTAATAATTCGCTACGGTACCGGGTTGGCTTTTTCATACAATCTTTCGATACACTTTATTCCGTTTACGATCATCTTCAGTTTTTGGATTTTAGTGTTTTATATCGCAAATCTGTATGAAATCAGCCTTACTAAAAATAATTTAGTTTTTTATACAAATTTTATTTATGCCATCGTTTTCAATATCTTAATTTCGGTAGTTTTCTTTTACTTCGTGGCCTATTTTGAAATCGCTCCTAAAACAAATTTATTTATTTTTCTATCATTAGAACTGGTACTAGCGACGGCCTGGCGATACTTTTTCAACAGTATCTCGGCCAAAATTAATTTATCAAATAATACTCTTATTTTAGGCTTGAGCCTGCAGTCTCAAGAATTATATGATTATCTCCTAGTAAATCCCCAGTTAGGTTATAACGCCCTTGGCATCATAGATGTCGAACACACCACCGCACCAGATATTCTAGAAAATATTGTTCGTCAAAAAAAAGTAAAAAATTTGGTCTTGGCGCCGACCGCTTACAAAGTGCCAAGCATTATTAATATTTTATATCATTTAGTAAGTTATGGGGTTAATTTTTACAACCTATCCCATTTTTATGAAGTCAACACCGGCAAGGTACCATTGGGGGCTATCGATCAGGCCTGGTTTATTTCCAATCTTTCTGAAGGGCGAAGGAAGGGCTTTGAATTAGCAAAGAGATTGTTTGATATCATTTTGGCCATCGGTATCGGTTTTGTCGCCTCCCCCTTATATTCCCTGATCATTTTGGCCATAAAATTAGACTCGGTGGGACCCATTTTTTATTATCAGCCACGTGTTGGCAAGGCTGGGAAAATTTTTACATTGGTAAAATTCAGAAATATGATTAAGGACGCGGAAAGCCAAACCGGACCAGTTTGGGCCAGTGAAAATGATGCCCGCACCACAAGGATCGGGAAATTTTTGCGCCGATCAAGAGTTGACGAGTTGCCTCAAATTTGGAACATCATCAGGGGCGACATGTCTTTTGTCGGACCACGCCCGGAAAGGCCAGAATTCCATGATCGACTGAAAAAAGAAATTCCCTTTTACGAGGAAAGATATCTGATCAAGCCAGGACTGACTGGTTGGGCCCAGATTAAATACAAACTTGATTTTCGTGGCGGCATGACGATGGCTGATACCGCTGAAAAGGTCCAGCACGATTTATATTACATTAAAAACCGATCTCTACTATTGGATCTAGGGATAATTTTAAAAACGATTAATATTCTGTTTAAAAAGGTATTCCGCTGATCCAAAGAGATTAAATCCGCTCACCACGCGCGGCCGCGACTACCGACAAACGCGCGTGCTTCGGCCTCAAACGTCGGGTCAATCTTGGCTGCCGCTTTTGCTTCAATAACTGCCTTATCAATCTCGCCAATTTCAGAATAGGCTACGGCCAGGGATGCATGATATTGAGGATTTTCGGGCTGGATTTTTAACAGATATTCGTAAGCGATAGCGACCATCTCAAAATCCTTGACGCTAAAAAATATTTTAATCACCCGCAAGAGATCAGTCTCACTGTGATAATATTCATGACCCCTATTAATCGCGATACGGATGGTTTGAATTCCACCCGGTTGGTCGCCTGATTCAAACAGTGTTACTCCTAAATACCACCAGGAAAGACTTACGTCCGGGTTGAGATCGACGGCTTTCTGAAAATTCGCGATGGCTTTGGAATAATTTTTCTGATTCAGATAGGCCTGCGCAACTTCATAATAGGTTCTCACAAAAGTAGGTGCCAGTTCTAGCGCCTTCCGGCTATTTTCCAAAGCCAACTCATTGAATTCAGATTTTGGGCTTTCCCGACCCAGTAAGATATAGGCGCGACTGGCATAAAGATAGGGCAGATAATCATCGGGAAACTCCTGGGCATTTCTTAGAGCGCCTTCGGCGGCCAAGACCAATTGACTAGTTATTTTTTCATCTAACTTACGGTTATTGTTTCGTTCTAGGGCGTATTGGGCATAGCGGTGTCTGATTTCGTATTTGCCAAAAGTATCATAGCTCAAAGCTACTTTAAACTTTTCCACGGCAATATCATGTCGGCTATTCCACGACTCAACTATCGCCCGCGTAGTAGCGAAATTAGCTTTGGTTGGCAGGACGGCCGTATAGTATGCCAGAATTAAAACAAATATTCCCAGCCCGCCACCGATGGCCAAAGGCAAAACCTTTGATCGTACCAGCGGCCTCACATCGACTTTTGAAGCTTGAGGCGATTTTTGCAATTCGGCCGACTGACGCAAATTCAGAAAGTTAATAAAACCTAACACCAGAAAAAAGACCAGAAAGTTTGCGGAACTGTCAAAAATAAAAGCGTTGTGGATCATATAAGCCACCAGGGTGGTAAGCAAGCCAATTCTTAAAACAATTGATTCGTTTTTATCCAGCGATGCTGGTATATTCTTAGGTCGGAGATTTTTGAAGGCAAAGTAAAAAATTGAAAGATACGCCGCAAAACCAATCACACCCATGGTAAATAATACTTCCAAGAACTGATTGTGTGCCCGGTCAAAAAGAGTTTCCGAACCAATTCCCCGGAAGAACTTAGGATAAAAGTGTTTTGAGAAAGGCACATTAAAATTTTCCGGACCGTAGCCCACTATTACATACTTAAAAGAATCGGCTAGGCCTTGAAAACCAGCGCGCCAGGCCCAGAAACGGGTTTTAACGGTAAAAGTGGTGGGGGAGATGTCAGAATAGCGGGAAAGATATTGGTTCGTCTTAACAAAATCCGTATCTCTTAACATAAACAGTCCGGCAGTGATCATAAAAATTAAAACGAGAAAAGATATGGTTGCTTTCCTAACCTTGGCCGAGCCAAAATTTATGGCATACAAAAAACCAAACAACGGCAGGCTAATCACCACTGCCAGAGCCGATCCTCTAACGCCGGTCAAGTAGACGGCTAGAGCATTTAAAATCACGATCCAAATGGATACATTACGCCAAACCCTGGTAGTTTGTTTACGAAAAGCCATCATTAAAGCCAAAAAAAGATTGACAATAATATAACCCGCAAATAAGGCAGGATTGCCGATAGTACCAAAAATCTTCGAGCGACCACCGGATCCGATCACCCATTCCAGGTCGGTTTTTTGCAGAAAGCCATAGAGTGATGAAAGCAAACTGGTGAAAATCGAAAGTTTTACAAAAGTTATCCAGTTTTCCTTTTCTCGCATAACGGCCGCGGAAATCACAAAGAATGCCCAGAAATGAATAAAACTGAACAATCCGCCCATTCTCTCTAGGGTACCCCAAAAACTTTGATAGGGAATTACGCTAGTCAGAGTGGCTAATCCAAACGTGAGCATGAATAAAGTTACTGTCCAAAAAAGATTATTTAGTTTAGGCAAAAATGACCGGTCTTTTAGAACCAGCATCACATAAATGACCGCCATGACCTCCACCGCCACCCTGAAAATTGTCACCTTTCCAAAATGGAAAGGCGACATAAATTCTGAAAAAATAATCAGCGGCATAAAGGCCGAAATGTAAACAAAATATTTCAGAATTTTTCCCAATTTATCCGAGTTAAACATATTAATCCATTATATATGACTTTAACTTTTTTTCAAACATTTTGGCGAGAAGTTTGTTTAATTCGTACCTTTAAGATAGAGTTAAATCATGAGAGAAAAAGCCAAGGTTTGGCTTAATTGGTTGCAGGGCTATACCCAGGCTGACATGAGATATTTGGCCAGGGGTGGTTTTTGGTCCAGTGTTAATTTTTTTACCGGTAGTTTACTATCGGTTTTTTTGGTTTTGGCCTTTGCAAATTTTCTCGATAAAGAAACTTACGGTATTTATAAATACATTCTATCCCTTACCGGATCGCTAAGTTTTTTGACGCTAACCGGCATGAACACAGCGGTAATTCAGGCGGTCGCTGGCGGTGATGAGAACGCTTTTCTTCGTTCCATCAGGATTCAAAAAAAATGGAATATGCTATACGTCCTGGGAGCGGTTTTCTTGAGCACTTACTATTTTATTAATGATAATCACCTGTTTGCCTATGGCATTTTGATAGTTGGTCTAACTTTTCCATTGACGGTAACGTTTAATACTTACGGGGCATACCTTGCCGGCAAAAAAGATTTCAAGCGTAGTTCCATTTACGCTACGATTAGCAATACGATATACATTGTGGTGATGGTAATCACACTTTTTTTAACGCAAAATATTTTAATTCTGATAACGGTATATGCCTTAGCCAATTTTCTGCCCAATATCTACCTTCATTATAAAATTGTTAGAGATTTCAAACCGGCGAGGAGTGATTCGGGTGATCAAGGTTTGTTTAAATACAGTGCCCAATTAAGTTTCGTAAATATTTTTGGCACATTGTCTCAATATGTCGACAAAATTGTGGTGTTTCACTATCTGGGGGCGGTTCAACTGGCCGTTTACAATTTCGCTCTTCTGATTCCTGAGCGGGTGCGTGGCTATTCAAAAAATGTTGGGAGCATTCTGCTGCCCAAACTTGCCGCTAAGACGGTGGCTGAAATCGCGCCTGTGTTTTATAAGCGTTTTTGGCAGGGTGCGTTTATTGGAGCAGTTATTAGTTCGGCATATATACTAACCGCGCCCTATCTATATAAATTGTTTTTACCGCAATATCTGGAGTCAGTTATTTATTCGCAAGTTATGTCTTTGACTCTTATTTTCACTGTTCCGGCCACATATGTGGGCAGTATTTTCTACGCTCAAAAAATGATAAAAACCATCTATCTTAGCAGCGCGGTCGGCCATCTTTCAAAAATTGGCTTGTTTATTGTTTTAGGCGCCTTGTGGGGAATTTGGGGGGTAATTTTTTCTTTTGTTTTAACTTACAGTCTCGGTACTCTATACAACTTTTACCTTTGGCATTTGGAAGTGAAAAAGTTTAAGAGTTTAAAAGTTTAATTATTTGGGCAAATAAACAAAAATGCCTTCCGCGAAAAGAGACGCCCACAGCTGATTGAGAAACGGCAAACCCTCATATAAGTACATCGAATATTGGGAATAATTCTGGTCTTGAAGCCAATTTCTCCAATCCTTTACCGTCCAAAACCTAACATGTTCCGATGGATTATTCCGCCACTGCAGAGGAAATTTGCCTAGTAATAATCTTAGTCTGTGAGCTATATAACCTGTATTGGGAATAGAGACAAACGCGCCCTTCTTGGCTTTATCGAAGACGGCTTTGAGCAACTCCTCTGAATGAGGCACATGCTCAATGACTTCAAGCAGTAAAGTGTAATCAACCTCGGGTAAATTTGCAACCATTTCCGGATCAGATATGTCGCCCCTTATGACTTCAATGCCATTTTTTCGGGCAATATTTAGGGCGTCTTTAGAAACATCAACATTGATAAGTTGAGTAAAATTTCCATGGGTTTTAAGATAGTTCAAAATTCTCCCATTTCCCCCGCCAATATCCAGTAGTGAGCTCCCGGATTCAGCCAATTTCAAAATCAGGTCGGCGCGCGTTTTTTGAAAGCTGTTAAGTTCCAGTCCTAAGCCACGCGCTTCCCAATAGCGATCATAACCTGCCCCAATTTGAATTTTGGGATAACGGAAAAGGGACTTGGCAATTTGTTTGACCTTGTACAAAAACATTTATTTGTAGGCAATCATTAAAGAGATTTCTTTTGGAAAAGGATTTACCAACTTAGTAAAAATACGGTTTTGATTTTCAATAGTGAACTTATGCTTGAATTTTGGCGGCGGTAGCAATTTATTTAGCGGGTTCTGCAGCACTGGCGGCAAAACCGCCAGAGTATTTTTAATGAATTTTGAAAGACCGCTTCCCCCAATGGGCTTGGCTAAATAAAAGTGACGGAAAGATTGGAAACCGGCACCAGCAAAGGCATTTTGCCAATCTTTGCGGCGGTACTCTTTTTCACCATTCAGGCGTCGGGTTAATTTCATATCCAGTGGTAAACCAAACTGAATATTATAATTCTGGTCATAAACCATATCCAGTAATTCATCAAGGTCTTGGCGAGTATAATGATCTGGACGAGCCTTATCAAAACAAAACACAAAACCATCTTTTTTTAATACCCGATGTAATTCTTTTAGGGTCACGGCAGGGTCATTTGAATGGTGGAGTGAAAAAAAATCAAAAATAAAATCAACGGAATTATTCTCCAGTTGCAGATGATCAAAATCGCCTATGGTCGGTGTGACTTTGTGCGACAGACCATCCAATATATATTCGACAACTTTTGGGGACAATATTTCCACAATGGGCCTGCATATCTCAACGGCATATACTTCTTCCACTCTCGGCAGTGTGGCTAGAATGGAGCTAAAGGTGGCTGGACCGGCACCAACCTCAATGCCGATACCGGCTATTTTTCTTCTTAAAAAATATTTTTCGACATATCTAAAAAGGTTTCGGATTTTATCAATCGAGATCTCGGGCGCCGCCCCATCAAAGGTCAGTTTTTTTATAATCTCAAGCGGGTGCTGATCTTTGAAACCAAAGGCATAATTTGTCCGATAATTTTCCGCAACTTCTTTTTTGAGTTCATCACTTACCGGCCAGTGAAGTATTCGCATAAGGAGACTATACCTTTTTTAACTATTTTTTTCAAAAAAATGACCCTCTCGAGTCAATATTTGCGGTCAGTTCGCAGGGCTCGTTTTGTAAGTCAGTAAATTAAGAAAACCCAGTTACTATCATTTTGCCACGATCGTGGCAAAATGATAGTGCTATTAAACCCCCACGATAGTGAGGAAATGATAGTAATGATTCAATAGACCTGTTGCGTAATAACTTTCGTAACGAAATTTCAGAATTTTAGGCGAAAAAGCTGAAGATTGAGGAGGAATAGCTTTAGCTATTTCGACGAAATCTGAAGTTTTTGTAGCCAAAATTCTGAAATTGCAGTAGATTAGTTATTACGCAACAGGTCTAATATATTCAAAACTAAACCACTAGGAAATTTCGGTAAACTTCCGGAGTTTTTTCATGATTGGCACTTCCGAGGGTAATA
>CAYIXQ010000027.1:0-8350 GCA_964367475.1 uncultured Candidatus Saccharibacteria bacterium | reverse complement strand
GCTTCGCGCGTCCCGCATTTTGGCTTCCAAAAAACCGATGAGTTCCCTAATGGTGCGGGTAGGAGGATTTGAACCTCCACGCCTTGCGGCACATGGTCCTAAACCATGCGTGTCTACCAGTTCCACCATACCCGCAACTAATCAATAGACCTGTTGCGTAATAACTTTCGTAACGAAATTTCAGAATTTTAGGCGAAAAAGCTGAAGATTGAGAAGGAATAGCTTTAGCTATTTCGACGAAATCTGAAGTTTTTGTAGCCAAAATTCTGAAATTGCAGTAGATTAGTTATTACGCAACAGGTCTAATATATAATTTATCTAGTAAATTTTCAAACTAAAAACCCCTTCGACAAACTTAGGGGTTTTTAGTTTTAGATCACAACATTAGTTGAAGAAGGTTCTGGCTACCACACCAGAAATGGTCTGAAGGATTACACCAATCAAGAACACAACTAAGGCACCAATAATACCATTTTTAATAAAGCCCTTCCCACTCGTAGATCGATCCTCACTACCTCCCGCGGTCATCAATAAAACAGAACCCCAGACAATTGCTCCTACTGCAACTACGATACTAATTACGATCAAGAAAGTTGCGATTCTTTTGATAATCACTTCCAATTCCACTAAACTAGTTCCGGTGCCAGGAATTGGATTGGTTGGTTGCGGCAAAGCCAATGTCATCAAGGGCAAAGTCAGCAATGCTATCGGAATGGCGATCTTACCAATTTTCTTAAATATCTCCATATGACACCCCCTTTTCTGCGCTTGTATTAAAACTAATCAACGGATATCAGTTTCAACACAAAAATATTTAAATTTAATACTATGGACCCGTAAAGAATTGGCCGCTGATAATTGCGGATACGGTGTTAATTATAACCCCAACTGCCAAAATAATGAAGGTGCCAATTAAACCGTTTTTCAACAACTCTTTTCCCTTGGTCACTCCTGCCGCATTAAATCCGGAGGTGAAATACATGATTCCGGCCGCTACAATGGTTATTACCGCCCCCACAACTCCAATCGCAATCAAGAAATTCGCCACATCGGTAATGAATTCTTTTACTTTTGGACTGGTAATCGGTCTCCCCGGCGGCAAACTAAACTCGGCCGCTAGGGTTAACATCGGCAGTACAATTAGCGCTAGGGGTATAATTGTTTTCAGATTAGGTTTCATGTTAAATAATAATGCAAATTGTTAAAACTCCCGGAATATTAATGCCAAAATTACAGAAGAATTGACGCGTCACCACGGCCATAATGGTATTAATTATTACCCCAGCGGCAAAAACAATAAATCCTCCTAAGATACCATAGCCGAGAGCAGCTTTGGCCTTGGCTACCATCGCCCCGCTGGCGCCAGCCGACATAAACAACATACCGCTGTAAATCAAAGCGATGACCAACAGCACGGGCGCAATCATGACAAAGAAGTTGCCAACTATGCTTAGAAGTTCGCGCAGCTCTAATAAATTCGTGGGGTTAGAACCCGCACCCGGAATCGGTCTGGTAGGAATAATTATGGGGTTTGGTAGATTGAGGGGAGGCGCCGCCTGCACTGGTTCAATGAGCAACGCAAAAACCCAGAGATTAATTATTATCTGGCTCAAGAAAAGGATTTTTGAAATATTTTTCTGCATTAAAAAATTCTCGCTCTTCCGCATTGACTGGGTGCGGATGGATTACCCTCTACCGCTATACACCTGTGTCCTTCGCCATGCCTTCTAACACACTCTGTATCTAAGCATTGGTTAGTCCTACCTGTATTTACGCTTTCGCAACTTAATGGCAAATATGAATAATCTCCTCCGAAGACATCAGCCACAGTAGCAATGATCACATTAGTAGCCATAATCACCGCTATTCCTATTATAACCCATTTTAAATTTTCTTTCGCCTTGGTAACTGCTCCGGCTTCTCCGCGGGAAATGAAAAACCTGATACCGGCTATGATCAAGGTAATGACCATTATTGCCAAAATCACACTCAAGGTCCAGCAGGTAATACCTAATATTATCTTCCTTATGCTCTCAATTGTTAAGTCATAACCGGGAAAATCACCCAGTGGATCTGCTCGGACTCGGCACCTGTTTTGGGAATCACAATATCCAGAGAGGCAATTGGTGTTATTGGAACACAAGGCTCCTTCCAGATTCCCACCGGGCTTTAGACAAATCCCGTTGGCGCAGGTATCACCGCCAATACAATCCTGGTTATCAATACAGCCAACGCATTTCCCGCCACCGCATTTTAGAGTACCGGCGCAATCATCTGCTTTCTGGCATGAACCGCCAAATTCCGACAATGCCTCGGCTGCTCGAACATGATAAAAAGCGGAACTGAAAACCCCAATGATTACTGCTATAAATATTAGCTTCTCTTTAAAAGGCGCCATGAGCAGAAAATAAAAATAGGCTGGCTCTGTTCTATAATATACCACTACTTGCCTAAATCCAAAATAGACTTTATCAACGTAAAGAATCCCCGGCCAATTAACAGGATTATTAGGCCAATGACAGCATATAGCAACATCTTCTTGCCTCTATCAATCAGCTTGGCATTGCCCTGGGAAATCAACATCAAAACGCCCGAATAAATAACCGCGATGACCGCAATTGGAATCGCCAATTTATACAGCCAGGCGGCAATTGATTTTACAAAACTGACAAAATCTGTATTGGCCGTTGGTGGTGTAAAAACAACAGTTGTTTCGTACAAGCTAGCTTTACCGCATAGATTTATGTCAATAAGTTTACAACTTTTACCGGCGCAGGCCGATACATCCGAACAGTCTGATTTATTGCCCGGACTACAAGCATATTTATTATTATCGGCCACACAACCATAAATAGCTAAAGTCTCTGGCACGATGAAGACAAGACTGGTGAAAAATATTGTTAAGAATAATAGACTGGTAAAGTTTCTCATTTCAGTTTCCAGTACAATTAATCGTGCTGACGTGGGTATAGTTTGTTTCGAATCGTATAAATCCGAAACCGCAAGCTAGTTCAATTCTTTTAAGTTCGTCAAACAGGGCGCGCTCGCTGACGCCAGCTTTAGCATTAAAATCAACTCCTTCTGATCCTTGCCGCCCAGTGTTACCCCCATAGTGACACGAGTTGACTGCATGGGCGCAATTGCCGCAAACTGGGTTGCCTCTGGTGTAATTACACTTTGGATTGTCGCGTTCGTACGTAAAGATTTTAGTTTGATCGATTAAACCACCAGCCCGCAATTTTACGCACTCAATCAAGGTATTTAAGGCCGCTGATCCACCTTGCGGATAATTAGGCAGAGGGTAAACCTGATTATATCTTTCCGCCAAAGCTCTCTCATCATTACATAGTCCCCCGACCGGAGGAGGTATTATACCTAAACCCCCTGCTTGCTTACACTCAATTTTAAACCAGTTGTCCGAAACGTCACTGTCGGCCGCCAGGGTTTTTAAAACCGTATTGGCAATCATCCAGGAGCTAAACATAATAATCAGCCCCCAGGTGGTATATTTAAAAATATTCTTGCCATCACCGATCTTGGCCGGCGTGCCGCTAAGCAAAATGACAAAGCCAGCCCATAGATAAAAAAGAATGGCGATGGCCGGCGCCAGTTTGAAAAGAATAAAATCAACAATCGTTTTTGCCGCCACGATGAGATCGCAAATCTGACATGGTCTTTTTTCCGCCACCGGCGCATCCGGCGAATTCCGGCCGCACTGGACCAAAGCTGCTTCCGCCGTGCTTACATAACTCAAAAACAAAAAACAGCACAAAAATATGATGGTTAAAATTAACGTTGGACGGCGATTGATCATGGTCCTCGTTTACTTCTTTGCATCACTACGTTCACTTTACTCTCGGCCGACTGCAGTGCGTCCCGGATGGCCGCTCGCCCAAAATTAACGTCATCAATCATTTCCGCCAAAATAGTTTCAATGGCGGTATTATCTGCCTGGTACCAGGAGCGGGTTGATAGCGCTTGGGTAGCAAATATACCTATATCCGGTTCTAGCTGCTGCGCTTGGATAATATCTCGGCGCGCCGCCGGCCGGCCAGACGCGTTGACATACATAGCAGCGCCTTCGGCTGAACTTAAGTAAGCCAAGAAGTACCAGGCCTCGTCAGCATTTTTTGATTGTTTGGAAACCGTGGGTACCCAATAGTTGGCATAATTTACCACCGATGTACTGCCGGTAATTTGGGGAATAGGGGCTACGGCAAAATTTAGTCGTGGTGATTTAGCCCGTAAAGTTTGGATGTGATGAGAGTAATTTAACATCATTGCCACTTTGCCTTCGCTAAACGCATCAATTGAGTAGTGCTGTTGGTCATTCCAGGTATAAACCTGCTTCGCGGGATTTGCAAAGTCCACATAATATTGTAATGCGACTTGGCTAACCACATTGGCCGTGCTGGCGAAAGTAGCATAGATATTATCCCAGTCAGTCATTTGTACGCCGCTTTGCATCATCAATAGGGTCAAAATATCGGTGGAACGGTTAATGTTTCGGGCCGTCCCCATGGCAGCGCCGGCTTTTACAATTCTACTTGCCTCATCAATACTGGTTAACTTTTGAACGGTTTCATTAAACTTTTCCCAATCAGCCGGCGGCGTGGCAATACCCGCGTTATTAAATAATTCCCGGTTATAATAAAGAGCCAGACTGTCGACATAAATCGGCAAGGCATAAATTTCACCGGCTCGGGTTAAGTCGCTGATTGCCACCTCTACAAATTCTGTCTGAAAATCTTTGAAGGATTTGGCTGGGCCCCGCCGATCAGAGGTGTTTTGGGGCAGCGGTTGAATCTTGTCTCCGTGTTTAGGCAGCCAAGTGTTGTGCATCAGCCAGATGTCTGGACCGGTGCCGGCGGCAAAGGCATCAATTAATTGTTTTTCATAATCATCAAAGTTAAATTTTCGATACACAATGCTGACATTAGGACTGCGGCGCTGGTATTCCTGAAAGGCCTGGGAGAAATAGGCCGGTTCATCAAAGACCCCCCAGAATTGAAGCACCACCCGGGGCGGCGATTGGACATTAGTAAAACCTCGCACCAAAACCACTACCAGCAAAATCAGAATAATCAGAACAATAATGCCCCCTAAGATATATAGTTTGGTGCGATTTCCTTCGCCAAAAATAGGTAACGCCATAATTACTTTTTTACAAACATCAGACCATAGTGGAAAACATCAACTTCGATGAATCTTAGATAATCCAATCCCACCTGAAGAACCATTTCCCTTATGGTATTTTCGTCGGTTCTTAAATCATCAGGCGGCCCAAAACCATGGCTGCCTTTTTTCCAATCAATGACTGCAAGACCGCCGCCGCTTTTCAGCACCCGTCGGGCTTCCTTGATAATTTCTTCCTTTTTGTTCGACTGAAAAAGGATGTTTTTCAACAGAACAAAATCTTGTGAATCACTGGCCAACCCGGAACTTCCCGTCACCTCCAGATTGGAACGAATAGTATCTACGTTTTTTAGACCCTCTGACTTTGCCTTGGCTCTGACCATATCCAGGGCGGAGTCCATGACATCAATGGCTGTCACCAAACCACCTTCACCTACAATTCTGGCTATCAAGATTGTAAAGTACCCAGAACCAGAGCCAAAATCAGCCACTCGCATTCCCTCTCGCAGACCAAAATAGCCTATTGTGCTTTGGGGATCCATAAAACCTTCGTTCGGCACATTCAGGGCCGGGATATTCATTTGATTTATCTGGGTATTGATAAGAATATTCTAACATTGGCGCGGCAATAAAAAAAACCGCGTTGTAAACAACGTGGTTTTTTAAACTTCGAAACTCTTAAAACTTTAAACCAACACCACCGACGCCACGGCGTCGTTGGGTTCAAGTTTCATAATACGCACACCCTGGGTGGCGCGGCCAAGGACAGAGATGCTTTCCAGTTGAGTTCTGATCACTACGCCTTTGCGTGAAATAGCAATCACTTCCTTATGCTCTGGATTAGTGACATGAGCCGAAACCAGAATGCCGGTCTTGGGCGTGATTTTAGCGGTAGTAATCCCCTTGCCGCCGCGCTTTTGCACTTTATAAGCCGACACTTCGGTCCGCTTGCCATAGCCGTTGGCCATAACTACCAGTAACCGTAAGTCTTTGGCTTCTTTACTGATCCTCACTACATCCGCGCCCACAATTTTTGCGCCCTTAGCCAGCCTAACACCAATTACCCCAGATGCTGCTCGGCCCATGGGCCTGACATCTTTTTCTTTGAATCTAATGGTCATACCGTTAGTGGTGGCAAGAATTATTTCATCTGATCCTGAGCTGATCTCTACCCATTTCAATTCATCGTCACCCTTGGGTTTAATGGCGATCATGCCATTTTTTCTGACCTGTACTAAAGCGTCAATTTCCACTTTTTTGATAACCCCATTGGCCGTAGTCATAACTAAATATTTGGCACTATTGTTCTTGGCGACCGGCACCACTGCGGTAATGCGATCGGTGGGTGTAATTTGCAGAAAGTTAACTAGGGATTTCCCTTTAGCCTGACGCGTTGATTCCGGCACTTCATAACCTTTGGTCTGAAAAACCTTTCCAGAATTAGTGAAAAACAATACGTTGTCATGGGTGTTAGCCACAAAGAAATGCGCCACCACATCCTCTTCTTTGGTAGCAATGCCGATAAGCCCCTTGCCGCCGCGCTTTTGGGCCTTCAAAGTATCCGGCGGGAGCCGTTTGATATACCCGCCTTGGGTAATCATGAATAAAGAATTTTCTTCGGGAATCAGTTCCTCTTCGCCAATTTCCTTCAACGGAGATTTAATAATTTTTGTGCGCCGCTCATCGCCAAATTTATCCTTGATTTCCTTAAATTCCGTCTTAACCAGCGCCGAGATTTTTTTGGGATGGGTCAAGAGATCCTGCAAATACGCAATCAGTTCTTTCTTCTCTTTTAGTTCATTCTCGATTTTCTTTCTTTCTAATCCAGCCAAAGTCTGCAGCCGCATTTCTAGTATTGCCGTGGTTTGTCGGTCACTAAATTTGAATTGCTTAATTAAATTATTAAAAGCGTCCTCTTTTGACTCTGACTTTTTAATCAGTTTAATGATCTCATCTATGTGGTCAAGCGCTATTTTTAACCCTTCCAAAATGTGGGCTCGGTCTTCGGCTTTGCGTAAATCAAATTTGGTGCGGCGAGCAACCACCACCCGGCGATGTTCAATAAATTTTTCCAGCAGTGACTTGAGGCCTAAGATTTGGGGCTGAATGCCATCCACCAAGCCAATCATGTTGAAATGAAAAGACTTCTGGAGCTCGGTATATTTGAACAGCTGATTGAGAACCTTTCTTGGAAAAGCATCCTGCTTCAGATCGACAGCGATTCTTAGGCCGTCTTTGTCCGATTCATCCCGGATATCTTTTATACCCTCAACCTTTTTGTCTTTAACCAGTTCGGCGATATGTTTGATCAGTTCGGCCTTGTTTACCTGATAAGGGATTTCATTGATAATAATTTGAAAACCTCTTTTTTCAGACTCGACTATATCGGCCTTCGCCCGCATAATGACGGGGCCCTTACCAGTGGCATAGGCAGTTAAAATATCAGGCTCGTTGTAGATAGTACCTCCGGTAGGAAAATCCGGGCCTTTGATAAATTGATGGAGATCATTTACATCCGCCTCGGGATTATCTATCAAGTGAACCAGACCATCCAAGACCTCGCCTAAATTGTGAGGTGGGATGTTGGTGGCCATGCCAACGGCGATACCCATAGAGCCATTGATTAAAAGATTGGGAATTCTTGCCGGCAAAACGGTGGGCTCTCTGGTTGAACCGTCATAGTTATCTCTAAAATCAACTGTTTCTTTTTCAATGTCAGCCATAAGTGTGTCTGAAATAGCGGCCATGCGGGCTTCAGTATATCTTTGAGCTCCCGCGCTGTCACCGTCGACCGAACCCCAATTTCCTTGACCGTCCACCAATGGATAACGTAATGAAAAGTTTTGAGCCATACGAACCATTGACTCATAAATTGCCAAATCGCCGTGCGGATGATAATTACCCATGCAATGACCAACAATTTTTGCCGATTTTTGATACTTGGCGTTTGGTCCTAATCCCATTTCATGTAGAGAGTAAAGAACTCTCCGGTGCACGGGCTTCAAACCGTCGCGGATGTCAGGCAGGGCGCGGGCCACAATTACACTCATGGCGTAATCCAAATACGACTCCTGCATTTCGTGAGTTATTTCGCGCATCCGAATTGTGCCATCTAAAGTTGCCATTTAAATCTTTATAGGACTTACGCGTTTGGCCAAGTTCGAGGCAAAATCGAGGCTTGAGACGAGACGTACTAGCAGGTACGGCGAGTCTC
>CAYIXQ010000026.1:0-8543 GCA_964367475.1 uncultured Candidatus Saccharibacteria bacterium | reverse complement strand
GTGGGGGCACTTAAAAAGAGAAAAGGGTATAAGTATTCAATTGAGGCGTTTGCCGAGATAGCGGCTCGATTTCCTTATTTGAAATATGTTATTGTCGGACAGGGACCAGAGCGGGAAAATCTCAAATCTCAAATCTCCAATCTCAAACTTGGAGACAAGGTGATTTTTTTTGATGGTGTTGAGGAAGATTTTTTGGTTGAGCTATACTGCAACGCCGAGTTGTTCGTCCTATTGCCTCAAGATGTGGGCAAGGATATTGAGGGTTTCGGTTTGGTGTTTCTGGAAGCCGCGGCTTGCAGCTTGCCGATTGTATCGGCGTTGGGAACCAGTGCCGAAGATGCGGTTCTGGATGGTAAAAACGGTATCTTGGTTCCCCAGAACGATTTTATCAAAACTGCCGATGTTATTACTAAGATTTTATCCGATCGAGATTTAATGGATTCGTTCTCAAAAGAATCCATTAGGTTTGCTAGGTCTATGAGTTGGCAGAGAGCGGCCAATTCGTATTTGGAAGTTTATAAGAATTTACTTTAGATATTTTATGAAAGCAATAATTTTGGCGGCGGGCGAGGGTATTCGGATGCGGCCGTTGACACTGACTACTCCCAAGCCTCTTTTGGCAATAAAAGGCCAACCAATAATTGAACACACTTTTGAAAGCCTGCCCACGGAAATCACGGAGGTGGTAATGGTAGTTAAGCATTTGGCAGATCAGTTTAAGAGTTATTTGGGGAATGAATTTAAGGGGAAGAAAATTAATTTTGTGGACGGTTCTGAAAAAGGTACAGCCTACAGTTTTTTGGCGGCCGAACCATTTATTGGAGAGGAAAGATTTTTGTTTGTGTATGGTGATGAATTGCCCAATCCGGAGGATGTAAAAAATTGTTTAGCCAACGATTTGAGTGTTTTAGTTTTTAAACCCCAAAAACCCAAAGCCAATGGTTTGGTTTCATTACGTCCCGATGGGACAATCTTGGAAATAGTCGAAAAGCCAGAAGTGGCTAAATCAGACTTGGCCGCCGATGGGGTTATGGTATTAAATAGTGAGATTTTTAATTATTCCCCTTTGCCTAATACCAAAGGTGAATATTATTTCACCTCTCTGTTAAACCAGTTTGTAAAAGACCATAAAGTTTGGCCGGTTGAGTCACCCAACTTTATCGGAGATATATCCACTCCGGCTGATTTGGAAAGAGTTGAAAAGCTAATTTAATAAAAAATACGTCCGCGGTCTTTGACCGCGGACGTATACGGGGATTGTCTCCTTTCAATATGTTCCGTTAAGAAAGGCATTAACTCCACGACCCTCGTAGAAAGATGACCGGAGAAAAGCTTGAGATGAGTAAAGATCCAGAACCCGTCGTGCATAAAGCTGTGGATTAATTTCCACCAGAACCTGCTCGCTGGCTAAAAAATTAACCTGGAGGCATTGAAAGTTGTTCTCTTGTGTGAGATGGTCTTTGGCGAAAGAGATTGTACGGGGAAGATGCACTGTAATCGTGATTACCATCACCTCATTGATTCCTTGAGCCAGCGCCAGCCCAAAAATATTCTTGAGCTCCTGCTGTGTATTGCTGCGTCCTTCCAACGCCCTATCCGGACCCCAGACCTCGATTTTTGGCAGAGGAAGTTCTTCTTTTTCCAGTGTCTGCTTTAAGATTTCGGACATAATCTCGGATTCAGAAGGAGCATTTTGTTCAACAAGGTAAGGCGCTCGGTTGGTGTAGGCGCAGACCCATACCGATGCGCCGGATTTCATCTTGCGTTGCAACTCAACTCCGGCCAGCAGGTTAAGTTCACCCCCACCCACCACACAATGCGGGTTTTTGTCGTCAACCTGTATGCGCTCAACCAAGTGGGCCCCAGTGGGAGAACAGATTTCAAGGTCCTCGGTCAGGCACCACTTACTTTGGATCCGCTGAATCCCTCTGCCTAGAATGGCGATGAGCATCCCATCCTCCTTTGTTAAAGATCAGTTTTAAATTCCCAGTTGGGTAAACTGGTCTACGCTATATTAGCGTTAACATTGTGATTAAGTCAAGATTGAAAAAGTTAAGTTGTTATTCTATACTACCTAAGCACAGATAATGTCAAAAACTAAAATTATAACTAAAACACCCCACCGTATATGTTTAACCGGAGGAACTGATTTGTTACCTTATGTTAAAAAGTTTGGCGGTGATTCTTTTGGGGCAACTATAGACAAATTTGTTACTGTAGAAATTTCTAAAAGAAATGACGGGCTTTTTAATCTTATCTATCCTGGCCACACTGAACTTGTTGATACTAAAGAAAAAATAAAAAACCCAATAGTCCGCCAAGCCCTGATATCCCACAATATTTCCGAAGGGTTTAATATCAAATCAGTTTCCGATATCCCCCCCGGTTCCGGTTTGGGTTCATCAGGAGCTTTTACGGTCGGGCTTGTGAGTGCCCTCCATGGCTTAAAAGGTTTTGTTAAGTCAGCTCGAGATTTGGCTGAAGAAGCAGCGGATTTGGAGATTAATCAATTAAAATCTCCCATAGGCAAGCACGACCAGTACATGGCCGCCTACGGGGGATTTTTACACTTGATTTATAGAAAAGAAGGTGGAGTTACAGTCAGAAAGGTTAATGTGAACGATGCTATCGTAAAAAAACTGGAATCAGAACTTATTTTGGTGTTTAGTGGTATGAAAAGGTCGGCTAGCGAAACTTTAGGTGTTACAGCCAAACGTTTTGAGAGTTCTAAGGAAATATTTGCGGATATCTCTGTTTTTAGAAAATATGGTTCGGGATTGAGAAATTACCTTATTAATAACCATATAGAAAACTTCGCCGATGGGTTGAAAACATTGATGGCTATTAAAAAGCAGTGTTTCGTAAATTGCACTAACGAAAAGTTAGATAAATTTATGGATGAAGGTTATAGACTTGGTGCTGTCGGGGCGAAAGTCATAGGGGCTGGTGGAGGTGGTTTTGTATATTTTTATGTACCGAAACCGAACCAAACCAAATTTAAAAAAGGTATAACTGAAGCGGGTGGGACGGTTTATCCCTTTTCTTTCGTAGAGGCAGGTTCGAAAATTGTAAGTTTATCTTGATTATGAGCTTTTCAAATCAAATTTCTGTTGTCGGGCTGTGGCACTTAGGCGAGGTTTTTTCTGTGGGCCTAGCCGAATTGGGGCATAAAGTTACAGGTATAGACCCGGGTGAAATGATTATAAATAATTTTAAGGCGGGTGTATTGCCTTTAAATGAACCCGGTTTGGATAAGTTGTTGGCAGAGAATTTGGCAGATAATCTTTCTTTTTCCAGTGATTATAGTTTGGTAAAGAACTGTGGAATAGTTTGGTTTACTGTAGATACTCCTGTTAATGATGAAGATGAAGCCGATATAACAGTTGTAGAAGACAGTATTTTAAAAACATTGCCTTACTTTAAAGATAGTGTGCTTTTGGTTTTTTCTAGTCAATTACCTGTCGGGACCTGTCATTATTTTAAAAAATTAATCAGCCAAAAGAGACCGGAACTTATTTTTGACTTGGCATATGTACCAGAAAATCTTCAGTTAGGCCGGGCGGTGATGAGTTTTTTTGAGCCAGACCGGATTGTTATCGGCGCTGAAAATGAAAATGTTTTTCAAAAGATAGAAGATATTTTTAAACCGATCTGCTCTAATTTTTTGCGAATGAATTTAGCTTCGGCCGAGATGGCCAAGCATGCTATAAATTCTTTTTTAGCAACTTCACTTACTTTTACTTATGATCTTGCCGATATATGTGAATCCGTCGGAGCGGACATACTGGATATCTCAAAAGCTCTTCGCTCTGATCCGCGCATAGGGCAGGCGGCTTATTTGGATGCCAGTGTTGGGTTTTCGGGTGGGACTTTGGGTCGCGATTTAAAAGTGCTTTTAAACAAGGCCAACGAATCGGGGGTTGATTTGCCGGTTATTAGAAGTGTTTTTAATAAAAACACTCATAGAAAAAATTTGGTTATAAATAGATTGGAAGAAATTATGGGAGGTCTAAGTGGAAAACGGATATGTATTTTGGGTGTAACTTACAAACCTGGTACCAGCACACTTAAAAGGTCTATGGCACTTGAAATATCTAAAGAACTAGAGAGAAGAGGTGCGTTTGTTTCTGCTACCGACCCAGGGGCAATTACGGAAGAAGTTATGGCTAGTGGCATAAAAAACTTTTCTAAAAACTATAAAGAAGTCATAAAAGATTCACACGCCGTTGTTTTAGTGACGGCTTGGCCCGAATTTAAAGATATAGATTTTCAAAGTTTGGCTCAAACTATGCAACTTCCCAAAATATTTTTTGATACACGCAATTTTTTAGCCGATAAAACTAGCCATTTTGTTGGGGCGGGTTTTCGTTATTTAGGTGTAGGCCGAGGCGAACATGTTAACTAATAAACGAGCAATTATAACCGGAGGCGGACGGGGTATTGGCAAAGCTATAGCCCAGGCCTTTTTAGAGGCCGGTGCCGAAGTTTTACTGGTAGCCCGTAATCAAACAGATTTGGAGTTCACCCAAAAAGAACTTTCGCCTTTGGGATGGGTTGAAATAATAAGTGTCGATGTTTCTTTGGAAACTGGATCGGCCGCGGTAGTTAAAAAAGTCTCCGATTTATGGGGCCAGTTGGATATTTTAGTTAACGCTGCTGGCGTTTATGGCCCCATAGGCCCATTAGCCGAAGCCAATGTGGCTGAATGGCGCCAAGCCATAGATATAAATTTAATAGGTACTTTTTTGATGATGCGGGCGATGGTGCCTTTAATGAAGGCGCGCGGCCGAGGCAAAATAATCAATTTCGCCGGCGGGGGTGAAGGCGCTTATCCCAACTTTTCGGCTTACGTGGCTTCCAAAGGCGGTATAGTGCGTTTGACCGAGACGGTGGCGGCGGAATTGAAGAGTTTCAACATTGACGTCAACGCCATCGCGCCCGGAGCGGTCAACACCAAACTCTTGGATGATTTGCTTAAAGCCGGTCCCGAAAAGGTGGGAGAGGAAACCTATAAGCGATCTTTAGAACAAAAGAAAAATGGCGGTGTGTCTCCGGAAAAGGCGGCCGAATTGGTTGTATTCTTGGCTAGCGACGCGTCTAACGGTATTAGTGGCAGAATTATTTCTGCCGTATGGGACGACTATAAAATTTTTCCGGCGCATTTAAAAGAAATAATGGAATCTGATATTTACACCTGGCGCAGAATCAAACCCAAAGACCGTGGCTACAACTGGTAAAATAAAATTAGCTCTGATTGGCGCGGGCGGAATGGGTCGGCGCTGGTTTGGCGTAATTACTAAGTTAAAGTTGTGCGATCTTGTAGTTGTGGTTGACGTCGATCTAAAAAAAGCTACATCTTTGGCCCAACAGATTAAAGGTTGTGAGGCGTTGTCTGATTGGAGATTAATTTTTAAGAAACCGGAAATTCAAGCTGTTGTGGTCGCAACCCCGCATAATTTTTTGGCCCTAATTTCCGAGGCCATTTTAAAAACTGGCCGGTATGTTTTGTGTGAAAAGCCCGGAGGTGTGTCCTCTCGCGAAATAAGAAAAGTAATTAAGACAGCCGAGCGCCAGAAAGTTAACTTCATGGTCAGCTTTAATCACCGTTTTCATCCCGCGTTTTTGCTGGCCCGAAAGTTGTTTGATGATGGTAAAATAGGAAAGATTTTATTTATTCGGGCTCGTTACGGTTTTGGTGGACGGGCCGACTACAACAAAGAATGGCGTTTTAATAAAAAAATAAGTGGTGGCGGTGAATTGATAGACCAGGGAGTCCATATGATTGACCTGGCCCGGTGGTTCTTGGGCGACATCAAAGCAGCCAAGGGTTTCTGTCAGAATCTTTTTTGGAAATCAAAAGTTGAGGATAATGCTTTTGTTTTGCTGAAGTCAAAAGATAACAGTATAGCCAGTATACATGCCAGCTGGACCAATTGGAAAGCCATACATAATTTTGAAATTTACGGCACCAAGGGGTATTTGGTCGTTGAAGGTTTGGGACGGAAGTATGGCGATGGCGAAAAACTGATTTGGGGAATGCGGTCGGATAATTTTAGCGATTCACTCAAAGAAAAAATATTTGATTGTGATCCCAATGCTGATGCGTCTTTGGAACGGGTGCTGGAGGAATTTGTAAGCGCTATTAAAGAAAAAAGAAGACCGAATCCAAATGGCGAGGATGCCTATGAGGTTTTAAAAATTGTGGAGAAAGTTTATGACCAAAAATAATGAGTTGGTACTAATTACCGGAGGCGCTGGTTTTATTGGCTCCCACTTGGCTGATGCCTTAATTAAAGATGGCTATAGAGTTAGGGTTTTGGATAATTTAAAGCCGCCGACACACAATGGCCAGTTACCAGATTGGTTTAACAAAAAGGCCCAATTTATAAAAGGTGATGTGCGAAATAAAAAGGATTGGGTCAAGGCCCTTAAGGGTGTAGATTTCGTTTTCCACTTGGCGGCTTATATGGATTATCATTTGGATTTTAGTGTTTATTTTGACACCAACACCAAAAGCACGGCCTTGCTTTACGAAATTATTCTTGAAAAGAAATTGCCGATAAAGAAAGTCATTATCGCATCTTCTCAGTCCTTGTACGGCGAAGGCAAATATAAGTGTTCCAAGCACGGAGTTTTTTATGCCCAAGCGCGGCCAGAGAATCAATTGATAAGTCATAAATGGGAGATCAAATGTCCTATTGATGGAAAAGATGCTGTCCCGTTGCCGGAAAGAGAGTCTGATGAACTTTACCCGCAGATCCCTTATGGAATTTCCAAACTGGCTGCCGAGAAAACCTGTTTAGCTTTGGGTAAAATTTATAATATACCCTCAGTAGCTTTGAGGTTTTCAATAGTCCAAGGTTCTCGGCAATCCTTCAGGCATTTTTATTCTGGAGCACTACGGGATTTTTCGGTAAGAGCGTTGACCGGCCGGCCAATTTTAATGCAGGAAGATGCCAACCAGATTCGCGACTTTGTAAATGTGCACGATGTGGTCTCGGCCCATCTAATTGTGTTAAAAAACAAAAAGGCGGATTTTCAGTTTTTTAATGTGGGTAGCGGGGGAAAAACCAGAGTCAGGGATTTGGCTAAAGCGGTATATCGGTTAGCAAGGGTTCCTTTTAAACCGGTTGTTCCGGGTATGTTTAGAATCAACGCTCCACGGCATTCCATTATGGATATTTCTAAGCTCAAAAAACTAGGTTGGAAACCGATTCATTCCCTAGAAGATAGCGCCAAGGAATACTTGGATTGGGTGAGGAATTATCCCGAAGCTATCTCTTATTGGGATAAAACCTATAAAAAAATGGAGCAGGATAGGATTTTAAAAACTTGATTAGATATTGCTTTTGTTTTACTATCAGTTAGTTCCAGTTCTTTATATTGGCAAATCTTTAAAATGGAGAATTTCCATGAATCAGATCTGTTTTGTGGATCGCGACGGTGTTGTTAACAAAATGGGGGACCGTGGTGAAGACCATATTAATGAAGCAGGTAGAAAACAGAGGTATACCGCTCCGTGGTCTTTCGAGGAGTTCGAACTGCTACCCAAGGTTAAGGCAGCGCTTGAATTGTTGGGTCGCCTCGGATTTATCCGTGTTCTGGTGACCAACCAACCAGATATGTCTTATGGAAATCTTACGGTTCAGGATCATGAAAGCATGATGGCGGAGGTTGCCAAGTTGCCTTTTGAGGATGTTTATGTTTGTCCGCATCCGGTGTCAGAAGGATGCTTTTACCACAAACCCAAGCCGGGAATGCTTCTGGCCGCGGCGCAGAAATGGCAGGGTAATCTTTCAAGGTCGTTTATCATAGGCGATACCCAGTCGGATATAGGGGCTGGGCGTGCGGCTGGTTGCAAAACCATTCTAATTCGCGCTCCCCATAACAATGGTTTAGAAGCGGATTTTTATGCCGACAGTTTACTTGAGGCAGCGTATTTGATCCAGCATCTCCTGAAAGGAGGGTTGGCCAATGATTTTATTTGTGGACACGGCTGATTTGAATGAGATTGAATGTTGGCTTGAGGCAGGTGTGGGGGACGGCGTGACTACCAATCCCACCCTGCTGAAAAAGGCCGGGTTTACCGAGCCGGTGGAGGCCTGGAAGAAAATTATCGGCCTCATACAAAAATATTCCGGCGATTCATTGCCTTTGAGCGTGGAGGTTTTTAAGGATAATCCGGAAGGTATGGTTGAACAGGCCAAAGAGTTTGTGAGTGTGCTAGGTTATGCCGGCACCACGGTCAAGATTCCCATACAGGCCTTGGACGGCGGCGATCGTCTTCGGGTTATCAGGGTCCTTTCGGATGAGGGTATAGCCGTTAACTGCACCGCCTGCATGCATTGGTTCCAGGCTTTCTGCGCGGCCAAGGCCGGGGCCAGATATGTCAGTTTACTTTACCGCCGGAGCGTTGACAGCGGTCTGGATGGCAAGGACATGATTCGCCGAACCCGGGCATTGTTGGATGAGCATGATCTTGGCGCCAAAATCATCGCCGGAAGCATCCGCCAAGCCCAAGATGTGTTGGATGTCTACGAAGC
>CAYIXQ010000025.1:0-9295 GCA_964367475.1 uncultured Candidatus Saccharibacteria bacterium | reverse complement strand
AAAATGATAGTGATTACTAATTTTGCGACTAACAGCTTTAGTAAATAATATGACGAATCAAGAAATAATCGAACAAATAGAAAAAATGACGGTGTTAGAGTTAAATGAATTAGTAAAGGTGATTGAAGAAAAATTTGGTGTATCGGCCGCCATGACCCTTTCAGCAGATACAGGGCAGATTGCCGCAGCCGAAGAAACAGGAGCCGTCGAGGAAAAGGATAGCTTTAATGTTATCTTGACTAATGCCGGTCAGCAAAAAATTCAAGTCATTAAGGTAATCAGAGATGCGACTGGCAGGGGGTTAAAAGAGGCAAAAGATATGACCGACAAGACTCCTGCAGTAGTTAAAGAGGGCATTAAGAAAGAAGAGGCCGAGGAGCTAAAGAAGAAACTGGAGGAAGCTGGAGGTAGCGTAGAACTCAAATAATTAAACTCTGAAACATTCAATATCACGGCATAATTTGCCAAACATTGCCTCCAGCCGATAAAACGACAATAGTGCCAGTGGCGGTAACAAAGATATCTTTAATGTCTCCGACCACATCCAATTTATAACTTGTAATTAATGTGCCACCGGATTTATCAATGACGTAAACTCGCTTAGCGGAAGTATCCGAAACATAGACAAACGCCGAATTCTTATCCGTGATGATTTCAATAGTATCACTGCCGCCTATCTGAATATTTAATTCACTTTCTTTTTTGCCTCTAAATAATGAAATTAGACGCCCATCGCCGGTGAGCGTATAAAGATTCCCATCGGCCGTTAAAGAATAAAGAGAAGCCGTTTCCTCGATAGTTCCCCAGATCGTACCCTTGGCCGAACCGAGCACCGCGTCGGTAAATTTATAGATCGTATTACCGCTGAACAGATAAAGATTATTTTCATAAATAGTGGCGCCAATTAAATTATTAATATCGAAACCTTTGGGAAATGTCAGTGAGTAATTTTTAACACCACTAACTTTGGGATTAAAAACACTTAACTTTCCATTAACATTTAGAGAAATAGTAAAATCAGAGAAAGTCAGAAGGAAGACAGATGAATTGCCAAAAATAGTCACATCACTTGTTTCACCAGCAGAAAAGGCAACTAATCTGCCGTCGCTATTTAATGCCATCGGGCCCTGGAATCCGCCACTTACGGCCACAAATTCATAGCCTTTTTCAGCGTTGTTAAATAGCAGTTCCGGTTGTTTATCGCTAGTTTTATCAAGGG
Source organism: uncultured Candidatus Saccharibacteria bacterium (assembly GCA_964367475.1). GTDB lineage: Bacteria > Patescibacteriota > Minisyncoccia > 2-02-FULL-40-12 > IGHO2-01-FULL-4-A > CAYIXQ01. Next base: position 8,076 of record CAYIXQ010000025.1, on the reverse strand, counting down.
TATCCAAAGTTTTATTGATATCGCTTCTCAAAATATCTATTTTCTTGTTTTCTACCCCACTAACCTCGGCTAGGGCCGCCTGCAGCTGGGCCCGCGCCGCCTTGGAATCATTTTGGCTTAAAAGATTTTGCGCTTGCTCTAAACCGGCGCTAGCCCTGCCGTATGCTTCTTTGGTAACATCTGAACCCGTGCCGTATGACGCGAAAAAAATAACCGGCGTCATCACTACTATGGCGATAACTACAAGCTTAACTAACTTCGGCCTGTGACTACCACCAAAACTATTACCACCAAGACCCCGCATGAGCTTACCCAGACCTTTTGACGTCAGTGTTACCAAATTATCCCTTTTTGTAACCGACAATTCAGCTCTTATCACATTCAGGTCCTGTGCCGATGAAACCGGATCGGAGAAGCCGGGTAGCACAGTTTCATCCCCACCTTCACTGGGCAACGATTTTTTTAAATTATTGTTATCTTGCATTTCTGGATCGTTAGACATATCTAGTAGTCTGCCTCGATTTTTACTTTCGGATAGTAAAGTTTTGGGCTGAAAATTTATCCTGGATTTTGTTTCCTTCACAGCGGCAGAGGAGACTGTGGATGAGGCGGAGGTAAAAGTCACTGGAATTTCCTTGATCTCCTGCATGTTGATATGCACTCCACAGCATGAAAAATTCCCAACGGTGGAAGCAAGCTGGGCAATTTTGCCGGAAAATTCCTGCTGATTCTTGCTTACAAAGAGGGGATTCAAGACCTTTTCGCGGCTGGTTACGGCCCGAACGGGAAAATATGCAAAGATTTTGTCATTTGGCCGCAGTTTGCCGGAAACAATATTTGAGAACTGTCGTTCATCTTTATCATCCTTGTTGAACAATCCAATGTTATTAAGAATATCAATATACTCATTGTTTCTGGCCAGTGCTACTTTAAATTTTCCTAAACGAGATATATAAATATTATCTGCGGAAATCGCCGCTAGACCTAAATTCAGGATAAAGCTTTTATTTTTAAAGAAATCATCAAGCACCTCGTTGAGTTTTTTTAGTGTTCGCTCAAAGGCCACCTTGGGGTTTTGTTCAACCGCAGATTGCTGAGAGAAAAACTCTCTTTTAGCCAGAGACGAGACTAAGCTTATAACGTAAACAAGCTCGTCTTCTTTTTGCTTCAGATGACTTAAGACAAAAAGCGAGCCCAGACTTTTTTCCTGAACATTCGTGCCATGATGAACCAGGACATCAAAAAAAGTATCAGGCTCATGGCCCTTAATCAGGTATTCCTTGACTTTAGGTTTTAAGATTATTTTCTCCAAAAAATGAATTATAAGCGCTTCCGCGGCGCTCACAGGGTCACCCTGTAAGCAGAAAATATGTGGTATAATACGACTAGTATGTTGGCTAGTTGACTTCAAATTCACCAGGGCTTATAACTTATTGTAATCAATAACTTGCCAATATGTCAAAAAATGTGCTTGAAACTCTCTTTACTTCCAGCTTGAGGGTGAAAATCCTGAAGTTTTTATTTCGTAACTTAAGCTCAAGTTTTAACATAAAGGAATTGGCCAACCATGTCCAGGATAAACCGCGAGTAGTAAAGCGAGAGATTTTCAAACTTAAAGAAATTGGTTTGATTAAAACTAAAAAGTGATGGTAAATAAGAAACGTTCAAAATCAAAAAAGAAAAGCATAAAGAAAAGAATCAGACATTTGAGAAAGAAAAAACCGAGATCAATCCCTTCCCGCCAGCCACGCTATATGCTGAACAGTAGCTTTGAGTTTCTTTATGAACTCCGCGACCTGGTTTTAAAATCATCTCCTGCGGAAAAGGATAGACTTATTGAGAAAATCAATAAACTTGGCCGAATTAAACTGGCGATTATTGCCGGGGTTTTTGTGAACAAAGAAAGCCTAGATCCCACGGTGGCCGACTTACTGATAGTAGGGGATGATATTGATAACCGAAAATTGCGCAACTTTTTGAAATCACTAGAAGCTGAAGTTGGCAAGGAAATAAAATTTGCCGTGCTTGAAAAAGATGAATTTCAATACCGCATCTCAATGTTTGACCGATTTATCCGTGTCCTCTTGGAAAGCCCCCACGAAAAGCTTATAAATAAGTTAGGGCTGTGATTCTGTTGTCCTATCAAGGAAATAACAAAGAAGACCTAGCCCCCTCTTATGATAACTGTCTCTAAAGGGCGCTTAGTTCACTGGCAGAACGCTGCATTCACACTGCAGAGGTAGTAGGTCCGATTCCTACAGCGCCCACCAAAATCTGACTTTCGGAAAATTTCCCGACCATTTCGTGGGCGGCTCTGCGAGCCGCCCATTGATTTTATGGCTAGCCAAGCGGTACTCTAAAAACACACCAGAATCTGGTTTTTTTGCCACTGCGCCGTCGGGCAAAACACCTTGGATTTAATCAATCAGGAGGAGTTTTTCTTATCTCCGCGCGTAACCCTCCACCCGCACATCAATAAAAGGTGGTTTTTTTATTTTATAGGGTTATCCACTTGTATAATTTTTTCGGAGTGGTATATAATGATCTTAAAGTGGTACAAAGTGGGATAAAGTGTTAATAACTCGGCCAAATTGTGGATAACTAAAAAGTCTTTCTTAACAATTTGGGTCTCCGGCAGTTAACGGTAAGCGGAATTTTATAATAGTTCTTTCCAATGACCGTTTACTGTTAGCTGCTGGAGGCCTAAGTAAAACAGTGCTGGTTGGTGAACATAAACATAGTTTAGATCCTAAAAAAAGGCTGTCCATACCAGCCAAATTTCGGAAGGAAATTGGTGAGCGGGTGGTGTTGACCCGGGGCCTGGATAATTGTTTGTTTCTTTTCCCCATCGAGGAATGGGAACAACTAGCCGATAAGCTAAGCAAATTGCCCATTGGTCAACAGGATACCAGAGCCTTCGTACGACTAATTTTGGCGGGCGCAGCGGAAGTAGAAATTGATCAGTTAGGCAGAATTTTAGTTCCGGATTTCCTAAGAAATTACGCCGGGTTAAATAAGACAGTAATAATAGCCGGGTTGTTTAATCGTTTGGAAATCTGGGATGAGGAAAAATGGAATGTTTATAAAGCGAATTTAGAAAAAAATGGAGATAAAATCGCGGAAAAACTGGGTGAGTTGGGAATGATATAAACGATGCATTTTCCAGTCCTTTTAAACGAAGTGATACACTATTTGGACCCAAAGCCGGGAGCAAAGATTATCGATGCCACTATTAGTGGCGGTGGTCATGCCATGGCCTTACTGGAAAAAATTTCGAATGGGAAACTGCTGGGGCTTGAGTGGGATCCCCAAATCTACGCAGACCTCAAGTATAAACTGGAACATAGCAATTATCAGGAACGGGTAATTCTGAAAAATACCAGTTATACCCATATCGCAGAGCAGGCAGAAAAATATGACCTGATTCCGGTAGATGGTATTTTGTTCGATCTCGGTATTTCCAGTTGGCATTTTGAAGCATCGGGCAGAGGATTTTCCTTTCAGCGCGATGAGCCGCTGGATATGCGTTTTGATCCCCTCGGTAATCCAATTACCGCTGCCGAGATTATAAACAAGTATTCAGAACAAGACTTGCAAGCAATCATTCACGATTTTGGGGAAGAGCGGTTTGCCAAATCAATCGCGCGCGCCATTGTAAAAGCCAGAAAAGAAAAACCCATAATTTCTACCTTTCAACTGGTAAAAACGATTAGGAATGGTATGCCAGTCTGGTACCAAAAAGGTAGTGCGATCAGAAAGATCCATTTTGCCACCAGAACTTTTCAAGCCTTGCGCATTGCTGTCAATCGGGAATTAAGTAATATCACGGCTGGCCTAAAACAGGCCATTAATTTACTAAAACGGGCGGTCAATGGCACGTCCGGCGGGAAAGTATTGGTAATCACATTCCACTCTTTAGAAGATAGAATTGTTAAACATTTTTTTAAAGAGAAAGCGGCGGAAAAGGTCGTCAAAATACTAACCAAAAAGCCAATCATGGCGGGCGAGACGGAAAGAAGGGAGAATTACCGGTCCCGCAGTGCAAAATTAAGAGTAGCGGAAAGAATATAACGATATTTAATTATTCAAACATTCAATATTTAAAAATTCAAATATAAAACGAGTCGAGCGGAACGCCTTGGCTCCGAAAATTGACTGTCATAGCAAAAGCCAATTGTAAACAAGAATTTTACCCAACCGTGGTTGTCAATAAGCGAGAGCAACCATTTAAAAAAAGTAAATTAGAGGAAAAGGCAAGAGCTTTTTCGGTTAAAGAAGAAAGTTTTATTAAGTTTTTATTAGAAAACCGTCGGGCCAGGTTGAATTTAGGAATGATCGGGATGACAATATTTTTGCTCGCATTTTATGCGGTTATTTCCAATAATGTGGTCTCTAAAACTTTCGCAATAAACCAGCTAAAAAACCAGTTTAGCGCGGCTAATGTAAACTCGGAACTGGTTAGCGTCGATGTTGAGAATCGGCTTTCCCTCGATAATCTGATAAATTACGCGCGGCAAAAAGGACTGGTTGAGGCCAAGGACCCACTTTCCATCGTGGCGGACAATGAAGTAGCGACTCTTCCCACAAAACAATAAAATAAATATATATGCGTTCGCAAAAGGTGGTGCGACCCGCCCCCAAGACCTCAACAAATACTTGGCGAGTTAACCTATTGCTATTTTTTGTATTTGCGTTATCAGGTCTAATCATTTATCGGTTGTTTAACCTGACTTTTGTTGATCATGAAAGCTTTGTAGCCACGGCGAAATCGCAGTATGCGAGCCCGACCGCGGCGCTGGCTGGACGGGGGAGTATATATCTTACCGATGCCTCAACTACAACCGGTCCGGTAAAAAAAATCGCTGCCGCCAATCGCTCTGCCACTTTCATTTATTCGAACAATAAACAACTGACCAAGTCACCCGCCGAAATTGTATCGATTTTAGCGCCGATTTTAGGAGAAGAAACCCGGCCTTTTTTGCTGGACAAGTTAAGTGACCCAACGAAATCGTATCAAATATTATCAAGCAATTTAACTAAGTCCCAAGCCGTTAAGATTCAGGCTTTAAAAATAAAAGGTGTTGCTGTTTCCTCGCAAATTGACCGTTTCTATACTCTGGGAGCGACCGCCAGTCAGGTATTGGGTTTTGTCGGATACGACGGCAGAGAACGGGTGGGTCAATATGGTATCGAGGCCTTTTATGATTCTGAACTGAGCGGGAAAAAAATGACCCAAAAACTTTTTGGCAATAGAACTTATTCCCACATCTGGGATATGCTCGCTTTCTGGAAAAAAGATGAACCGCCTGCCACTGTGGCGACCTCTGTTCATAATGGCGGCGATATTATATTGAGCATTGACAGAGATATTCAAGAAATGGTCGAAGCTAAGCTGGAGACGGTAATAAAAAAGTGGAGCGCGACCGGCGGTATAATCATTGTTCAGGACCCGAAAAGCGGTGAAATCTTAGCCCTGGCCTCCTCTCCCAGTTACGACCCAAATAAATATTATGATTATAAACTTGGCGACTTTATCAATCCCTCCCATCAAGTCATCTATGAGCCGGGCTCTAGCTTTAAGCCAATTACTATGGCCGGAGCCATAGAGTATGGTGCGGTCTCGCCGGATACAAAATATACGGATTCGGGACAAGTCCAAATCGGGGGGTATACCATTAGAAATTTTGACGAAAAAGCGTATGGAGTGCAGACAATGCGCAAGGTTTTAGAAAAATCGCTCAATACCGGCGCAATTTTTGCCCAACAAAAAATGGGTGATGACCCGTTCCTCAATAATGTAGTGGCTTTTGGTTTTGGCCAGAAAACGGGTATTGATTTAGCTTGGGAAGTGGGCGGTAATATCTCGAATTTATATAGCGGTCGCAAGATAAATTTTGCCACCGCCTCATTTGGTCAGGGAATTGCCGTAACGCCAATTCAACTCCTAAATGCCTATTCCGCGATCGCTAATGGGGGCAAGCTGATGTGGCCTCATGTGGCAAGACAAATAGTAAAATCTGATGGCAGCATTGAAAATATTGTGCCCAAAATTATTAATTCGCCGATTACTGAAAAAACAGCCAAACTGATGCAATCAATGTTGGTTGATGTAGTTGATAAGGGCTTTGATAAAGCAAGGATTAACGGTTATCATGTGGCAGGAAAGACGGGGACAGCTCAAATTCCCGATTCCAGTGGGGGATATTTGGATAATGACCGGTTTATTCATAATTTCGTGGGATTTGCGCCGGCCTATGATGCCAGGTTTACCATTTTGATTAAAATTGATAAACCCAAAGGAATAAAGTTTGCGGCCGACAGTTTATCTCCCGTTTTTGGAGACGTAGCTGGTTATTTAATTAGATATTTTAATATTCCACCGACGAGGTAATTGTGGTGGAATTATCTCTTCAGAACTTCATAAATCTCTGCGCGATGAGATATTTTCTAAAAAAAATTCTGGGCACTCTGGCTAAAAGAACACTCAAGCGCTACCAGCCAATAGTTATTGGAATTACCGGTTCTGTGGGCAAAACTTCAACCAAAGAGGCAATCGCTGCCGTGCTATCGAGAAAATTTTGGGTTTGGAAAAACGAGGAGAATTTTAACAATGAAATCGGAGTGCCAAATACTGTTTTAGGCATTAATTTTACTGGAAATTACTTTTCTAAACTTATCAATTTATTTAATGCCTTCCGGCGGGCATATGGTTGGCGTGAAAAATATCCGCGAATGTTAGTTCTCGAATTAGCCGCCGATCGGCCCGGAGATATTAAGTATCTAACGGGCATCGTTAAACCAAAAATCGGCATAGTTACTGTGATTGGCCGGATTCCAGTCCACGTTAAATATTATGAGGATCCGCAAGCGGTGGCTAGCGAAAAATCCAAGTTGATCGAAGCTTTGCCCGCTGACGGTTTGAGTATATTGAATCGAGAGGATAATTTTGTCCTGGCAATGTCCAAATTATCCCTAGCCCCGGTTAAAACTTTCGCCTTAAGCCCCGGAGCCGACCTTTGGGCCTCCGATATTGCATACTTTGTCGCCGATGGGCACTCCGCCTCCAACGACCCCAAACCGGAAATCGGCGGACTGTCTTTTAAAATTCATTCTGGCGATCTGGTCGTCCCGGCCAGAGTGGGTAATCTGATCGCACCTCATTTAATACTTAATTTTTTACCCGCTGTGGTCATTGGGCAGCATTTCGGCATGAACCTAGCCGAAATAATTGACGCCTTTGAGGACATTGAAATTCCACACGGTCGCATGCATTTAAACGGGGGCATCAAAAATTCATATATAATTGACGATACCTATAATGCCTCACCCGTGGCTACCCAGGCCGCCCTCGCTGGGCTCAAGAATTTTGCCAAGGCGGTTTCGAATCTCAAGGGTAAAACTAGGGAAATAGCCGTGTTAGGCGATATGAAAGAACTAGGTAAGTATGAAATCGAAGCACATAAATTAATAGGCGATTTAGCCGGGGACACAGTTGATTTTTTAATTACTGTTGGTGCCGCCGCCAAATTTATAGCTGATGCGGCGGGTAATCAAATGCCGACGGAAAATATTTTCAGTTTCAGCACCGCCGAAGAGGCCAAGGAAAAGGTGAAAGAAATCATCCAAAATGGAGACGTAGTCTTGGTTAAGGGATCAAGGTCTATGCAGATGGAAAAGATAGTTGAGGAGATTGTTATGTAATCATAGGCCATGATTATTTATTTTCCGGGACGTTCATCTATCGTCTCGCTTAATATCTATAACTTTATATTTACTTAATTTTTTGATAGATTAGAAAGTTATGGCGCCATCGTCTAGCCCGGCCTAGGACACATGGTTCTCAGCCATGGAACTGGGGTTCAAATCCCCATGGCGCTGCCAAAATTGAAAAATTCGCTGAATTAAGTTATACCTAACTTAATTAAAAACTTGACATTGTTAATACTCACGGCTTCGCACTTCATTTTGCCCGCCCGATTCATCCGAGCCCAGCTCTTTCGTAGAAAGAGGCTGGACGAGGACAGCCCCGAAGCAGAGCAAGCTCGCTACGGGGTAAAAATTCCGTTCGAGCTATTT
>CAYIXQ010000024.1:0-11549 GCA_964367475.1 uncultured Candidatus Saccharibacteria bacterium | reverse complement strand
CGCAGGAATGGGGCGCCAAAGGATTGGAATCGCTGTCGTGGTAAAATGATAGTGACTTTTTTATGCTCCGGATGCTCCTAAGAAGTGCTTGCTCTTAAGAGGTAATTTGTGTTTCAATTTCCCGTTTGCTAGGCTTTGGTGTGTGAAAATAGCCTTAGTCCACGATTACCTGAATCAATACGGTGGCGCCGAAAGGGTGCTGGAGGTTTTTTGCGAGCTATTTCCGGAAGCGCCTATCTATACCCTATTATACGACGAAAAAGCCACCGGAGGAGTATTCCGGGGAAAGGAAATTCATACTTCCTTCCTGCAAAAACTGCCCTTTTCAAAAAAAAATCATCGAATTTATCCATTATTAATGCCGCTGGCAATTGAGCAGTTTGACCTGTCGTATTTTGACATTGTCCTTTCCAACTCGGCCTCTTTTGGTAAAGGCGTTATTACTAAGCCGCATACCCAGCACATCAACTACTGCATGACCCCAACTCGTTTTTTGTGGGATGATAGCCATCGGTACATAGACGAGTTTAAGTATCCCTGGCCAATAAAAAAATTAATCCCGGCCTTTGTTGCCTATTTAAGGATATGGGACAAGGAAGCGGCCTTGCGGGTGGATAAGTTTGTGGCCATTTCAAAATTTGTGAAGAAAAGAATAAATAAATATTATGGCAAGGAAGCAGAAATTATTTATCCGCCACTGGATACCAGCAAGTATAGTATTTCAAAAGAGCTTGATGACTACTTTATCATGGTCGGACGATTGGTGAGGTACAAACGGTTTGATCTGGCCATTAAAGTTTTTAATGCCATCAAACGACCACTCATAATCGTGGGTGATGGCCCGGAGAGAAAAAATTTACAAAAAATGGCGGGGCCCAATGTTAGATTCCTTGGGTTATTGTCCGATTACAAGCTTCCCAAGCTCTATCGCCGAGCCCAAGCGGTAATTTTTCCCCAAGAAGAAGATTTTGGTCTGGTGCCACTGGAAGCGATGGCTTCAGGCCGGCCGGTGATTGCCTATAAAGGCGGCGGAGCTCTCGAGACAATGGTTGATGACACAACGGGTATTTTTTTTGAAATGCAAACTGAAATCGATCTGGCGCTAGCCATCAATCGTTTCTGTCAGTCTGATTTTAATTCCGAGCTAATTCGCGCCCATACCCTGAAATTCGACAAAAAAATATTCAAGCAAAAGATGCTGAACATGATCAACACCGCCAAACTCTTCAATTAATCCACTCCTCAATAATTCCAATCGTTCTTAATGATGTATAATTAAGTTAATGCCTCTGAAAAGATTTGTACACGAGGCAATGTTTGATATACAACCGGTCCGCAGCCCGGGCATTCTTGATTTGGAAAAAATTAAGGCGGTCAAAGTCAAATTGGATCTCCGACTTAGACCGCAAGCCGAAGTGGCAGTTTTTGAAAAAAAAATACCCGACGCGCCAGAAGAAGGTAATATACAGGAACCAGAAAAAACGCCCGTTATATTGCCTGAACCATTGTCATCTGTTAACCCCAGATTGTTGGTAATTCGGGAATTCGAAAAGGAACTGACAAATTTAGCGGATTTGACTTCCGTGGTGGTGAGCATGGGTGGTGAAGTTCATACTATTTCTGCCCGAGAACTAAAACCAGCTGATTATTTCAAGAAAAATCCGTCGCGGATTGGCTTTAGGGCCGAGATGTCCAAAGGAAAAATTACGAGACATAGCAAGGGCCATCCATCACAATTAGAAAATTTTTGGGTACCACAAGCTCCGCCAAAACTGACAAAAGCGGTTTCGCCTTACTCCAATAAATTGGTTTCAGCTCCGCGGGTGGTGCTGGCGGCCGGGTCATTCGGTAGCCCCGGAGCCCGAGAGATAGAGTTTTGGCTCAATTGGTATAAACAGGGGAGCGCACAGTCGGCTAATAAAAAAAGAATAACATTCAGCTGGTTAAAAAGGCTTAGACTACTTAGTGTGATACCTGTGATTATTCTAGTATCATTAATATTTGCCGGCTATTGGGGTGGCATCAGTTTGAAAAACGATATCCTAAAGAATGGTGACCAGGCCGTCGTGAATCTTGAGCAGGCCAAAATGAATCTTGTCAGTTTGGATTTTTTGAACGCGGCTAATAGGTTCACGCTCGCTTACGAGGATTTCGGTAAGGCGTCAGAAACGCTCAACGGTTTGGGTAGCAATTTTTTGTCGGCCTTTAGCGGAATTCCTGGTCTGGGAGGAGTAAAAGCGGCGAGCGATATAGTCTCGGCCGGCCAATACATTTCGAAAGCGGGCGCAGACTTGGCATTAGCTTTTGGTTCTCTCTCAAAAACAAATTTTTTTTCGGGTAAGCCAATATCACCAATAATCAAGAAATTTAAGGAAGAACTGCTTTCAGCCGATAAGAATATTTCCAAAGCTCACACCCTATTATTGGCGATAGATCCTGAAATTTTGCCGCCCGATAAACGATCACTACTCATTGATTTTCAAGAAAAGATTCCAGAATTTCAAAAGTATGTTGGCGAGGCCATTGATTATTCTAATTTTCTCTTAGGGATAGTCGGTGATAAATCACCCAAAACGTATATTCTTTTACTGCAAAATAATAGCGAATTAAGGGCGACCGGTGGATTTCCGGGCACTTACGCGGTGGTTAAATTTGATCAGGGCGAATTAAAGAGCGTGGTCATAGATGATATTTATAATATTGATGGTCAAATGAAGGAAAATATTATTCCGCCCGTACCCCTTCAGCACATTACGCCCAGCTGGGGGATGCGTGACGCTAATTGGTTTGCGGACTTCCCCTCCTCGGCCAGAAAAGTAGAAGAAATGTACCAACTTGATGGTGGCCCCAATGTCGATGGCGTAATGACTATCACTCCGGATGTGATCATTCGATTGTTAGCGGTGACTGGTCCGATCGAGCTGCCCGGCTACGGCATGACCATTAATTCGGAAAACTTTTTAACGGAGATACAAGAGGAAGTGGAGTATGGCCAAAATCGAGTTCAGCCTAAAACCATCGTCAAAGATTTCCAGCCGAGATTATTTGAAAAACTGGCCGCTTTGCCTAATGAAAAATGGATGGAAATTTTCCAGGTTCTGATAGAATTAGTTAAAGAAAAACATATTCTGGCCTATTTTGACGATTATGAATTGCAGAAAAAGGGTCTTGCCACCGGTGTGGCCGGTGAACTGCGAATGGCCGATGAGGATTATCTCCAGGTGGTATTTTCCAATGTCAAAGGCTCTAAGACTGATGCTTATCTGGACACCTCATTTAATTTAGCCATCGACGTTGCCGGTGAAGGATTAAGACATTGGTTAACCATAAATAGAGTTCACCATGGTGGCGATACCTTGTCTGGTTTCTACAATAAAACAAATCCGGCGTATGTCAGACTGTATTTGCCCCTCGGTTCAGCCGTTAAAAGTATTCAGGGGCACTCACTGGTTGATTTTCGGCCACTGCTTGGATATGCCGATTTTGGTTTTAAGGATGATCCTGATTTACAAAAAATTCAAATGATCACCGAGCACCCATTTACCGACGTAGATGTAACCGAAGAAAATGGAAAAACGGTGATTGGTTTTTGGCTGGTAGTTAAACCGAAAGAAAAGAAATCTGTGGTGGTTGAATACGAGACAAAAGATTTTTCCACTGATAATGATTATTCGCTTTTGTGGCAAAAGCAATCAGGCACTGCCGGCATACAAGCCAGCTTTGTGTTTGAATTAGCGAACAAGATAACCGTTTCCGGGCTTAGTCAAGATTTACAGAGAGTCGGAGATTCTATTATTTTTAATTCGGATCTTTCTACCGACAAAAGCCTTGAGATGGTTTTTCACTAGCTAGGTGGTGAGCCATGGATAAAAAAGCGGGAAACAAGCTTTGCCTTACCGGGAAAAGGGGGCAGTTAGTTAGCCTTCGAGGTATCGCTGTCACTATTACTTCAAACGGAAGTTACCAAAAAAAGTTTGTTCCCGAGCATTTCTATTGGGATGCCACTGGACTTTTTCGTCTTTTGAGTGAAAATCTCCATCCGACAACTTTTCGCGAACTTAAGCGATTGGTAATTCGCGATCACTTTTCGGCCCTAGCCAGAAGAAATGGCAAGAAGCAACACCACCCGTGATTGCTTTTTTTCTGGCTAAAAGCGTGTTAGCGTAAATAAATGCGGAATATTCGCAACTTCTGTGTAATCAGTCACATCGATCATGGGAAATCAACTCTGGCTGATCGTTTTTTGGAGTTAACTGGCACCATCGAGAAAAGAAAAATGCAGGATCAGGTATTAGACCAAATGGAGCTGGAGCGGGAAAGAGGAATCACCATCAAGCTTCAGCCCGTGCGGATGAAATACAATTTTGAAAATAATGAATACATTCTTAATTTAATTGACACACCCGGACACGTAGATTTTACTTATGAGGTTTCACGTTCTTTAGCGGCGGTTGAGGGAGCCATCCTTCTAGTGGATGCGGCCAAGGGAGTACAAGCCCAAACCCTGGCCAATCTTCACCTGGCCCAGAAGTTAGACCTGATGATTATTCCCGTAATCAATAAGATTGATTTACCCAATGCTCGGGTGAATGAGGTAGAAGAGGAATTATCAATTTTGTTATGCGTTGCACCCGGGGATATTCTAAAAATATCTGCCAAAAATGGCACAGGAGTGAACAAAATACTTGAAAGTGTAATTAAGAAAATAAAACCTCCAGCCGTTGGGTCAGATGCGACGGCGAGAGCCCTGATTTTTGATTCAGTGTTCGATACGTATAAAGGCATTATTGCCTATGTGCGGGTGTTTGATGGCAGTTTCAAATCGGGAACCGAAATTAAGTTATCGGCGTCCAAAGCGGACAATGAAATAATCGAGGTTGGATATTTTTCGCCCCAATTAAACCGCACGGAAAATATTTTAGCGGGTGAAATCGGCTATATTGCCACCGGTTTGAAGGATCCGGGACTGGTCAGAGTGGGAGACACAATTCTAGTAGGCGGGGGACAACCCCTGGCGGGCTATCGGGAACCGAGGCCGGTGGTGTTCGCCAGCTTTTATCCAGAAAACAGTGAAGAGTATGATCTGCTTAAAGACGCATTGGCTAAGCTCAAGCTAACCGACGCCTCTTTAACCTATGAACCGGAATCTTCGCCGGCTCTGGGCCGCGGTTTCAGGCTAGGTTTTTTAGGTATGCTCCACACTGAAATTATCAGTGAGCGTTTGCGACGCGAGTTCAAGTTATCACTGGTCATTTCTTCGCCTTCGGTGGAATACCGGATCACTAAGCAATTGGGGGAGGTCATTCTGATTCGATCCGCTGCCGCTTTGTCCGATATGAGTCTCGTTGAAAAGATTGAAGAGCCAATGGTAGATATGGAAATATTAAGCCCAGCTTCTTATTTGGGTTTATTAATGAAACTTATGTCGGGGTTGAGAAGTCGGTATATAGCGACAGACTATCTAACCAAAGAAGTAGTGATTTTGAAATATAAAATTCCGCTGGCGGAAATTGTGACCGATTTTTATGACAAGTTAAAAAGCATCAGTTCTGGCTATGCTTCCATGAGCTATGAACCAGCAGGTTACCAGGAATCAGATTTAATTCGGCTGGATATTTTAGTGGCCGGAGATATGGTCGAGCAATTCTCCAGAATGGTGCCCCGGGAGAGAGCCCATGATGAAGGCAAGAAAATTGTGGCGCGCCTTAAAGAATTAATTCCCAGACAGTGGTTTGTGATTGCGCTTCAGGCAGCGATTGGAGGGAAAATTGTGGCCAGAGAAGATATCAGCGCTTTGCGCAAAGATGTGACCGGATATCTGTATGGCGGTGATGTAACGCGTAAGAAAAAACTTTTGGAAAAGCAAAAAAGAGGCAAGGCACGGATGAAAGAAAGTGGCAAAGTAAATATTCCGCAGGAGGTTTTTTTGAAGATGTTAAAAAAGTAGCGGCGGGCTCTAATTTTCTTAGGTGGTCATCCCAATCTACTGCAGTGCGCAAGCAAGCAGCGCACTCCAACGTAATACCTTCTTCGCTGATGTAGTTCATCGAACCATGGCACTTTACGTCAAAACACGGAATTGTGCGATGCTTGTTTAAGGGTACCTCCCGGTAAAAATACTCCGCATGATATTGTAATATTGTCAATGAAAAGCAGTGTGATATAATTAGAGTAAAGGAATAAGTAAAAAGGCGATCATGGAAATCACCGTTAGAAAAGCAACAACAATTGATACAATTTTTACCGTTTTCTTCGAAAACATCCTATGTCTATTAGTTTACGCCAAAACGAAAAATTAATAAAGACGGTGCGTCATCACGGTATTTTTCTTTTGCCGGTTTTTTTAACCTGGCCATTAATCATGATGGCAGTACTTTTAATTAGAGGCCTAACTGACTTTGATTTTTTTGGCTATGAAAACTGGACCGTCTTAATCTCTTTTATGATAACCGCGTTGGGAATGATTTACCAGTTTTATCTTTGGTATTACAATGCACTGGTGATCACTGATTCGAGAATAATTAAAAATGAACAGCGTGGATTTTTTTCGAAAACGGTGACGGAGCTGCTATTCAACGATGTATTGGAAATATCTTATAACAAGGAAGGACTCAATGCTTCGCTATATAACTATGGTGATATTAATATTCGGACGGCCTCTGAAAATGAACTAATCGTCAAAAATATACCCAAGCCCGCTTCGGTGGTCGAAGCCATCAATAGTGTTCGCATTAAAAACCCAACCGTTATCGCTTCGCCCCATGTTTAGAAAAATACTTCAGACGAAATGGATTTCTGGAGTTTTGGCAATATTAATCGCTCTTTTTCTCTTGTCCATTATTCGTATTTATCCCACGGTGGTGGCGTTGAATAAAGAGTCAAATAGTTTCCGTCAGAAGATCGTGGAGGTGAATAAAGGGATTGAAGAGGCGGGAAAAAACAAAGATTTCCTAGCCAGTGATACTTATATAGAAAGACAGGCCAGGATCAGATTGAACGTAAAGAAGCCGGATGAAAATGTTGTTTTTGTTTTTAAAGATCGGTATAATCAAAAACCTGATGAACCAAGCGAAATAGCCAATGATAATATTTTCGCACCACTAAAAAATTGGCAGAAGTGGTGGAAGTATATAATAGGTGAATGGAGATAAAAGCGGGTGTAGTTCAGCGGTAGAATGTCTGCTTCCCAAGCAGAAGATCGGGAGTTCGAATCTCCTCGCCCGCTCTGCCCTCATAAACCACTTTAGTGGTTTATGAGGGGATTCGAACGCCGGAGGGATGCGATTCGAGCAATGGGCAAGAATCGCCCCGAGGCGGTGGTCAGACCGACCAGTCGGAAGACTGGTCGAGTCGAGACCGAATCTCCTCGCCCGCTCTAAAATTGAAATAAGTTTTGCCGACCTAGCTCAATGGTAGAGCAACGGTATCGTAAACCGTAGATTCCGGGTTCAAGTCCCGGGGTCGGCTCCACAATAAAACTTTTTTCAAATTTGCCGTCCATTTCGGAGGAGGGTGTCATTCAAACAGATGCAGCAATCAACCCAGGCAATTCCGGCGGGCCGCTTTTGGATATCAAAGGCAATGTGATTGGCGTGAATGTCGCAATACAGCGCGGAGCGGAAAATATCGGCTTTGCCTTAACGAGCAATACAGTTAAAAGTATTGCAAATTCGGTGCAAAAGCATGGCGAAATAATTAAACCGTATCTTGGTGTGCGCTACGTGCAGATAACGGAAAGCTTAAAAAAGAAAAACAGTCTAACATTTGATTACGGGGTATTAGTGAGGCATGGCGATACTCCGGAAGATTTAGCGGTAATTCCAAGTTCACCGGCGGACAAAGCGGGAATCGTGGAAAACGATATTATTCTTGAAATTAACGGCGCGAAACTTGAACAGGGAAAATCACTCGTTTCGATCATTAGAGAAAAACAAGTGGGACAAACGGTTCAGTTAAAAATTTTACACAATGGAGAAGAAAAAGTAATTGAGATAAAACTCGAAAAAGCTCTAAGCGGCTTATAAGAAAAATAAAAATCTCTCGTTCCTCATTCTTCCGCCGTTATTCACTGTAACGGCTTTTATTTTTCGCCAATTTTGCTACAATAAGATCATGCGGAATCTGCAAGAAATACTTGAAGAAATGCAAACAAAACTCCCAGCAATCCGGGAGCGGCTTTGACCTGGATGAATTACGCGTGCATATCAGCGATTTGGAGTTTCAAATGCAAGCGCCTGACTTTTGGAAAGATCATGGACAGGCTGGACGGGTAGCCAAAGAAATGGATGAGTTGAAAAGCGAGGTTGGTTTTTGGGAAGAATCCGAAACAAGAATCCAACAGTATTTGAAGCTAAATAATGATGAACTGGCTGGCTCAGAAAGCGAGATCAGAGGTTTTAAAAAAGATTTTGATAAGCAATACGTAAAGATATTTCTTTCCGGCAAATATGACAAGGGAAACGCATTATTATATATATATTCTGGCGCCGGCGGAGTCGATGCTCAAGATTGGGCATCAATGCTCTTAAGGATGTATCAAAAATATTGTGGAAAAGCAGGATTTGGCTTTGTTCTTTTGCATCAGACCTTTGGAGAACAAAACGGCACGAAAAATGCGGTGGCAGAAATCACTGGCCGGTTCGCGTACGGATATTTACGCCGAGAGGCCGGCGTGCATCGCTTAGTTCGAATTTCACCTTTCTCGGCAAAATCTTTGCGGCATACTTCCTTTGTTCTAGTTGATATTTTACCAGAGATTGAAGATGTTAAAATTGCCATCGATCCCAAAGATCTGAAAGTTGATACTTTTCGTTCCTCCGGTCCCGGCGGGCAAAATGTCAATAAACTGGAAACGGCGGTGCGAGTGACACATATGCCCACTGGCATCACGGTGGCCATACAGTCAGAACGTTCCCAGACCCAGAACAAAGCCAAAGCCCTGACGCTGCTACAATCTCGTTTGGCCCAGCTCATGGAAGAGAAAAAGGTTCAGGAAATTTCCCAACTGCGGATTGATACCAAAGACAGCGCCATTGAATGGGGTAATCAGATTAGATCTTATGTCGTCCATCCGTATAAGCTGGTTAAGGATCATAGAACGGGCGTTGAAGTCTCTAGAGTAAATGAAGTGCTGGATGGAGATTTGGACGAATTTATTGAGGCGGAGTTATTCAAAGTTTAAAAGTTTAAAGATTTCAAAGTTTCAGGGTTTAAAATTTCAGAGTTTAAGTATGATTGAATTTAAGAAGGTAAAAAAAGTTTATGAACCAAATGATGTGGTTCTAAACAATATCAATCTTGAGATAAAAAAAGGAGAGTTTGTGTCTTTGGTGGGCTTATCGGGCGCCGGCAAATCAACTTTGATGAAAATGCTTACCAAAGAAGAAATGCCCACCTCCGGTAAAGTTTTGGTTGACGGTATCGATATCGCTGAAATTCCGGGCAAGGAAATTCCTTATTACCGGCGCACTATCGGTACGGTTTACCAGGATTTTAAATTATTGCCATCAAAAACCGCCTATGAAAATGTGGCTTTCGCGATGGAAATGTCGGACGCGACGCCAGAGGAAATTGAAAAAGATGTGCCGCAGATTCTGAACATCGTTGGTTTAGGGGATAAGCTGAATAGCTTCCCCAATCAATTATCCGGTGGAGAAAAGCAACGTCTGGCTATTGCCCGGGCGCTGATCCATCGCCCCAAAATATTACTAGCGGATGAACCCACTGGTAATCTTGATTTGGTCAATGGTTATGACGTGGTAAAATTACTGTTGAAGATAAATGAATTAGGAACGACGGTCATTCTGGCTACGCATGATACAAATATCGTAAACAGCATCGGCCGCCGGGTGATCAGTATAGATAAAGGCAAAATCGTGAAGGATCAATTGGAAAATGGGAGATACATGATTTAAAAGTTTCAGAGCTTCCGAGCTTCCGATCTTCAAAGTTTAAGAGTTTAAAGCTTCAAAGTTTACGGTTAAAATGTTTAAAGTTTAAAAGATAAGGTATGTTCCAAATTTTCAAATCTGTAATCAAAGCTGGTTGGACCAATTTTAAGCGCAACAGCTATTTAAGCGCGGCCGCTACTGGCGTTATATCTCTGGCCTTGCTGTTGTTTCTTGGCCTCTTGTCTCTGCAATTTGTGACCAATGAAATCGTGGTATCACTTCAAGATAAAGTGGATATTAGCGCATACTTTAAAACCGATACTGCCGAAGAGCAGATTCTGGAGGTGAAATCCGATCTTACGGCTCGAGCCGATATCGAAAATGTCAATTATGTATCCCGGGCCCAGGCCCTTGAAGAATTTAAGAAAAAACATGAGGACGATCCATTGATCCAGGAATCATTGGCCCAGTTGGATGATAATCCCTTGGCAGCCTCATTGAATATTAAGACGAAGCATACCAGTCAATACGCTTCCATAGTTCAGTTTTTGGAAAATAGCAAATTTAAAGAAAATATCGACAAGATTAATTTTTATGAAAATCGGACAGTTATTGATCGCATTGAAAGACTCTCTAGCTCGGTTAGGACTTGGGGTTTGACCGCGGCCTTAATGCTGGCCCTCATCGCGGTACTAGTGACATTCAATACGGTGCGGCTGACAATTTATAATCAGAAACAAGAAATCGAAATAATGCGCTTGGTCGGAGCTTCCAATTGGCACATCCGTGGGCCGTATTTGGCAGAAGGCGGGTTCTATGGTTTATTTGCCGCCTTGATTTCCATGGCCGTTTTCTATCCGATCGTCTATTTGGTTTCAGATAAAATCACGCAACTGGTGGAAACAATAAATTTGGCCAGCTATTTTTCTCAAGGATTTCTCGAAGTATTGGCCATCATTTCCGGCCTGGGTATAGTCTTGGGCGTGGCTTCAAGCTTCATTGCTATTCGTAAGCATCTCAAAATCTAACGAAAATTTAAGAATCAGCTTTTCTTTTTATGACGGAGATAGAGAAAAGTTAAAAGCAGGCATGAATAGTTCAAGACTAAAAACCAAGGCGTGCCCCAAGCAATGCCGTTAAACTTAATGTCTGAAATCGGCCACAAAACCGGGGTGGGAAAAAAGCGATAGGTATGGGTCGGCACATCCATTAAAATATGGAGCGGCCACCCGATCATAGCCAGCGGAATTTTTTTTGAGAATAAATAAATGATGACTATAACGGCCAAAAACATGATTAGACTGTGACTATAATTATAAAGACTGGCCGCCAGATCCATTAACCAAAAACCGTTGCGCAACGGACTGCTGGGCGGCAAGGGCTCAAGGTCGGCCAGGTTGTAATTTTTAAAGTCGGAAAAGTCAAAGCCCCCAAAAATCGAATTCCAGGTCAGATAAACAAACGGAACCGTGAAAGCAAAAAGATCGGGGAATACACCCCACCCAAAAGCGGCCCAATAATTAATTTTTGTATCAAACTTACGATTGGTAGCTTTAGCGGCGAGACTGCTCCATAGTCCATGGGATAGAGTATCCATATTGATATTATATAGGACTTACGCGCTTGAGCCACGAAGCCCAAGGCTATTAGGGCTTACCA
>CAYIXQ010000023.1:8184-11713 GCA_964367475.1 uncultured Candidatus Saccharibacteria bacterium | reverse complement strand
AAGTTTTTCTTTTCCGGCAAGTACTGTCTTTCCGTTAATTATCGCCTTAAGGCCATGACCGGCTATAGATTCAAATTTACTGATTGATTTAAGAGGTATTGCGCCTTGTCGCTCCGCTTCTTCCATGATCGCTTTGGCTAATGGATGATTAGAACCAGCTTCGACGCTTGCTTCATAGTTCAAAATATCTCTTTCAGTGAATCCATTGAATGCGATCACATCCGTAACTTTTGGCTTTCCTTCTGTGAGCGTGCCTGTTTTATCTAAAACAATCGCGGTTAGCTTTGAGGTGTTCTCGAGTGTTACCGCATCTTTAATAAGAATATTATGTTTGGCGCCAATGCCCGTACCAACGGCAACGACTGTTGGAGTAGCAAGGCCAAGGGCGTCAGGACAAGCAATTACCACGGTAGAAACGGCAAATGTCAGTGCAGTTAAGAGTCCCGCGCTAGCCACAAAATACCAGCCAAGGAATGCGGCAAGTCCGGAACCAATAGCAACTATCACAAGATATGCTGCCGCCTTGTCGGCGATGCGTTGGCCAGGAGCTTTGGAATTCTGGGCGGTTTCAACCATTTTTATTATTTGAGCAAGAACGGTTTCCGAGCCGACCTGCATGGCCTTAAATTTCACCGTCCCAGTCTGATTAACCGAACCACCGATGACTTTTGAGCTGATAGTTTTGATAATTGGTATTGACTCTCCAGTTACCAGTGATTCGTCAATGGAGGTTTCTCCCTCGACAATTTCACCATCTACTGGCACCTTATCGCCGGGCCGAAGCACGACAATGTCATTATGAATAATTTCTGCACTGGGGATATTTATTTCTTTACCATCACGAATCACGCTTGCCTTGGGCGGTACAAGATCAAAAAGCGCGCGCAGAGCATCTGACGTTCCTTTACGGGATTTCATTTCCATCCAGTGGCCAAAGAGGACAAAGGTAACGAGTAGGGCCGCTGCTTCATAAAATGTTTCTGATTCCGGTCTTATTACTGTGAGAAGGACACTAAATAAATATGCAGCGAGAACACCCGTAGTGATCAGAACTGACATATTTAACTTCCTGGCCTTGAGTGAATAATAGCTGCCGGTGATAAAAATCGAACCGGTCCAAAAAACGATAGGAGTAGTTAAAACTAACAGTAACCAATTAACGATTCGCTCATCGGCAAGATGGAGTTTAAAAATATTCGTGCCAACGGGGGAAAGTAAAAAGATAGGAATGGAAAGTATAAATGAAATCCAAAAACGTCGGCGCATATTTTGCTCCATTTGTTTAGCCATCTGTGGATTAGTCATGGCAACCTCGTGATCCATATGGCTAATGTGTTGTATATCGGTCGTGTCCGCCCTGGAAACTTTTTTCGGGATCAAATCCATCCCACAGCCAGGGCATTTTCCAGGAATATCTTTTATGACTTCCGGATGCATCGGGCAAGTATATAAAGAGCTATTTGTCATGAATTCTACAAACTTCACAAGCAGTATTAAATCTTTTTGATGAAAAATAAAGAGATAATAATAAAAGACTGAAGGATCCGATTACCACATAAGCTTTGTTATTCACCAGAAAAAGAACCGAATTAGCGCCCAGAAATCCAAAAAGCGCTCCCACGCAAAGGCTGCACGTCGCGCTACCAAATATTGATGAAAGTATTCCCGAAAATAAGCCTGTACTGCCAAGAGTAGTATTGCCTACAACAACTCCAAGCGTTTTTCTCTGTTTAAATATTTTTATTTGCATGGCAATGATCAGTGAACTTAAAAAGGAGGTAACGGCTAAAAATAAGTAGCCCATCGGGCCAAAAAGAAGAGCTTGAAAACTAATATTGTTACCGGGTATAACTTTGACGGGAATATAAAACATGACCCCAAACATAATGACCCAAGCAATAAAAAATAGAGAAAAATATTTCCAATCTCTTAAAATTAATAAGGCAGCTTTTGGGATTTGCATGATATTAAGCATGTTTATGTTCTTCATCGCCACCGCACCCATCAGATAAATTCCAAACCTCGGTTACTTGTTCACCGGTGAATTTATAATTTTTGATTAGATACTTACCTAAGCCGCCGTACACATACCATCTCCAACATTTACAACAGCACGGTCCTTTTTCGTGGGAGTTTACCATCGCGTAGTCATATGCTTTTTGTTCTTCTGGAGAGAGTTTCATATCGTAGTAATTCATCAATCTTTTTGCCAAACCTGCCTCAATGTCATAAGGGTCGGGTGGTATTTCGGGAATGTCCTCATATTTCTTTAAGCCCTCGACCTGTTCGCTATAGCGGTGAATGCTCATGGGACTGCAACAGGAGCCCTGAATTCGGGCATCGTCTGCCAGGGCAAAGATTGAATCCTTAAAAACCCCGCTGCAAGCGGAATTGCCATTCTGGCTTAACTGCTCGAATTTGGTGGCCATCGCCTGATCAACACTAAACGGATTAGTTTTCTGATCAATTACGGCATAAAAGCTAAAAATTGCAGCTCCCAGCAAAATGATAGTTGAAACCAGAATATTTTTTTTGAATATTCTTAACATCACCTTTTAAGCTCCTCCTCAATAAGAGTCCTAAATACCTCAAAGGGCTGGGCTCCTATAATAGTACGACCATTGATGAAGATTGTCGGTGTGCCAGATACGCCCGCAGCGTTTCCATCGGCAAAATCTTTTTCAACCTCGGAATTATATTTTTCTGAATCTAAACATTGGTTGAATTGAGCCATATTAAGTCCGATTTGACCGGCCCATTTTACAACATCGGTCTTGCCAAATTGAATTGTGCCCTGACCCTGCTTATCCTGTTCCCGGAAAATTTTATCATGCAGTTCCCAGAATTTACCCTGATCCTCGGCGCATTCGGCCCCTTCAGCCGCTGGTTTAGCGCCAGGATGAAAATCCAGAGGAAAATCGCGATACACAAACTTTACTTTTCCGGTGTCTATATATTCTTTCTTAATCTGGGGAAGTGTCTCTTTCCAAAATTTACGGCAAAATGGACATTCAAAATCGCTGAATTCAATCATTGTAACTTTTGCATTCTCGTTACCGATAAAGGGGTCGTCATCGGCAGAGACATCAATCTTAGGATTCGGCCCCAGATTTTTCCCAATGGTTGCTCCGCCAAGGTTTTTACTGGTGCTACTATTCCTTGTGTAGATAAGTGCCCCGCTCATTAAAACGGCGGCAATTAAGATGGAAATAGGCAATATTAACTTGGTTTTATCAAAACCGGTTATTGGGAATGGTTCTTGATTAACCGAATCTAATTGGCTCTCGAGATGATTGATTTCTTTTTCTAAAAATTTGTGTTTTTCCATGAATACCTAGAAAATATGGAGATAAATTTCATTTCTTAATGAAATCTATCTACCAGATTTTCAATAAATAAAAATGCCATAAAACAGATCACTAGTACCTGGTTACATTGAAATTATCATGGGTTTATTATAGCAACTCAAGAGAAATAGCCAAATCCAAACATATTTTATAATATTTTATTTTCGGAATTCGACAAGGGG
>CAYIXQ010000023.1:0-8084 GCA_964367475.1 uncultured Candidatus Saccharibacteria bacterium | reverse complement strand
ATAGCCAAATCCAAACATATTTTATAATATTTTATTTTCGGAATTCGACAAGGGGTCTGAAAACTTCAGGTATGCCCAGATTAAAATCGCAATTAACATTAGCAAAACCATTTTCTTGATGTTTCAGGGCTTTTTTTATTCATAACCCGGGAAATAATCGCGCTTAATGCGAGAGCGAGGAATATTTATACTGGCAAGCGTTTTTTCCATGCTTTGTACCATTGGTTCGGGACCGGAAATATAAAATATACGTTCGCTTAAATCCGGGACTTCGGCTTTGATTTGGTCAGTGCCGATTATTCCAACAATATAAGAGGTCTTCAGTCCGAATTTTCGGTTGGCTTCGGAAAAAATTTCTCGAAAAACAAAATCCCCCTCCATTTTAACACCGTAAAGTAAATAAATATCCCGTGTCTGATTAGTGTCGAGTAGATATTTGATCATGCTGCGAAAGGGTGTAATACCAATTCCGCCGGCAATTAATGTGAGTTTGGCGTTTATATCAATTGGTAAAACGAAGTCGCCAGCTACTTTGGAAGCGATAATTTCATCGCCAACAGACATTTCCGCCAAGGCTTTTTTGAAAGTACTGCCTTGGGCGGAAAATTTAGTGGTTAAAAGAATCTGGCTTTCCGTCGGCGATGACGCAATAGTAAAATATCGTCGTATGCTTTTTGTGTCAGCATGTGAATGGCTAAGGGTATATTCCAGAAATTGTCCGACCAGAAAAGTAAATCGTCGCGTTGGCTCAAACCAAAAATTCATGATCTCGGGGGTTGGGTTTTCTTTTTTTCTCAAAATAAACAATTGGCGGAAAGTCGGTTCAATCATGAGGGTAAAAGTATTGCCAATTAACAGAGATAACTCTAATGAAAAGGAAACTTGGCTGGCCAGGCGATGGAAACTGAAAAGAATTGCCCCTACTATAACACCGAAATATATCCGATGTCTGGGCGTTTGGGGAGCTGTGAGTGGTTCCACCAGCATAACTAGCGCAAAAAACAGAATCGCCGGTGAGCTAATGAAATTTATTAGCGCGAGGATGACTTGGTCTGCTCCCAGCTGAATTAAATTATCTAAAAATAAAAGTCCCCCATAAACAGTTAGAAAAGTAATGACTAGTTGAAAACGGCGAATCTTATAAAGCACCAGCAAACCGCCAATCACCAGTATGGGTAACGTAGCCTGACCACCAGCCCACCAATTGGCTGGCTGGCCAAGGGCAACCGCTGAAATGAGCGCGCCAAAAGCGGCTGGGTTAAAAATATGACTGGCCTGCCTGACGAATATATATTTGGAAGCCATGGCGGCAATCACGGCTACCACCAATATCGCCCAGTCCTGGGGCAAATCCAGCGGACCCATAATTAAAGACAAAATCAGAGCGGTAATCAGCGAAGATTCGGGATTCGTCTTTGTCTTGACTAGACGGGCAAAAAGTTTATTAACCGCCCAGCTAATAATAACAAATGAAAAAGTTTGGGTAAGAATAGCCGTCGGGCTATATGGCAATAAATCCAGGCTGGAAAAAACGACAGCCGCGCTCAAAAGCGCGGCTAGGAAATATAACATGACTC
This sequence comes from uncultured Candidatus Saccharibacteria bacterium, assembly GCA_964367475.1. Taxonomy (GTDB): domain Bacteria; phylum Patescibacteriota; class Minisyncoccia; order 2-02-FULL-40-12; family IGHO2-01-FULL-4-A; genus CAYIXQ01. Next base: position 6,507 of record CAYIXQ010000023.1, on the reverse strand, counting down.
GATATATTGTCATTATTCTACAATCAGATTACCCTTCATACCTTGCAGTCGATGCGTGCCGATGGAGCAGTAGTACTCGAAAGTGCCTACTTTGTCGGGGGTGAATTCAACCACTGACGTTTGCCCAGCCTCAATAATAGGAGTACGAGCGTTAAACTCATCGATCACCCAGTCATGCGTTCCCAGTGCGTTGTTAAAAACTATCCTTACTCTGTCGCCCTTTTTAACTTTGATTTCATTAAGAGAAAACTTGAAGGGACTGCCCACGACTGTGAAAACTTTGAGATTAACACCAGTATTACCAGTAGCGGTAGGTGAAGTGGTTGGGCTTTCGGTGGGCGATTTTGTCGGTGAGGTGGTGGGGCTTTCCGTCGCCGTCGGGGTGACGGTCTGGGTTGGCGCTGGTGATTTGGTCTCACTTGGCGCATTGGCATTCTGGGTCATAAAATAATAGCCCGCGCCGATAGCAACAAGAATTACGATAATAGCTATAACTTTAGCATTGCCTTGTAGTAGTTGTGTGTTTTTCATCCCGTTAGGAGTAATGGCAATTAAACATATTAATTCTAGTTAGGACTTACGCGCTTGAGCCACGAAGCCCAAGGCTATTAGGGCTTACCATGGCTCAAGCCACAAGGGTTTGGCCAATTTCTTTGTTAAAATCTACGTTTGAGACTCGCCGTACCTGCTAGTACGTCTCGTCTCAAGCCTCGATTTTGCCTCGAAATTGGCCAAACGCGTAAGTCCTACTAGTATACAATAAATCAAAAAATACAAAAATATGGGCTTGGGTGTCTACGTTTAGCCATCGAAATCACTCTAGCGCCGGCTGGCGGGGCGATAACGCAAGCTTCTGCCACGATAATGCGAGCGAAGCTGACTATATTGGGCTGGCTGGGTTCGCCGCCTATGATGTGATTGAAATTCAGGATTAGATGCTAAATTTTGAGAAATAGCGGGCAGAGATTCGGGTAGTCTGGAAACTGGCAAATTTTTGCGGATTAAACGTTCAATGGCCCGAACTTCCCGGAGTTCATGGGGCATTGCAAAAGAAATGGCGTGTCCGCTGGCGCCAGCGCGGGCGGTACGGCCGATACGATGCACATAGTCGTTAGACGTAGAAGGTAGATCGTAATTGATCACAAGTTCAATGCCGCTCACATCTATTCCGCGCGAAGCAATATCAGTAGCCACCAGTGTCCGATATTTGCCAGATTTGAATCCGGCCAGTGCTTCACGCCGCTGATTTAGCGAACGATTAGAATGAATCTCCGCTGTGTTGATATGGATGGCTTTAAGCTGCCGTGCGACTTTTTTCGCGCCATGTTTGGTGCGGGTGAATATAAGAACGGAGTTTTGATAGCTTTCGAGTAATTTATGTAGCAGAGCAAATTTCTGAATGCTTGGTACAATAAAAAGTTCTTGGGTTACACGTTCTACCGTGGTGCCCGATGGCGCAATTTCTACTCGTATCGGTAATTTCATGTGTCCGGCCGCCATCTTCATAATCTCCGGCGGCATGGTGGCCGAAAAAAGCATGGTTTGCCGCTCTTTGGGCAACAGACGGAGGATTTGTTTTATTTGAGGAGCGAATCCCATATCCAGCATGCGGTCGGCCTCATCTAAAACTATAATTCGAATATTATTCAGTTGAACACTTTTTTGGTTCAGGTGATCTATTAACCGCCCGGGAGTGGCAATAATAATGTGGGGCCGATTGGCAATGGTCCTCATTTGGAGACCAAACGAAGCGCCACCGATTAATACCGCTGTTTTTAATTTAATACCTCGGCCGATTCTGTGAAGCGCTTCGTCAACTTGGAGCGCTAACTCACGCGTTGGCAGAATTATTAATCCCTGACCCCTGACGGTAGCCAAACGCTGGAGCATAGGGATGCCAAAAGCCAGAGTTTTACCGGTACCAGTTTGAGCGATGCCAACAATGTCTTTGCCCTGAATGGCCGCGGGAATGGCCTGTGCCTGAATTGGCGTTGGCGATTGAAAGCCCAATTGCTCCAGAATATTTAAAAGCATTGGGGCAATGCCCAAACCAAAAAAATTGGCTGCTTTTTCGTGTGTGTGTCGTTCAAAGTTTTCCATTTATGAAATATCAGGACCCGAGGAAAGCCAATCCATTAGGCGTTTGCGATGTCGAGCAATTGACCACATATCTTTTTTCCTAAAAAGTGTTGGATGCGTGTCCTGAAACTTTTTTAAGGCGGTGATGGAGGCGCGAGGAAATCCAACTGGAATATTCTTATTGTAAGACTCCAAAAACATCACGAGAGTTATTTGTGTTTCGTTATCATTTAGTTCTTCTCGATTCTTTCGCATGCTTCATAATACAATAAATCAATTAAAAGATCAAGGTAGAGTCCACTTATTTGACATAAGTATAGGAAAGGTGTATACCATTAATACAATTTGTTCTTTGATATTTGAAGCTAAAGGAGGATGTGATGACGAAGACAACGCAGTACCCCACGGTGGCACTCAAGCCACCGTCGGGATTTGTGAATGACATGCGGCTGACGGACAACTGGGAGCTCATCGAGGACGTGGAGTTCACAGGTGAGGAAACTCTCGAGCTGGCCGAATTCCTCGAGAAGGGCGAACCCTCCGTGCGGGGCGACGTCATGCTCGAGCGCTCGAAGAAGAACCCACGTGCCAGTCAGCGCCACGCCGAGCGTCTGCTCGCTCAGCAAAAGGACATCCCCAAGGAGTGGAGGAAGTTCTACCTGGTCTTCACGGGGACGGTCTGGCGGGACTCGGGCGTCCGCCTGGTCATGGCCTGCCTGAACTGGGACGACGGTCGCGAGGAGTGTTTCCTGTACTGGGGCTCGCTCGGCGCCTACTACCTCTCCAGCGGTCGGCTCGTCCGCCCCTGCAAGTAGCGAAGTTCTCCACGATCGTGGTAACAGTGGTAACAGGGCGCCCCTGTAAACCTCCTGTAATCTGCCCGAGGCGTATACCTCTCACCTCCGCTCGGCCGGTCTACCACAGATCGAGCGAGCGGGGGTTTTGTTTTTAAAAATAATTTGATAGGCTCGGAACGGATAGTAGGCGAATCTGCCGACGGTCAAGACTTTCGGCGGCTAGTTAACGCTTCAAAATTCTTCTCATGACTTCCGGTATCGAAACGCGTATTTTTTCAATAACGCCGATTTTAGTAAACAGTGATTCTATTTCTTCTGAATCAGCTTCAATCTCGATTGAGGGTTTGTAACCTTTTATGTCCTCGACAAAAATTCGATGCTTGCCAAAATCATATTGCCAACCTTCACGTTCATACTCAAAACCCCGCTCAAATTCTGTTTCTAGTTCAGTGGCAACAAAATCAACGGCTTCTTGTTCGGCATCAAATTCCTTTTTCAGAATAATATTATCAATTTTTCCGGTGTCCTTAAATTCAGTTTGTTTTCGGACGAGCACAACCTTTTTCGTTGGCCAGTTATTTTTCGTATAAACACGGACGCGCAAAAAGTCATCGCTTAAATTGCATTCTGCTTTTTTTGGAACAAAGATTATGTCTTTGAAAGCGTAATTACTATTGAAAGCAGCTCCCAAATCAGCGAGCTTTTTGCGCGTCTGTTCAATATTTGAAATAAGCGCTCGTCCTTCAATCATAAAATTTTGTTTAACAATTCGGGAAATTCCTCCGTTCCCATATCGCCAAGCGTATAATGTCCATGTCCTTTTAATTCGATCACCGCTCCGCCTAGTGCTTGGTGAAAAATTTTCAAACTCTCTTTTCCCTCAACCTCCTCGTCATTGGCAGTAAACATTACAATTTCTCCCACGCGCGATTTTATATCCCCGTCTATTGAATAGGTGTAAAACTCTTTTCTAAACTCGTCATCCTTGTCGGGGATTTTCCATGGAGCGACGAGAATAAGTTTGAAAATTCTTCTCTCTGTTTCTCCGAGCCAACGAACCAAGAAAGTGGAGCCACAACTATGCCCGACTAAAATTGTGTTTTCATCAACTTCGTACTTTTCAAATTCGGTTTTGAATTTTTGATAGTTCGGTTCCCACGGATCGGGCATAAGCGGCGTTTTGGTTTCAATTCCGGCGGCGATAAGATTTCGCTTGAGCCACGGAATCCAATGCTTGTCGTATGTCCTCGTTGCCGGATTCATCGCTTTCTCGGCGTCCGACGGACAGCCGTGAATGATTATGCAATTTCGTTTTTTGGTATCCATAAAAATTATGGCTCATCAACATATTCGAGAAAAAGTTTTTTCTCGAAGCCGCCGCGCTCAATTTTCTTTTTCTCTTTTTGCTTTTCAACTTCGGCAATAGTTGTATTGTTGTTTTGAGCAATTGATTCCAGCAGTTGCAAAACATCTGATAACTCATTCAACACTTCCTCGTTGGTTTTTGCTTCCAACAACTCACTTGCCTCCTCAACTAACTTTTCTTTTAGCGCGACCTTAAATTTCTCCTCGTCCAGGACGGAAACTTTAGGGATAGCTCCATTCTTTTTGATAATTTCAGGGATTTTATCCCGTATGAGCTTGTTGTAAGTTTTTCGATTCATAAACTTATTTTTTCTCAAAATACTTTTTCAACGCATCGAAATAATCACTTCCGTCATCAACTTCTGAATAGTCATTTTTATCCACCCATTTAAACTTATTGTGTTCATCACTCAACTTTATTGCTCCAGAGATATATTTACATCTGAAACCAACAAGGTAGATGACTTTTGGATAATTTCGGTGATTTTTTGGGAACTCGTGATACCACACAACAAAAGGACTACCGACCTCTATTTCAAACCCGGTTTCCTCTCGGACTTCTCGCTGAAGTGAACGAAATAAACTTGACGCGTCCCCATCTTTCGCCTCTCCTACTTGTATTCTCCCACCTGGAAAATCCAATCCTTCGCTAGGATCATTAAGAACCAAAACTTTTCTGTCCTTTTCTATAAATGCTTTTTGTCCTACATAAAATAGTGCGTCGTCGTTCATGTGTTTACTTTAACACTTTTCCTGATGATTTTAAAGATGTAGCCGCCGAAAATTTTTTGAGCGAGGACGGCTCGGCAGGAGGGGGTTTTAGGGGGAGGAATGCCCGCGCCGCCCTCGCTTCGGAAAAATTTTTGCTGGCGAAAATCTTATAAAAATAGCGAAGAAAGCTGAAAACTGATAAAATTATAACATCAACCAAAAATAACCTCAATTTATGCTTACAGAAAATCAAGAAAAGTACCTGCTAAAAATTCCAACATATAAAATTGTAAGGATTGTTCCTTATGATCCAAAAATTTCCGGCATTGTCCAAGAGATAAAAAATAAAATTGCCAATGCCGGTATAAATTTGGAAGTTAAATTTATGGGAGCATCTGCCCTTCAAATTTCAGGACAAGGCGACATAGATTTATATATTTTCTGTCCAGAAAAAGACTTCCAAATTTATGTGCCAAAATTGGAAGAAATTTTTGGGCCAAAAGTTCAAGGAATATCAATAATAAAATGGCAATTAGAAAAAGGGGGGCATGAAGTCGAAATGTATTTGACTGACCCAAATACGCCGAGTATGCAGGAACAAACAAAAGTTTTTGAGATATTAAAAAATGATCCTTTACTTTTAGAAGAGTATGAGGAAATTAAATCTTCAGCCAATGGAGAATCTTTTCGTGAATACATGAAAAGAAAATATGAGTTTTTCAACCGTATTCTAGGAGTATCCAGTGAACCAAAAATTTTAGCTCAACAAGTAAACAAAATTATAACTGAATGGGCAAAAGAAAAATCAAAGTTAGTAATTGCTATTGATGGATATACAGGTATTGGCAAAACTACACTCTTAAATAATATCGCAACACTCAATCCAGATACTATTCCCGTTAATAGAGATGATTTTCTTTTGCCACGAGAAATTATGCAAGAAAAATTAGCAAAAGCAGAAGACCGATCGAAAATTTTTGAGCTTGAGGCGTGTGATGATAAAAAATTGGAAGATTTCGTAAATAGATTCAGAAACAGCAATGAAAAATACCAAATTGATACTTATGATGGCGTTTCTGGAAATATAAATATCCCAAAGACATACGACTTCTCTAAAAAAATTATGGTAGTTGAAGGAGTGTTTATGTTCCATCCCCAATCACCATTAAGCAAACTTTGGGATAAAAGAATTTATCTTGAGGGTGACATTGAAAAAATTGATGAGAGACGAGTTAAACGAGAAAAAGAAAGATGGGGAAAAGATTATTTTCCAGAAACGCATCCAGATTCATATTTCAGACAAGTTATTATTGGATTAAAGCGATATATTGAATTATATAAACCAAATGAGATAGCTGATTTTGTATTAAAAGTATGATTATTGTCGCCAGCAAAAATTTTTCCGAAGCGAGGGTGGCGCGGGCGTTCCTCCCCCCTCCTGCCGAGCCGTCCGAGTGAACATCCTCGTCTGAAAATTCGCGGTTCGCGTTGTTAAATGCGGCTGCCGGGCTTGGACTCGCACCAAGATACTATCCTTCAAAGGGATATGTCCTAC
>CAYIXQ010000022.1:8820-11809 GCA_964367475.1 uncultured Candidatus Saccharibacteria bacterium | reverse complement strand
GGCGGCATCAGACCTTCTATAACACTGGGGCTCCCCGCATAGTGAGTTTGATAAATTATCTCTTTATCTAAATTCCTTTCAGCGGCCCAAATGTAGATAAACTTTTCAAGATCGGCCAGCGTGAAGCCACGGCCCCTTTTCTTAACTACTCCACTGGCACGCGGGGTTTTGAGTGCATTAAAAACTGTGCTCAAAGAAAAGCCGTGGTATAGAGCCAGTTCTTTTTGGGTGAAATCTAGCTTTCTTCCCTCAACTGCCCTGTTTATTATTTCTCTCCAAATAATCTCTTTTTGGGTAATTGTTTCGTTTTATGAGCCTAAATCATGCTCATATTTCGATTATATTCGAAACATTGTAAAGAGTCGATTATTCTAATCCCCTCTCCTATTCCAATTCCGATTCAATATGCCCCAGTTTAAAGAGTTGATGATGCCGTCTTTATTGAGATCATATATAAGATCCTCGGGTTTTTGGGATAACCAACGGGAGTAAAGGATAGAAGAGTCTAACGAGTTAACAATCCTGTCATTGTTTAGATCGCCGGGGAGAGGGGTCAAAATTAATTCCTGTGCCGCTTTTCCCCGTAGTCCAAGTTGGGCCATTTACAAGCACGCCAGAATTTCCACTCCCCGAAGAATCCCCTGCTGTAGTCCCTTGGCTTTCATCAAAGTTCCAGTAGCCAACTAATCCTTGAGTAGTGGCAGCTTTAACTGTATGAATCTGAAAATAATCATTCTTACTCTCCCGCTCCAGATCAAAGAGATAGATTACAGAGAAGACATAGGTAAAGGCGATTAAGGTAAAAATCGAAAACCCCAGCCAATGGAAAAATTGGTGGGAAGGCATTTTGTGCCAGGCTTGGTAAGCCTTAGAAACAGATGGAAATTTATGGTAACTCATTGAGATTTTGTTTTACGATCTTATAATCTCCTGATAATTTTTTCGGTTTAACAAATGGACCGTGTTGCCGGGATAGTTTTGCAAAAATAGTTTGGGGATTCTAAATTTTTCTTCCTGCCATTTAATCTCAAACCCCCGCAATGTTCCCCCCTTCTCTTCTAAATAATCAATCTCTTTGCCTTCTCTGGTTCGCCAAAAATAGACGTTCTTCTCCAGGTTATTGTTGTGATTGTATTTTATCCTCTCGCTAATCACAAAATTTTCCCATAAAGCCCCTGTATCTTGCCTAAGGTTTGGAGGATTGAAATTATTGATTAAGGCGTTGCGAATGCCGGTATCAAAAAAGTATATTTTCCTCAATTTCTTCAGTTCATTCCGCAGGTTCCGGCTGAACGGTTGCAGCCTGAAAATAATGAAAGCCTGTTCCAAAATCCGGATGTAGCTTGCCGCCGTGTTTTTGTCTATGCCAGTCATCTGCGCCAGCTCGTTATAGGAAACCTCATTGCCGATTTGCAGGGCCAGCGCCTGCAGCAGTTTTTCAATGGCCTCGGCGTGCTTGATATTCTGGAATTGCAGAATGTCTTTGTACAAATAGCTACGGGCAATGCTCTTGAGCTTGCCTTCGGATTCCTTTCCGCTCGAGGCTCGCTTGTGCGCAGGAGCGGGCATTATCGCCAGTAGTGGCGACATAGAAGGTATTGCTTGCGGCAAGATCGGTAGTGATATCGGCCCCAGTTTGAAAAGCAAAATTAAAAATTCCGAGAGTTAGATAAATTAAAGTAAAAAAAAAGAGATTTTCGAGTCATTAAGATAAGCATAAGGTTTCAAGACAAAAAATCTAGAGAGTTATTCTCCTCCCTGATTTTTCATGGGATAAATCACTATTTCGCTTTGGTGCCCGGAGTAGTTTTAACTCGAGCTTCTTGCTTACCAAAGGCATGGAAAGTGGAGGGAGAATACTGATTGTTGTATTCGGTGGCGATCCAGGCGGCGGAACGGACGGCATTGGAGAATCTGACCTCGTCAATGTCAGCATTCCAGGTACCACCAATGGCGTCGTAACCTCTGCCTATTTCAAACTTTTGGTCGCCAGTGCCGCCATCAGTAAGTGAGCCCGATCCTGCGGCTGAAGTAACGCGAAGCACTCCGTCAACATAAAGGTAGGCCACTTTTGCGGTGTCGTCATAGACAGAATAAGTGTGATACCACTGGCTTTGGTTGGTGGCAAAGTTATACTCGGCAGTAAGCAGTCCTCCAGTCAACCGAGCTTCAAACGTGAATCTTGGAACCGCACCACCGATTTTTGTCGAAAGTCCGTAGCGATAAGTAGAGCCGGAATTAAAACCCATAATGCCTTGAATATCCTGAACTTCCTTTAATTGGAACCATCCACTAAAAGAGAAATTACCCGAGAAATTAGCCAGGGTTGTGCCGTTCTCTTTGATATAGTCATCCACTCCGTCATAACTTGTAGCTTTGTTAATTTTGCCGGTGGCTCCAAAGGTTACCCCTCCTGTTTGCACCCCGTCATTAGCGTTAGAAGTGGAATCGTCGGCAGTGGTTGGACCGGCGTCAGCAAGATGCCACACCCCCTTGAAATTCCCATCCCACACTTGACCGGCAGTTTGTTGGTCAGAGGCACTGGAGTTGCCATAGTAGACATACATGATGGTGTCGAAACTGGCAGAGATGGTAGCTTGAACCCAGACGATTAGGTTACCGGTAGTGGGGGTATAGGATTCAATCTCATGGTTAAGTTTGGTGGTACCGTTGGCGGCGGTGAATAATATATCTTTACCTCCATCTTTCTGAACATAGCCACTGGAGGCGGAGGCTTTGAGATCGGTATCGGTTCTGGAAATTAATATTGGGAAGTTGTTGAGATTAGCTCCTCCCACTACTTTGTTCCGATTGATAACAATCTTCTTACGGTAGGGCCAGCCGTTGGCATACCAGGAGGCACCGCTGGCCGAGCCAGTTTTACCGGCGGTAGTACCGGCAGAATTACCTACTGAAGATGCTCTGATCCTAGCCTCTTGCTTACCAAAGGCATGGAAAGTGGAGGGAGAATACTGATTGTTGTATTCGG
>CAYIXQ010000022.1:5276-8720 GCA_964367475.1 uncultured Candidatus Saccharibacteria bacterium | reverse complement strand
TCCGATTGATAACAATCTTCTTACGGTAGGGCCAGCCGTTGGCATACCAGGAGGCGGCTTCAGCTTGCTTGGTTTCTAGCGGCGTACTTGGAATATCTAAGCTAAAAACCAGAAGCAGCTCGGAGAAAATGATGAGGATTTGAAGAAGAGAGAGGAATTTTTGAATACGGGAGGACATGGGATTAAGACAGAAGGTTTCAAAGTTTAAAAGTCTCCGGGCTCAAGATTTCAGAGTTTAAGGTTTTTCTTTCTTTGGTCTTCGTGATAACTACCCCAGTTGATCTGGCCAGTAATTTCGTTGCAATAATTCCGCAGTTCGGGGTTGGCTTCGATGGCCAGTTGTGAGACCAGTGACATGGTTTTGGGCTTGGGAACTTTTTTATATTGTGAGCCCTTAAACTCTGAAACTTTTAAACTTTTTATCAAACCGGCAATTAAAATGGAACATTGTCTAACCAGATAGTTTAAACGTTTAAAGGTTTCAGAGTTTAAATACCCCGCATCCAATGCTACATACAACTGGGTGCGGACTTCCCCGGCCGAGCCTTTGGCGATAAATAAATAGTTAAGAAATTCCTGCTTTGTCCCCCGTTCAAAACCTTCGGCGATATTGGACATGATCGAAACACTGGCACGTTGGATTTGATCACACAAACCACAATCAGCTCTGAAATCCTGCAACCTTGTAACTTTGTAAACATGTTGTGTTAGTTCCCGCGCCTTTTGCCAGCAGATGAGGTCTTCGAATTGTTTAATGGTAGCCATGCTAAATAAGTTTAATAGATTAAAGTTTCAGAGTTTAAGGAGTTGGTTCTGGTATAGCCGAGGGAGTGGGTTCTGGGATTGTGGACGGGGTTGGCTCTGGCGTGGTGGCGGGCGATATTAAAATATCGATATTTTCCGGTGAGGGGGCGGGGGTGGCGGAGAGCGTTGGACTGTTACTAGGTTCGGAGATGACGGCTGGTGATGGCGATATTTCGATATTTTCCCGAGAAGGTTCCGGAGTAGTGTTTGGAGTCGGGACTGGTTCGACACTTGGTTCAGGGGTCGGAGTTGGAGTTGGCGATGTCAAAATATCAACATTTTCTCCATTTTCAAACCCCTTGCGGCGGGCAATTACCAGCCAGTCAAATTTTACCCCGGCATCAGCGGGAGCAGTGCTATTGGCTAGTCTGACCACAAACCCATAAACACCTTTTTCCGCCACGTACACTTGACCAGTAGTAGCCGAGGTGGGAGTAACGATTACTTTGATCGGCACGTCGGGCGAGATAATCGAGGTGAAGGAGTAGTCAAAGAACACCTTAGCTTCGCCGCCCGTGATCTCTCCCGAACCTGACAACTGGATCTCGCCACGAGTTGAGTCAACACCATAAGTGGCCAGATAGTTTCCATTTTCCGCCAGATCAACTTTGGACTGATCTGCCGCTTCCGCCCCACTGCCTGTGAACATTGATCTAGTTTCCGGATCGGCATCTTGGGCAATTTCCGGCTTGCGCGTTCCCCAATTCGCCACCATTGTCGCCAAATCAACACTGGTAAAAATATCTATGTCCGCGATGGAATAATATGTTTTTTTGATACCTTCAGCTATGATGCTACCCTTGGTCCAAATGTTCCTGACCAAATTTACTGGCGCATCAATGATCACTTGTTCAAGGGCCTTCAAAATTATGGTCGAAATGCCAGTCTTGGGCATCAATACCAATTTATCATCCACAATGGCTATCCTTAAATCCGATGACTGTGAAGCTACTGATGATGTGATTTGATTCATACTAATAATCTCTCCCGGACCGCTAAATCCGGCGTTACTGGACGCCATACTCATTCCAATATTGGCCCCTTCTATTTTTCGATATAGTTCCTTAATGGCCGCAAAGGTATAGCCGAAGGCAGTCAGTTCATTGAAGTTCTCGCCACCGATATATTTGCTTGATCTGTCCATACCGAATGTCGGTGAGTAGTCAGTAATAATACCGACAAACTCTTCGTTGTTGTGAGCACCGTTTTTGTAATTAAACTTATACAGCGGAGCGTTGACGATTTCGCTCAAGGCATTGCCATAATCAGTAAATTCACCGATAACATTTTTAGTCTGTAAACTTGATTCCTGGCCGGGTGTGAAGTGGGTGGTGTTAATATAGACTAATATTTCAAACTCGCCCGAAGTCGAGGCGCCTTTGACCAATTCGACGCGGCTTAACGGCTCGTCTGAACCATTACGCCCGCTCCCTTTGCCTCTTTTATTTTCAACCGTAGTGCTATAGCCCTCCAATGCAAACCCAATCACTCTACCCGCGCTGGAGGCCTTCATCCCGACACCCGGAGTTGACGAGATGGTGATTGGATCACCGGCAATAATGTTACCGTTTTCAAGATTAACTTTTACCGGTACGCGTCCGGCCAGAGCGATTGCCACTTGCTTGACTGCCCGGGGGTCATTGTTTTGCCCCCAGCCACCTAGTAATACACCCGGCTTTGTGGAAACCACACCCATTAAGGTGGCTCGCTCCGACGATGAGGCGCGTTTAACAAACTCTGACTCGTATGGGCTATTGAACGCGGAACCGCTCGGGATTAATTGGAAATCAAGAGCTACGAGATGACCGGAGTCCAGTTTAGCATCACGGGTAGGGAAATTTTCAGCAATATCGTCCACCGTAAAACTGGAGGAAATACCATAGACCGTACCCGGAACGCGGGCGGCGTCAATACAGTCATCTGTCGTATCGAGAGCATCATCAGCACAGATCGCGCCGTATGCCAAAATACCCGAACCTTCGATATTGCGGTTATAGAAATCACTAGTAGAGGCTGGACTACCTAGCACCAGATCCCCTGATATAGAGGCCGCGCCAAATATTTCAAAAGCGAGAGCGCTTGAGCTAACGGAGTTGACAATATCAAACTTGCCACTTAAGGTATCAAATCTAAATCTCTCGGCGCTGACGCTTGAACCATTTGATAAGAGCAAGGCCGAGGTAGAGGCAATATCAATTACTAATCCCCCATCGGCGCTAAATTTGGACAACAAACTGCCGCCCGAGCTCTCAATTCTAAACAATGCTCCCGTCTGTGTCGGGCCGGCCGCAATAGTGATACCAGAATTGGACATCGAGGCCGTGGTATCTACCAAGAATATCGGGTCATTAAAGCTGCCATCATCCACCACAAAGGCGCTCGCATTATTAAATGACACACGAGTAAAGGAGTCGAACTGGGCGGAGGCGTTGAATTCCGTATCCCCGGCCAGAATCAAATCACTACCTGTGGTAATAAAGTTCGAGTGACTAGTGGTGCCAGAGCCGAATCTTGAATACGACACGGTGGAGCCAAGATTTCCAATTTGCAAGACATCAAATGCAGCAAAGTTTGCCGATACTTTGCCCTGGATCTCAAACTTAGTCAGGGGACTTGTGGTGCCGATGCCAAGATTACCAT
>CAYIXQ010000022.1:0-5176 GCA_964367475.1 uncultured Candidatus Saccharibacteria bacterium | reverse complement strand
TGACTGTGCCACCGGGGGCGAGAAACAAGGAGGCGGAGGCGGTACCGCGGATATCGAGGGTAGATTTAGGAATATATGTACCTATGCCGACATTGCCAGATTGGCCGTATGTGCCAACAAACAATGTACTAGAAATACTGGCCGGTCCAGCAAACGAGACACTTCCATCTACCTCTAGATCGCTTGTTACAAAGACATCACTAGCTCCAGTAATGTAGTGGGATTCAGAGGTAGTCCCATTTCCAAATCGGTTATAGGCTACAGAGGCTATTCCTCCCGCACCCGTTTGGATAGTATTGGCAATTTGAAGATACGAGGCCGAGGCTGTACCTTGGACTTCGAGTTTAGTGGCCGGGGCTGTAGTGCCGATACCGAAATTACCACTGGTATCAAACCGTCCACGCTCAACGCCAAGGGTAGAAAAACCAAGCTGATTAACAACAGGGCGGAAGATACCCGTGTCCCGATCAGTTGTAAAAGAAAATGCCGGTGAAGCCGCCGATGATGGTAAGGCATAGTACGCGTCGGCGGAAGCTGTGCCGGAAATGTTAGAACTGCCATCAATAAAAAAGGAGCCATCAACCTCAACAGTGCCGCTAATTAGCAAATCGGCCGACGAAGAAAGACCATGAGAAGTGGTGTTAGTGCCAAAGCGAGAGTATGAAACTGTGGACTGGCCAGCAACTTGTAGCCCGCCGGTCGATAAAACATACGAAGCACTGGCTGTGCCTTGAATGTAAGCTGGAAAATTAAAAACAAATTTGTCGCGAGTCGAGTCCCATTCGAGTTTGGCATTGGGCAACAAGCTGCCGCGCTCAAACGCAATATAGGCATTCTCTGAATCCGAGCTAGTATTATCAGTATTGATGATAAATGAGGCGCTCGCGGTGCCGGAAGTGTTGAGAACACCGGCAATACTAATGGAAGAAAAACTGGCGCTGGTAACAACTAATTCATCCCATGGCCGATCGGTCGAGCCAAGATCAAACGAACCAGAAGGCAACAGATCAGATTTAACATTGCTGGTATAGAGCGAACCGACCGTGGTCTGGCCCGGCGCGTTAAGATTACCTTTGGAATCAACCGAGAATTTTTTGGAGGAGATGGTGATGATAATGTCATCTTTCTTGCTGTCCGAGCCAAGACTGACGTTGCCTGAAACGCCCAAAGAAGAGAAAGCGCCATTCGCACCATAAAGGCCGCCGTTGAAAAAGGCCATCCGATCGGTCTCATTGCCATTTTCCACCACATAGTCAAGTGTGAAATCTCCCGGCTTTAGTCCCTGGAAAAATTCGGTGTTGAGATTTTTGATCATCTCACGATTGTTAATGTTGATCGTTCCAGATCTCAACACGAGATTACCGGTGGTGATAACGACATTTTTGCCATCCACCGTCAGCTCGTCAAGCAGTTTTGTCGCGCCATGAACTAGGAGCGTCTTGCCAACTTCTACTTTCCCCATCAGTCGGACATCCTGATAAGTGATGTTGCCGTTTTTGGTGACAAAGGCGAGAGTAAAATCTTTGGAGGCTAGACTGTCGAGATATTCGGCGTTCAAATTTTCAACCAGAGTTTTCGATTCAACAATGATGGGCGCGATACCGTCCGTGGCAAACGACTTAAGCTGACCCTGCGTCTCGACATGACCATAGATAGAGAGGTTGCCAGATCTGTCAAGCAGTAAAACTTCGTTGGCATGAGTGCCAGCAAAATGTCCCTGGAGAGTATCGGCATCTTTGAATACTTCCTTAATGGCGGCGCCGATGCCGTCAAAATTACTGAAGCTGACACCGCCGACCAGCAGGAACACAATTACCACCGCGCTGACGGCGACGGCAAAATTTACTCTGGCTTTAACCAAAACCTTTTTGCCGAGACGGTCTAGTTTTTTAAAACGATAGCCGAAGCTCTTGGATTGAATCTCAAAAAATTCCTGCTGCTCGGGGGAAAGTGGGGCTACTAATCCCTTTACAGGGTTACTCTGTAAAACAGGGGGACCCTGTTCATACAAGGGGGTGTGGAATTTGAAGGCTTTAATTTCGCTTTGTTGCTCGGCTTGCTTCTCCACAATTTTTTGGGTATGCTCCTGCTGGGTTTGCTGGATTTTGCCGAGCGACTCAAGATTGTCAGAAATTTTCTCAAGGGCAAGCTGGATCTGCATTTGGCTGGCTGGATCAGATTGAACAGTAACACTGGCCGGCTGGGTTTGTACTACCGAGGAAGTCACTACTGGTTGTTGGACGGCCATGCTGGCTTTCAGACTGGTTTCTTGCGCTTTTATCAAACTATCAACCGCAGCATAGATTTTATTTAAGATCTTGTCGGTTCTCTCACTGATAAATTCTTGATTAATAACGGGTAATGTCGGTGGCGCCGCCGATAGGGCATCAGAGCCTGTCAGTTGATTCTGTTGATACTCTAAACTCCGAACTATCGCATCGTTGAACGACTGTTGCTGTAGCTGGATCTGCTTTAACTGGAGGTTTTGAATCAGCGAAAGATGCTTAAGGTTTTCAGTGATTTTATCAAGCGATTCCCTGACTTCTTCATGAGATTTATAATTCGCATGAACATGAATGACCTTGGGTGTTTCCTGTTTTTTCGACTCAATTAATTGGCCTAACCCAGTCTGGATTTTCTCAAGGATTTTTTCAGTTCTTTCGGCTGTTTTATCAATCACTCCCTGAACCCGATCGAGATTATCAGCCGTCAAATCCTCCCCATCTAATGAGGCTATTTTTGAAGAAATCTCCTCTCGCTGTACTGCCAATTGTTTTACCTGTAAATCCTGGATGTTAGAGAGCTGTTTTAAATTTTCCGAAATTCTGGCAAGGGCAGATACTACCTGTTCATTTAAAGCAGCGTTGCTACTGCTAGACTGCTGAATCTCCAACTGATGCAACTTATTTAGTTGTTCGAATTGAATGCCAGATAATTTTTCTAAACTTTGCGAAATGGTGCCCATGGCCTGCTCGATCGGCTCCGGAATGACATTTTCTGTTTTGATCGAGATAACTTTGGGCTGACTAGATTCCAGCACATTAAACTTTGAAAGCTCAGCAAGATTTTCGTTAATCTTTTCAAGAATGGCATCAGTACGAGCGGCCTGCTCGTCTTGGCGGATAATTGAATTCCTCTCCAGGGAGTCTTTCTCACTCATAAAATTTTCCAATTGCTCCAATTTTTCTTCGATACTACCCTCGCGTTTGTGAGCGATGGACAATTCTGAATTAACAGCTTCGAGATTCCGAATGGAAGTTAGCTCAACTTTCACTGACGCGTCAGCCGAAATTTCCTCTTGATTGCCAATTTTAATTTGTGCTGAATTATCAATTTCACCCGTGGCCGAATTAAAGACACTTTTTGGAATAACGATAGTCAAACTTTGCCTTGCTACATATTCACGAATAGCGACTTCTGTCGTATACCAGTTACGACCAATGCGTTTTGAAACGATTTTCTTCTGACGAGCGAGCAACCTCAAGTATTCCGGTGAGTAGGAACATAATTTTGAGGCCGCTTGTAATGAAATAAATTTTGATTTTTCTGTATCGTTAGACAAAGTTGAAAAGTGAATAAAAATTTGCTAAAATTACTATGTCCAGGATTACTTTATACGAGCAATCATGGATGCGTTCCACGCGGCCCCGGCATTATTGCTGGGGCCGTGATGTTTTTATATCCAATAATAGATAAATTTGTCTTAAGTTACCTATCTCTTCAAATGTATTGGATATCGCCGTACACGTACTATCGGATATACAATCCGATCACATATCCGATGATTAATTATACAGCAGGCGCATCAAGAAAAGTGGATAAGTGTATTATCCAAATTTAGTCCACGAAACCTTGGTGGGCCGCATTGAAATGTCGAATTCGTGTATCTAATAAATATTTAAATTATCCACAGAATCAATTGATCATTATTTAACATGTCTTATACTTAGTACAGGCTTATAAACCTTAATACTATGAATGGCATAAAGATTTATAAATTGACGGCGCCGTGGCTATGAGTGTAATTATTAGTTTATTGAGGCGATAATCATTTAATTACAAAACGACTAATGCCGAAAAAATTTCTCACTGTGAATGAGGTGGCTAAATTACTTGGTGTTACTCCCTTGACAGTTCGTAACTGGGACAAAAAGGGATTCCTCGCAGCTTACAGAAATCCCATGAACAACTACCGGCTTTACAAAATCGAGGATGTAGAATCGCTAATCGCACAAATTGAGAACAGCAAATCAAACCGACCTAAGAAAATAAAAGTAGAGGTTAAAGAATTATAATTTTTCTAAACAAAACCGCCGCGTTTAGTGCGGCGGATTTTGTTTTAGCAGAGTACATATTGGTTTACGTCCTGGCTTTAGCAATTTTTAGGCCTATGCCAATACCAATGAGCCCAAAAAGAAATCCTAAAATATTATGTGACATAGGAAAGAATGTCTGCAAGATTTGGTACAAAATAATAAGAAGACGACTACCCTCGCCCGTGCAGCAGGGCACAAAAAGGTATGAATAAAGAATCATAAAAACCATGGACAGGAGGGCTACTTTCACGAAAAACAGAATTGACCTTAGAAAAGATCCTTGTCCTGCTTCGCTAGTAATTACCGCATTAACTATTCCAGCAATCAGATAGAAAACTATAAATAGTGGCGCGACGATAAAGAAATCCCCTATATGTTTAAACATAGGCAGCGCGACAATATATGGAATTATAAACCCCAAAATAAAGGCTTCGACGATAAGAACAATTTTTGTTTTCATAATATTACCCTTTTAGCTTCGTACGGACAAAATATAAGATGAGAATCTTCCATTTTGCTCTTCGCTCAGCAAAATAACGTTACTTCATCCAGTTTAACATTTTAAATTTGAGAGTCAACTCAAGCAAAAGCCCTACTTAACTCTCGCGCAAATTCCTTTCCCACCGACACAGACTACGAATAAAACAATGGGAGTTACATTTGCAAATTCTTTTTGGTCCATAATTTAAAATTAATTTCTAAATTACAAAAAATTAGGATAATCCAATTAATCTAGCGGGGGCACTCCGACTCGAACGGAGAAATTTCCTTTTGGAGAGGAAAAGTTTACCATTAGCTTATGCCCCCACTATCATTTTACCACGATTCTCGTCGAAGGTTTCAATCCTTGGCGGGGGACC
>CAYIXQ010000021.1:0-11898 GCA_964367475.1 uncultured Candidatus Saccharibacteria bacterium | reverse complement strand
GATATAAGTTTTAGATTCATCGCCAATTATACAAATGATCTTCGGCATTAATTGATCGTGGAATACCGCGTTCCGTCCAGCTTACATTTACGGCAATTCTTTTTTCCACGTTGGACGTGATAGTTGTGATTTGGACCGTTCTTTTAAAAGGTGTATTAACCCCAGTGTCGTAACTATAAATTCCGGAAATGCTATCTTTTTTTATGAAAACATCTTGATTAGCCAAAAGTGTGGTTGAATTCCACTGTACGCGATAAGTGCTGTCAGCCACCGGTAAACCAGTGGTACTGCCAAATGCTCCAAAAGAACGACTAGCTAACCAATCTCCATCTCGCAAATTCCTGACTACCTCTACCCCCTCTTGCGCCAACCCGCTGGCAATATAGGAGTTTTTGACGAAATTAGCGGTGTTATTGTTAGTAATCAAGATAGCCGTGACTGAAGTCAGAGCTACACCGAAAACGAAAATCGCCACCAAGGTTTCAATGAGGGTAAAGCCGTCGGAAGCAGAATTAGTTTTAAAACTATTTATCATTAGTTTGTTATATCAATCGTCCCGGCGGTGGAGATAGTGACCGTGGTACAGTTCTGCGCCGTACACGCTTGGCCTTTGAGGACGATGTTGATGTCGGTTGTCACCAGGGGCGAAATGGTCGAGACATTATTAATATATGTTTTGGGATCGGGCGGCTCAAAGAAAATATCCGAAAATGCGGCGGAAAGTTGAAAATTGGTATTATCAATCATTTTGGTTTCAATAATCGGATCACCGGAAAGGTAATTGCGGATGGCCAAAGCACAAGATCCCCCAATTGGCATTTTTGAGTAAAGCAGATAAGACTGGGTATTGACATAGTGTGTCCCAAAACCGCAAACAATTTGCCCCTGTTGATTACTCCCGGCCAAGGCCATGGACTGGACTCGCCGGATATCAGAAACAATAATTGATGAGATTTGATTGCGCGCTCCCCTATTTGCCGCCGTCGCTCGAAAATTATATATAAAAGATCCGGAAAGAACTGCCACGATACCAAAAACAATAATCATTTCGGCCAAGGTAAAACCGGTTTGATAATCTTTACTCAAATCCCGCTTCAATATGATCATTTTTTTGATATGCACTTGTTGATGTCCTTAGAAGTTATTGGTTTACCATTGAGATAAAAATGAAAGTCTTCATGCATTAGCGAAAGATAAGATTCAGGTTTATCCACTGGGCCAAAGTGGTACCGGTAAAAATATATATCATGCCGGCAAGACTGATAAAAGATCCGAAGGGCAGTTTTGTACTCAAATTTGCTTGACGCAATAACAGTAGTGATACACCCAGAATCCCCCCCATAACTACGGCAAGATATATTATAAAAATACCGCCGTTGAAACCAAATATCAATCCGACCAGCGCCGCAAACTTCACGTCTCCGAAACCAAGCCATTTTCCCTTGGAAAAAAACCACACCAGGTACAAAATGAGAAAAAGAGAAAGAGCGCTTAGAAAATTAAACGCGGTTACTAGCGACCAGCTATTGGCTACGATTCCGTATTTTTCCGCCAAACCAAACCCCATCGCGCCGATAAACCCGGCTAGAATGACGCCATCCGGCAAAATCAGATATTTCAAATCCGTCATTAAGAGAGTAAACAAGATAATTAGCAGAAAAATCACAAAAAATCGGTGACTTATGGGATAATCACCAAACCAATAATAACTGAAAACAAAAGCGAGGGAGATGAAAAGCTCGCCTACTAGATACCACCAGTTTATAGTCTGTCCACAATAGCGACAGCGACCATGAAGAATTAAATAACTGAAGATAGGAATCAGATCATACCAGGCAAGGATCTGACGGCAACGAGTACATGAAGAGCGACCGGTCACAATCTGTCGGCCAATCGGTACTCGGTAAATTACTACGTTAACAAAACTCCCCACCACCAGACCTATGAGTAAAAGATAAAGATACACCATGGTTGGTTGTGGGAAGCTTGCCCCGTCTAGCCAAAACGAGCAGGATGAGATTTAAAAATTACCTTACCTAAGGCCTAGATCAAAGATGCAGTTTTGTGGTGCCGTCAAGGTGGTGTCAGCACAGGTCTCATTGGCGGCGGTGCCATTTACGCCTACACCCGCCGCTGCCGACCAGTCAACACCAACATTAACATCCGTATCCGTACCTAGAGCCGAGCGATTGAATACCTCAAGTTCAGACCAGACTTGATATCTAGTGGCCACACCCGCAGAGTTAGCGGCATAACCATAACAGCCCGCGCCGCTGTAAGTAGCCGTGCAACCCGGAGTCAAGGGATCCAAAGGAACAACGGCCAAATATTTAGGAGCTAGTCCGGTAGTGGTTCCGCAAGGAATCGTCCCGAAAGCGTTACTGTTTGGATAAGAACCGCAGTCATCAAACCATGCTTCCACGGCCGAACGCACTTGGTTAATATCAGCAATACGCTTAGCGTCGCGAGACTTGGCTCGAGCCGTGCCTAGCTGCAATAATAGAATAGTTGCCAAAATTGAGATAATACCGATAACGACCAAAAGCTCGACCAGGGTGAACCCGCGAAAATCTCGGAGAGATTTTTGAAAAGGAATCGACACCTTATGTAGCGCCAGCGGCAGCACCCAGCGTTTAGTGTTTCACTCAACGCTACGGTTTTCCCGCGGTACGACTAATTAGTTTCTATAATAATAATTATACTGCCTTAACCCATTAATGACAATACAAGATATAAACAGGTCGCCCTTAGGCGCTGCCTACCAGGCTGTAAATCGGCAGTAGCACCGCTGAAACCAGCGCCCCCACCGCTAAACCTAAAAGCAAAATCAGTACGGGTTCGATTAATTGGGTTAAATTCTGGATTGTGTTCTCGGCTTCGGCTTTATAAAATTTAGAGATATTGTCCAGCATAAAATCAGTCCGGCCGGTTTTTTCCCCGATTTTGAGCATGGAGCTGACCAGCGCCGGAAACTGCTCGTAGCGCGCCAATACTTCCGACATCGTGCCGCCACTCCGGACATTTGCTTTGGCTTCTTGAAGAATTTCCATATAAATCACATTGCCAACGACTTCCGAGGTAATTTGAATACCATCCAAAATTGGCACGCCGGCTTTAATCAGGGTGGAAAGTGTTTCCCCGATTCGGGCCAGATAAAAATTCCTAATCAGAGATCCAAATTGCGGAACATTTATTTTGAAGTTATCCCAATTTTTTCTCCCGTTTGCGGTCCTAATATAATAAAACCCCCCAATTATTCCACCCAACAGCAAAATAATGATCAAAATAATATAATTATTAACGAAATCAGTCACCCAGATAAGGAGCCGAGTGCTCAACGGCAAATTTTCAGCACCAGCATCTTTAAGGATAACCAGAAGTTTCGGCATCACTACCGTCATTACAATCAACGACACGACGATGATGGCAAATAAAACAAAGATAGGATAAGACAGGGCGCTACGAATTTTCGAGACCAGGGCTGAATTTTTTTCAAGATAGTCGGCCAAATAGTTCAAGGTGGTGTGCAATTTACCCGAGACTTCTCCGGATTTAACTAAACTGACATAAAAAGACCCGAACAGTTCAGCATGTTCAGACAAGGCCAGAGATAGAGAAGCTCCACCCTCAATGGCGGCAGCGATCGTATTGATTATTTTTTTAAATGACTCTTTATTTACCTGCTGACTTATGGTATGGAGTCCTTCCACCAGAGGCACATCCGCATCCACCATTGTGGCAATTTGCCTGGTAAATAGGGCAATGTCTTTCTTATTCGGCTTGCCAAAAAAAGACAGCAAATCTTTGGATAAAAACGGCTTTTGGGTGGAATCCAATGATAAAATAACCAGGCCTTTTTCATGGAGCACGTTTACGGCCTGGTCCTCGTTGGGAGCGTCAATCCGTCCTTCCACTAAAAGACCTTGACTATTTTTTGCTTGATAAACAAATTCCATTAGATCAAATTTTTTAATTCGACCGGATTTAACGAATAAAATTCGGCCTGATCGATAGAAATTTCCTGCCTTCTCACCAAATCCGCCAAGGAATGATTCAGGGAAATCATGCCCACATCCGCCCCGGTTTCAATGACCAGATTTAACTGTAGAGTTTTCCCTTCGCGGATGAGATTCCGAACGGCAGTGGTGGCGATCATGACTTCGACTGCTGGTATCAATCCTCCCTTTAAGCGGGGGATGAGTCTCTGGGAAACGACTCCTGATAGAGTGTTTGCTAATTGAATTACAATTTGGGTTTGTTGGGCGGGCGGAAAAGTACTGACGATACGCTCAATCGTTTGAGCGGCATTATTGGTGTGCAGGGAGGCAAAGACTAAGTGGCCGGTCTCGGCCGCTGATACTGCGGCAGCCATGGTTTCATAATCTCGCATCTCACCTACCATGATCACATTAACGTTTTCACGAAAAGTAGAGCGCAAAGCTTTATCGAAGGCCAGAGTGTCAAAATACAGCTCGCGCTGATCGATAATACTGCGATCGGGCGCAAAAATGTACTCGATCGGGTCTTCGATGGTGATAATTTTCTCGGCTCTTTCATGATTGATCAGGTCAATGATGGCAGCCATGGTGGTAGATTTCCCATGACCATTGGGGCCGACTACCAGCACAAATCCTTGCGACAACTTGCTGAATATTTTTAAACTTTGGGGTAAATTAAGTTCCTCGATAGTAGCAATCCGGTCTGGGATAAATCTAAAAACGATCGAATAGTTACCTCTGGTCAGATAGATATTTACCCTGGCTCTAACTTTTTCACTCAATTCATAAGCAAAATCAATCTCCTTTTCACTCATATACCTCTGCTTCCGGGCATCATCCATTACCGCCATGGCCATACCGGCAACGGTACTTTTGTCCAAGACCTTGTAATCCGTCAGGGGTACGAGTCGACCATCAATTCTTACCGTTGGATAGTAGCCGGTTGAGAGATGCAAATCTGAACCGCTTTTTTGAGCGGTCATAAACGAAAGATCATCCACCATTTTTTTATAGTCCTCCATGGCTATTCTAATTTTTGGTCTGAAATTCAATCGGTATTTTCTCGCTCATGTCTTGGGCAACCTCAAACAACTCCTCCAGGGAAGTAACTCCTTGCAATATTTTGATTATACCATCTTGAAACATAGTAATCATCCCCTGCCGCTTGGCTTCGGCTCTTAATTTGGCTTCGGAAATGTCGCTAAGGACGATTGTTTCCAATTCATCCGTCATGGCCAAGGTTTCAAAAACACCAACCCGGCCTTTGTATTTTTTCCCGTTACAATCTTTACATCCCTCCCCGGGTTTATATATTTCAAAATTAGACTTCGGCAATTCTTTTTTGGCCTCCGTCGGCATTTCCGCCAGTGCTTTTTTAATAATCTCCTCCTCCGCCGGGCTGGGCTTAGTAGGAATTTTACAAGTCTTACATAATCTACGGGCTAGACGTTGAGCCAGGGCCAGATTAAGAGTAGGCGCCAGTAAATATTTCTCAACACCCATGTCAATCAAACGCGGGATAACGCCAATGGTATCGTTGGTGTGGAGAGTAGAAAGGACTACGTGCCCAGTTAAAGATGCCTGGGTTGCCAAGCCAGCCGTTTCACCGTCGCGGATTTCACCGATCATGATTACATTCGGGTCTTGGCGGAGAATGTGTCTCAAGCCGTTAGCAAAAGTGTAACCGATTTCTTCATGGATCTGTGACTGATTAACGCCTTCGACATAATATTCAATCGGATCTTCCAAGGTAACAATGTTTATACCCTCCTCGTTGATTTGCCGAAGCATCGCCGCTAAGGTGGTAGATTTTCCAGATCCCGTTGGACCAGTAATTAGGATTGCCCCAAAAGGCTTGGCCATATTTTCCTTAACT
Source organism: uncultured Candidatus Saccharibacteria bacterium (assembly GCA_964367475.1). Lineage (GTDB taxonomy): Bacteria > Patescibacteriota > Minisyncoccia > 2-02-FULL-40-12 > IGHO2-01-FULL-4-A > CAYIXQ01. Next base: position 6,024 of record CAYIXQ010000021.1, on the reverse strand, counting down.
AAATTTAGCGATCGGCCTTCTAGACCAAGATCGGCCAGTCCAATATCACCGACCAAAGGATCCAGAATACGTATCACAACCTTCTCGCCGTTACGCGTTGGGAAAGTCGAAACCCGAAAGTCTACCTTCCTATCCCCGATCTTTGTTGAAAATCTGCCGTCCTGCGCCAGTCTGGTTTCGTCAATTTTCAGATCAGAAAGAATTTTGACGCGTGTAACAATAGCTGAAAGCAAATTGCTGGGCAAAGACAGGGCCGCGTGAAGTATGCCATCAATTCTAAAGCGTAGCCGAATTTTCTCCTCCAATGGCTCAATGTGAATGTCCGAGGCTCTGGTTTCAACCGCGTGTTTTACGACAGCAGCCACAATTCTAGTGACCGGTGCTTCCGCGGTAATTTCCTCCAGGCCGCCGGTTTTATCATTTATCTGGAGGCTCTGTTGTGAAGTCTCACTGATATTTTCAAGCTCACGGTCAACCTCTGTTGAAAGAGTCTTATAATTTGAACTAAGTATCTTGAAATTGGCATAGCTTATTAAATACTTTTCCGGAAACAAGCCCTTATCAGAGGCGATAAATTTAAGGGCTTCAAGGGAATTGACATTTTCCGGATTAATCAGAGCGACTTTAAGCACGCCTCCCTCTTTGGCAAACGGGATAATTTTATACAGATTAATAATCTGATCCGAAATCTCCCTGGAAACATCGCGATTGATCTCAAATTGCGAAATATCAATAACGGGCAATTGATACACCTGCGCCTTAACTGCCAGCAGGTCTGCGTCAGAAATAATACCTCTCGCAAGCAAAAGCTCGCCAACGTCAGCATCGCTGGCGGCGGCTTTTTCTTCAATTTCAATGATAAGCTCGGGGGTAAGCAACCCCCTTTTTAGCAGTTCCTCGATCAGTAGTTTAGGCGATTGAAAAGCCACTTTAAGCTATTTAATACGGGGCGAAGATATCAGTCCGACCCGTGGTTCCCGGCTGGATCGGGTATTCACCAATAATTTTCAAAGTCCGAAAGGCCGGTTCTCCAAAGATTGACAGATCAAAAGAACTAAGGTTCTTAAATTTCCCCAGATTATCTTCTGGATGAATATCAGTAACAATAATCGGCGCTTTATTATCTTTTTCAAATTGCGTGTAATACGAGTAGCCAAGGACCAAGCCAAGCAGAATAATGGCTACTTGAATCACAAGGCTTCGGTTAGCTTTTTTAGTTTTGGGTTGGAGATTAAGCGTGGGCATATTATTTAAGGTTGTATGCGTTTAATTTGATATCGAAATTTAGCAAATTGCCACCAATTGATAGGGGGTCTTTTCCGATATTAAGTTCCATTACATCATAGAGTCTCAAGTTTTTCTCAATTTCACCGAAAAAATTCAAAAGCGACGGATAAGTGCCACTGACTTCTGCCCGAATAAAAGTTTTCTTATAAGGCAGCGCTGAAAATTCATTACCCCCAGATACCGTCAGGCCATTTAATTGCATGCCGGTTTGTTGGGCCGCCGTCTGGGTGCTGGAAACGATATAGTCAATCTGTTTGTTCGCCGGCAACAGAGTGTTGATTTTATCAATATCTGCTTTTTGAGACTGATATTGGCTCGCTAGTGCGGAAAAATTTTGTTTCTCGGTTTGACGATCCGATAAAAGCGCCTTTCTGGTTTCTATGATGGACCGATAATCGCCTAAAACGCTGTATCGTGGAACCACCAAGACAAAAAATAGGAAACAGCCAATCCCAAATATTAATGATGCCAGTAAGTCTTTATTCATCAGTGTTTCTTTCCACTTTCTTAGGTAAGTTTTTTCTTAAAAACTGATCGATATCAAGATTTAATAGCATATTAAACTCCAGCTTCCCGGCGGGCAGAGAAGTCACTTTACCCAAGTTGATGTCAACTATTGCCGGATCCGTATAAAAAGCGGCAATTTGCTTAGCGATAACTGCGTAATTCGGCGCGTAAGCTTTAAAAATATATTCTTCTCTGTCAATCTTAGCGCTTAGTGAATCAAATTGGACTTGGGGATTAACCAAATTCTGGATCCTGGTCAGTCCTTCAGACCAAACGACATGTGACTCTAGCAATGGTCTTATTATCGACAAAGTGTTATGAAGGTCCAACATTTTTTTTTCTTCTTTCTTGTCTCTACCCTTCTCGATGTCAACTAATTGTCTCTCGATTTCGTCGAGGTCCGAACTCAACATTCCTTGATATAACATCAAGCCACCGTAAAGCGCCAGAATAAGCGCTAAAAAAATAAACGAAAAGGTAGTGAGGCGGTTTTGCCCAGGAATTTTTACCTCAATTTTTTTTCTGGTTTCGGGAAGAAGTTGTAGTCCCCCGTTAGAATCCATTAGAAGTATTTTAACTTATTTAGCAGAACGTGTTATGCACACATTCGAGATTTAAATATTTAGGACTTACGCGTAAGTCCTGATATTGTTTATATTTCCCTCATGCCCAGTCCCAAAGCGATGGCGAAAGTCGAATTTAATTCTTGGCGCAGAGGCTCGAGCTGAACCGGAAAAACCACTCGAGCCAAGGCATTACCGACCGACACTGGCAAACCCAATTTTTTGGGGAAATAATCCATGAACATGGGCATATTTGCCAAACCGCCAATTAATAATACCTTCGAGATTTTTACTTTTTTTGCATCTTCATAATTGTGCATGATTTTCTTAGTTTCAAATACAATCAGATCAACCAGCGAAGACATCGCCGCCGTGATCATACCACTGTTTTCATTTTTCAAGCCTAAAGTTCTTTTTAGTTCCTCCGCGCGTTTCAGGCTAACGTTCAGCGCTCTGGCAATAGCCTTGGTAATTTCAAAACTGCCAACTTCATAATTATGGCTGATCCTTTCAAATCCCCGATCAACTATCAAAATAGAAGTGCTCCGGCCACCAATATTCACGATGCCAATGGGACTAAGGTCGTTGCCTACCAAAGCTCTGATCATAGCCGAATTTTCCAGCTCCAAAGCCCTAAGATTTAGTCCGGCCTGCTTCATTATGCCTTGATAGCGTTGAGTTTCGTCCTTCGGCACTGCTACAATAAACACATCGACTGAAGGCGGTTTAGGAGTATTGGTTACTTCCTTATCATTAGGCGCGATCTGCTGGGCGGGAGGGTTTACACCAATAATAGACCAATCAAGCACCACTTCGTTGAGAGGTATGGGGATATACTTGCGCGCCTCAAATGGGATAGTCTTGGCAATGTCAGTCTCTGAAAGATAAGGCATACTTATAACGGTGGCGAAAGTATTAAATGAAGGAATAGAGGCCACGGCATCTACGGTGGAAATTTTCGCTCTTTTCAGAGTTTCTTTAATGCCCGATGCTAAATCCGCATCATTAAAAGCGGACGGCGACGAACTATTAGACTGTTCGCCAGCAAAAGATCTTTCTATAGCCTCTAGCTGAAAAAGGGCATAGTTTTCCAATTTAAACCTGCCCGCTTCCCTGGAAAGTTCAACAATTTTGACAGCGGACGTGCCGATATCCACTCCTAATTTATTTTTTTGGGCAAAATTTAACTTGAAGAACGACATCGCTAAGAAGATTATAACACAGCAAATAGAATACTTATAGACATGGGCCAGATAAAAAACGTCATCTTGGACACTCTTTTCCCCCGGCACTGCCTTGGCTGCCAAATTGATTTAATTGGCCATGATGGTTCTTACATATGTTCAGACTGCCTGATAAACATTAAAATCCGCCAAGGTTTCAATTGTGCCTTTTGTGGCGCGCCCACCACCGACGGCAAGATCTGCCCATTTTGTAAAAGCGCCCATTCCCTCGATGGGCTATTAGTGGCATGTTCCTACGAAGAAACAAGCGTTAAACAGTTGCTAAAATATTTTAAATACGATTTCATAGAAAGCCTGGCCACGAACATTAGCGACTTGATGACCAAATTTATTAGACCCCGAATTTCCAAACTTGGCTTTGACAATCATTCCCTGCTGGTAACGGCTGTGCCTCTCCATTGGTACCGTCTGAACTGGCGCGGCTTCAATCAGTCTGAACTTATGGCTAGAAATATCAGTGAGTGTTTTGATTGGCAAAGCGACTTCCGTTTGCTCAAAAGATTGGCCGCGAGGACCCCCCAGGCGGATATTAAAGATCGCTTACAAAGAATAAAAAATGTTGAAAATATATTCAGTTGTTTTGATAAAAGTGAAATCATCGGCAAAAGAATATTGCTGATTGATGATGTATCCACCACCGGCTCAACCCTGGATGCCTGCGCCAAGGCGCTCAGACTTGCCGGAGCGGTTGAGGTAACAGGTTTTGTTTTTGCAAGGAATTAAGCAGGCAAATATTTTTATGCTATAATTACAAGGTCAGTTGGGACCATAATTATATGTACGCCAAGACTTTTTTGGTTCCAAATCGCTATCATCAGCACAATGTAAACAATGTCAGTCAGGCGATAATTATTCCGTCTCACAACCCCTCACCGCTCACTTTGACTTTGCTCTGTCAAATTTTGGACTGGAATCCAGGTATTCATATTTATCTAGTCGACGACTCTACGCCCATTGAATGTCAGGAGGGTTTGAGGATTTTTGACACCGCCTTAAAACTTTTTCCCCAAGTAATGGTTATTAGGACGTCAAGTAATAAGTTAAAGGCTGGAGCCATTAATTATGGGTTGAACCGACTGGCCAGATGTGACACCCCTCTGCCGGATATTATTTTCACCTGCGATGATGACATCTGGATCACCCCGGGGACATTGACCGGCATGACTCGAGCATTAATGGCGGACGATCGTCTGGGCGCGGTTTGCTCGCAAAGTTGGGTAACTAACAAAAATCAGAATCTGCTCACTCGATTGCAAGCGCTGGAATATTTCGGTTTTAATGCTGCTCGCCTGACCGATGAGGGATTTTATCAGGGACCGTTGGTAATGCATGGCATGCTTACCGCTTTTCGAACCCAGGCCTTGCTGGGTGCGGGTGGATTTAACGAACAGAGCTTAATTGAAGATTACGAAATTACCACCCGGCTCAAAGAGCAGGGTTGGCACGTCCGGATGGCTCGTAACGCGCTGGCCTGGACTACTGTGCCCACTAAATTCAGTCAACTTTGGAAACAACGAGTCAGATGGACTTATGGTGGTCTGACAGTTTTAGCCAAGTGCCGACATTGGCCGAGCATAATTCAAGACGTGTTTGGACATGTGTTGTTTTTTGGCACGCTGGCGGCAATTGCTATCTTTTTTCTGTTTCCTTTTTCAATCAATGGCTTTCATGGGTCATGGCCGCGGCTATTGGGTCGGATCATCATCCTGTTATCGCTGGCTCAATTCATGATTTCCTATTTGTTTCAAGTCTGGATTTTGCGATACTATCATGAAAAAGATAAGTGGGATTGGTTTTTACGCCTAAGTATTTTGCCGGAATTTATCTATGCTAACATTCTGTCTTTAGTCTTGATTGGTTCTTATGTTTTCTTCACCTTCAATGCTTTGTCTCGGCGTTTATCAGTTTCAGCGACCGGACTGGGGATTTTTATTCGATTGGTCCGATCCGGATTTAAAAAAATTGGCTTTACAGAAACCTGGGGGACCAGGGTTGCTTAAATAAACGTATGCTTCATCTCAAGGGCGGGGCCATGCTATCACTTTTGGTTAATGGGGGGATTTCGTTAGCCGGTTGGTTCATCTGGAACGGTGGCGCGAATTTTTGGTTTGCTGTATTCTTTTTGATACTGGCCGGTTTTTCACTGCTTATTCTAATTTCTGGCATCATCCGCTACGCCTTTAATCTCAAGACTAATGCTCCCGAATCGTCGTCTGAGGAAGAGTTAAAACATTGATGTGGCCTTATCTCAATCATAAAATCACTTTTTTATTCTTTTTAGGTTTCGTGCTTACTTATCAGACCATACTTGCGGAGAAAATTTAAAATTGGCTTGCCGCCGAAATAACTTGGTAATGATTGAAATTTAGAAAACATATAAATTAATTCAAATCTCTGACACCCGCGCATCCCCCGTAGATTTT
>CAYIXQ010000020.1:5807-12094 GCA_964367475.1 uncultured Candidatus Saccharibacteria bacterium | reverse complement strand
CAATGCCGAGGGGCGAAGCCCCGAGGCAACTTCTTCGGCAAATCTGAAATGGTGGACCCTACCGGGCTTGAACCGGTTACCTCCGCCTTGCAAAGGCGGCGCTCTACCAAATGAGCTAAGGGCCCGTCCAGATTATTGAGAATCCCCGATTTCCCTAAATTATTTTTAGAAAAGCAATCGGGATAAAAGCAGCACTCTACTCTCGAACTACCAGCGCGAAAATTTTTTTGTGGGCGTACCAGAAATCGAATCTGGGACTGGGACTTATCAGGTCCCTGTTTTACCACTAAACTATACGCCCGTCAATAGTAAGGCTACTCTTTTCTGATTTAGTATATGCTAAAATAACATTAAAATGACTAAAGAGCAAAAGCTTGAATATATCTGGGAAGCGGTAACAAAAGCCTATCCCACCCGACGGCTGGTTTTTAATGATGGTTCTCCCGATGCGAAAGTAATGATTATTGGCGAGGCGCCGGGCGTGGAGGAAGAGAAGCGGGGCAAACCTTTTGTGGGCCGGGCCGGTAAACTCCTCACCGCCACCCTGGAAACGCTTGGTTGGCAAAGAAGTGATTTCTATATTTCCAATATTGTTAAATATAGACCACAAGACCCCACCGGCGGTACCCTCACGCCCACGCCAGAAGAAATTGAAAAATTCCGACCAGCGATTGGAAAAGAAATCGAGGTGGTTGATCCAAAACTAATCGTAGTGCTGGGCCGGATTGCCATGACGGGGTTGGGGATTGAAGGTAATATTTCTACCAACCACGGGAATATCATCGAAAAAAACGGACGTAAAATTTTAATCGTTTATCATCCGGCTGCCATTTTGAGAAACATAAATCTTGAACCTAGTTTTAGAGAAGATCTCTCAAAAATTTCCGAATTGGTTTAACCCCCCACACTTAATAAACTTTGAATGAGAGTGACAAAACCCTTGCCTATTAACAAAACCGCAAAACCGATTACGGCCCACTTCAGTGCCTCTAGGCCCTTTTGATACTTAGCCGGATTGCCACCGGAAGTTAGCATCATAAATCCGGCATAAATTATGACTAGTACCGCTACGGGGATGCCGAGATTGAATATAAAGTTACCAAATAATTTAATTAAATCAACAATATCTCGTGGCGTGCCCTTAAGCGGATTATTCAGGTTTGTATCTATTACTAGCGAATCTCCCAATCGGACTAGCGAATCTCCCAATCGGCGGTTTGCTTCCGGACCGTTTGGAGCGAATGCCTGTAGCCGGCAGTCACTATCCGAGCCATTGCTATTAGTTACAGTACAAGCACCGATATTATTGGTAGCTGCCAGTGCCTGTTTTATTAATTTTAAAAATGGCTCCTTTTTGGAATAAAAAATACTAAATTCGACTTTAGCTTTTATCTCATTAGCGGCGGTGCTTAAATCGCTGATTACGGCCTGGATACCATAAATATCTATTTTAGAGTTTGCCAAATTCTCGCCCCGAATAGTTAACACTCCAAAATTGGAAATATCTGGCGGGGTAATACTCGCCTCGTTAATAATGGGCGCGCCCGTCTGACGATCAATTAGGCTAACCCTAACTGAATCACTACGCGAACCATCACTTACTCTAATATCAGCGGCGGTGGCAGTAGTTGAGTCCACATGAACAGTAGCACGTAGCACGTTGCCATCCTCATTTAACTCGATGTCAGAAAATTCTAGTGATGAATTAGTTGAGCCAAGGGAAGGATTTCTAAAATTATTCCCGCGAAATATGACCACATTATCTCTTCCCTTATTGAGTGAGGAGGGTATCACGCCCGCTATCTGTAATGTGTCATCATCGCTTGTAGTAATACCGGGTGTAGGAGTTGGGTTTGGGCCAACGCCGGCAGTCACAGTAAAGGTCGGACCAGAAATCGTCGAGCTAAATCCTGGTAAAACGGTGACTGGCCCTGTCATTGCACCCGGTGGTACCCGCACTTTCATTCTAATGCCTCGATCAGTGAACTTGCTCTGTTCGAACGGCAGGGGAGTTGAGTAAACAAAATCGTAAATACCAGCCACGGTCAGGCCATTAAATTGGACTAAATTGAAAGGTCCGATTTTACCAGAGGCGTCGGCCGCACCAGTAAAACCAGTGCCACTGATCGTTACTTCGGTGCCGACTGGTCCGGAGGTAGGCGAAATCGAAGTGATTGTACCGACGGTATTGCGGCAAGCTGGATCATTTTCGGGCGTCCCTTCACCGCGAATAACGGTAAAATCAACTGTGTTACTAAACCCGAAATCATTTACTAGGGTAATGGTATGTCTGCCCTCCGGTAGTAGCACATATTTCCAGAGACCAACCGGAGCGACATTGGGCGGAATGGCTTTAGTGGGCGGCACGTCGAATTTTATTTTGTTCGGTCCGCAGTAATGGACTAAATCTTCCCACTGGCCATTTATCCAACGGGTGGCATTGCCATAGAAATTACTAAGTGGATCGAAAGCAGAGCGATCGAAGTCAAAATGGATCGCATTAGTGAAACGATTAGTCAGTGCGCCATTAGCATCGAAATTTTGTCCCTCCAGCGAAACCGTCTCTTTTATTTTGGCATTCTGACCAGACAGACTATTAAGCCGCGGCGGTTGGCCAATCGTGAAAAGGGTTTTATTAATTCCATAAGACTGTTCTGAAATTATACTGTCATCTGATACCTCGGCTGAAACCCGGACGTTTTTTAAAATCACTGGACCGGGGACCAGCGGATTAGTTAAAAAATTATTGTTCTGGCGATAGCAGTTATAGGCCGCGTCGTTGGTAATACAAGCAATGTCGCTGGTTCGAATGGCGCTGACCGGTATAAAAAATTCGGCGGCGTTTAGGTTGGATAGTTGGGGTTGGAAACGCATAACGGCACCATTCCCTTTTTGTAATTCGATTTCAATTTTAACGGCCGCGGTAGTAAATCTACCGTTTTTCGATCCGGCAATATAAGTCTGATAGGGCCGGCCAGTTGAATCCTTAATGGCGATTTTTACCCAACCGCTCGCACCCAGCTTGTCAATGTTTCCAGTATTTGTACTATAGGGACCACTGGTATTTAACACTTCCACTGAACCGACCCCAGGCAAAGAAGTAAAATTCGGATTGGCGGCCCGAATATTATTTGTAAAAACAAAAAAACTGACCAATAGGATCGCAATTACAGTAGTAGTCTTTTTCATCTCCTTAATTATATATCACAAAACAACCATAAAATATTAGTCTGTTGATAAACTTCTATTCTATAGTTTGCTTCCTTTTCTTTGAACAACTTTCCTGACCGCTTCTTTAATTGAATTTACTCCCATGCCAAAGGCTTCGATTAACTCGTCTGAATTGCCGGACTCACCAAAGTGATCTTGGACACCGATAAATTCTTGGGGTATAGGATGAGTTTTTGATAAAGTCTCGGCAATGACCGAACCGAGCCCGCCATTAACTTGGTGTTCTTCAACGCTGACCACCGCGCCGGTTTTTTTGGCGGAACCGACAATGGTTTCAGTATCAAACGGTTTTATTGTGTGGGAGTTTATCACTTCGCATTCAATCCCCTCTTTGGCAAGTTCTTCGGCGGCTAGCAAAGAGTTATACAATAAAATACCGCATCCAATTATTGAAACGTCTTTCCCTTCACGAAAAATTATGGCCTTGCCGATTTCAAATGGAGTTTCTTTAGTAGTCATGATTGACGATTTTTCCCGGCCAAATCTTAGGTAAGTTGGCGAGCCATTAGCCGCGGCTGCGACAGTTGCTTTGTGTGCCTCAATCGCATCGCAAGGCACAATCACCACCATCCGCGGCATGACCCGCATCAGAGCAATATCTTCCAGTTGTTGGTGGGTAGCGCCATCTGGGCCAACCGATACGCCAGCATGGGCGCCAGCAATTTTAACCGGCACATTATTGATGGCAATAGTAGTACGAATCTGTTCGTTATTACGGCCCGGACTGAATGCGGCATAAGAGGAAATAAAGGGAATCTTGCCATAATTAGCCATACCAGAAGCAACGGTGGCCATATTTTGTTCAGCTACTCCCATCTCGATAAATCTATCAGGAAATTTATCTTTAAATCCCTGTGACCGGGTGGATTCTGTCAGATCGGCGCACAGCACTACTACTCTTTTATCTTTTTCACCAGCTTCAACCAAACCGGTTCCATATCCATCCCGGGTCGGTTTTTTCTCGACTTTAGATTTATCAAAAATAATTTCGGCTAGTTTTGCGTTAAGATTAATCATTCATGTTCTGATTTAATTTTCCCTTGCAAAGTTCGCAAGTCATTTAAGAAATGTTTAGCCTGTTCTTTAGCTGGAATTTTATCAGTTGGGCCGGCGCCGGGCGGGATGCCGTGCCAGCGGTAATCAAACTCGATTTCTGGGACGCCCTTACCCGGTACAGTATGGGCGATAATGACGGTCGGTTTTTCGTAAATAGTCTTAGCCTCTTCGACCACATCCACCATCGCTTCAATATTGTGACCATCTACCTCTAAAACATGCCAATTAAATGATTCATATTTTGCCCGCAGATTTTCCAGGGGCATGATGTCTTCGGTCATACCATCAATCTGGATATTATTGCGATCAATCAAGCCGGTGAGATTGCTAAGTTTGTATTTCCCAACAAACATAATTGATTCCCAGGTATTACCAGCATCATGCTCGCCATCGGACATAAAACAGTAGGTCCGGAATTTTTTCCCGTCCATCCGCGCCGCATAGGCAATGCCCACCGCTTGGCCAAGTCCTGAACCTAATGGTCCAGACACCGTTTCCACGCCAGGCAACTTTTCCCTTTCCGGGTGACCCTGAAGGCGTGATCCAAATTTACGCAGAGTTAGGCACTCTTCAATAGGGAAATATCCAGCATGAGCCATGGTAGCATAACGGACGGGCACAATATGGCCGTTTGATAAAATTAACCTGTCTCTTTCCGGCCATTCCGGGTTTCCGGGGTTGTGGTTGAGAATGTGAAAGTAAAAAGCCGTGAAAACATCGGCCATACCCAAAGGTCCGGCGGTATGTCCCGAACCGGCCGTCACCAACATCTTAATAATCGTCTGGCGGATCTCGTTGGCTCTGAGCTCGAGCTGTTTGATTTTTTCTTCGTGGATATACTCTGACAAATTTAATTACGAGTTACTATCATTTTGTCACGATCGTGACAAAATGATAGTACTAATTTTTACTATTTATAGTAGTGATACGACTGTTAAAACGTGTTTCAACAACATACTGGCATATCCCCACTCATTATCATACCAGGAGAAGACTTTTACCAAATTACCAGCAGTTACGCGAGTAAGAGCCAGATCTACAATAGATCCATGGGGGTTTTTAATAATGTCAGAAGATACTAAGGGATCTTCGGTCACAGTCAGAATGCCTTTCCATTCCTCACGTTTCCCAGCTTCTCGAAAAATGTTGTTTATTTCTTCTACCGAGGTTGGCTTTGAAGCGACAAATGTGAAATCAATCAAAGAGCCGGAAATGACCGGTACCCGAATGGCTAAGCCGTCAAATTTGCCATTAAGAAACGGAATAACTTTAATCGTGGCTTGAGCGGCGCCTGTCGTTGAAGGCACAATATTTTGAGCGGCGGCGCGACCTCGCCTGAAATCATCTTTTTTATTGGGTCCGTCCACCAATTCCTGGGTAGCCGTATAGCCATGAATAGTTGTCATCAAAGCTTTCTCAATTCCGGGATTTGCCATCATAATAGCTGCCACCGGATTAATGGCATTGGTTGTGCAAGAAGCATTGGAGGTAATTTTTCCAGATTGAAGATTATTTTCACTAATGTTAGGCGTAAAGGTCGGCGTTACTTCATCTTTGGCGGGGGCCGTAATGACCACTCGTTTCGCTCCTGCCTCAAGGTGGGCCATGGCCTTTTCGGTTGACTCAAAAACTCCGGTCGACTCTATAACTACGTCAATTCGCAGACTATCCCAGCCGATCATGGCCGGATCTTTTTTGTGAAAAACTAATATTTCTTTGCCGTCGACCAATAAATATTCCTCTTCAATCTCAAGATCGTTAACTGGCGTTTTTTCTTTTCGGGTCGTTACTTTCTTGTCGTATGGACCATAGACGCTGTCATATTTAAGTAAATATGCTAAATTCTCCAACGACCCCAAATCATTAACGGCTACGAATTCCAAATCGGGATGATCAAACGCCTGGCGAAAAAAAACCCGCCCGATTCTGCCAAAACCGTTAATAGCTACTTTGACCATATGGTTATTATAACATTTTTTTCTTACCCAAACAAAAAGGCC
>CAYIXQ010000020.1:0-5707 GCA_964367475.1 uncultured Candidatus Saccharibacteria bacterium | reverse complement strand
GGCTACGAAAATGCCTACGAATGCATGCGCAATCCTCAGATCATCTTCAAACATATTACCCCTCCGTCAGATTCAAAGGATTCACTGGCTGATCCATATTAGCCCAACTTCATCACGGGAGCAAATGAAAAACGATGTATACAGCTCGGTCCTAAAGTGGTTAGTTGAATTCGGTGGTATTTTGTTCCATAACCTTTGTGCTTCTCAAAACCATAGCCGGGAAAGCGCTTGGCATAGTAAATCATCATCTTATCGCGTCTGACTTTAGCCAAAATCGAAGCACAAGCGATTGCAAATACCCTCCGATCACCTTTAATAATCGGCAGTTGAGGCAAATTTATCCCGGCAATTTTAGCAGGACCGTCGACCAGAACAACTATTTTCTTATGTCGTCTTTTTTTTGACACTATCATTTTACCACGATCGTGATAAAATGATAGTGTAGCTGATTTCAAGATTTTTTCTACCGCCCTTTTCATGGCAAGACGAGCTGCCCGATAGATGTTAATCCGATCAATGGTTTCTGGGTAACAATACGAAATTGCAAACCGAAAGCGTGGAATTTGTTTCAATCTATTAAAGAACAACTCTCTTTGTGCCGGGCGCAGCAACTTGGAATCTCTTATGCCCGATAATTCTCTATAGTTTTTTTGATAAAACTTTTTCTTAAAAAGAACCGCGCAAACCACTACTGGTCCTGCCAAACTGCCCATGCCTACTTCATCCACACCGCAAATATAATCATAGCCCCGAAGGATAAGTTTCTTTTCCAGTTTTTTTGTGGGCAGAGTCATTAAGGTATCCGATACAAAGTGTATTGGCCAGCACTGAATATTTTGGATAGATTATTTTCCAGCCATTGGGTGTCAGCATCCCAGTCATTTTTTGCTTGGAGATCAATCAAAACATATTTAATATTGAACTCATGGATGAGGGCTGAATTTAATGATGGATTTTGGTAATATTCACGAATGCGATTTTCCCTTTCAGAGTATGGAAAACCTTTAGTCCAGAGCCAGCCGGGATAACCCACCAGAACCGGCCTGCCCGCTAGGGAATTAACCGGATTGAGATGAGTGCTGCTCGTTAATATCTGTTCGGAAGGCTTAACACGATTTTTAATAAATTCTGCCAAATTTATCGCATCGGTGGTAAATATCGTAGGCATCCTTTCTTTTTTTACAATGAAGCGGGGTAGGTTATCTATGATTCCGGAGTGTATAGCCACAATCGAAAAAATAACCAATAAAAAGCCGGCGGCCCTTCCCCATTTGGGAATTAACCACAGAAAAATGCTTATAATTAGGGGAGTGGCAAAAAACTGAAAATATACCAGCATTTTGTTGTTGTCATAATCCCAGGGCTGAAAGCGGATAAATTGTACAGACAGCATCAAAACAAGACCAGCCAAGGCAAAAAATCCTAGTGGAAAATGGTGTCTAAAATCAGGCCGTTTAACAAAAAAAATGGCTAAGACAAATAATGGGAGTATGACACCAAAATTAATCCAAAGGTAGTTAAAAAATGCCAGCAGGTCCGAAAATAATAGACCGTTTTCCTGAAATTTAACCGAGCCAATGGTCGGTTCGGTCATCCAGCCCCAATGGAAATCTATAAACGACCGACTGCCGGTTAACTGGAGGCCGTCCTTGGTATCAGCTAAATATATTATTTGGGGAGAGGCGATGATAATACCAAGCAAAAACATTTGCAGAATTTTTTTCACCAGCTTTGTTCTTTTTTTAAAAAATTGAATTGCCAAAAAAGTCGCGGCGACCATTCCCATTGAGACAAAGGAATGATAGTGGGCCAAGGGCGAAATTCCCAAAACCATGGCCGGCCAGACCCAATCATTATGACGCAAATCTTTCGTTAACCGAGTCAAAAGGTAAACAAATAAAACAAAGAGGAAAAATCCTAAAAAGAATGAACGTTGATGCAAGAAAACCAGCGACAGCGGAGCTCCCCAGTTTATATTTTGTTGCGGATAAGACGCGTCCCATTTGGAAATTGTTGAAATGTTATTGTCCGTCAAATATTCGGCAAAACTTTTATCTGGAGCCACTCTTTCCACAAAATATTTTTGATATTGATAATATGAACCAAAACCCGAACCGAGGAAAAAAAGAGTTACCGCTAAAATCGCCGCCCAGCGCCTGACGAGTAACTTTTGATAAATTAAATAAACTAAAATTGTTCCAGCAGCGATGAAGAAAATGGTTGGAAAGTGCAGGGAAAATGTCCAAGAACCAGTTATTCTCAAAATCAATCCGCTTATTAGATTAATAAAAAAAGCGTATCGCAATCTCTCACCGGTAAAAATGGGCTCATTGAGATCGAAAGAACCGAAAGCGAATTTACTCACCTGGGTTAAGTGGAAGGGGATGTCGCCATAACCAGCGATAGCGGCACGAATATTGCCTTCAGCATCAAACCAAAATGTCTTTGTTACCAAATAACCGTGGAAAATAATAACCACGATCAAGGCCAGCAAGGCCCAGTCTCTGGAGAGATAAAAAATAAACTTTTTCATTTAGAGTAACGGAGATAATAAACGGCTATACCAAAAGCGACTGCCACGTTAAGACTCTCTTTTCGTCCTGCCATCGGCAAATAAATTTTTTTGTCAGTGCGCGCCAAGATTTTTTTAGGAAGGCCCACCACTTCATTGCCGACTAGCAATGCCAGCGGAAAACTCGGGCGAAATTGACGGTAATCTATACTATCACCAGCTTGCTCGAGGGCTAATATAAAAATACCTTCTTTTTTCAGTTTTTTCAAAAGCTGCCAGGTTTGGGCGTGGTGTTCCCAAGGGATATACTTTTCCGCTCCCAGTGATGTCTTCAGGATTTTGAGGTCTTTAGCGGGCGTGGGCGTGTACCCGCCGAGGTAGATTTTGTTAACGCCCGCGCCATCGGCCGCGCGGAAGATAGCACCCACATTGTGAGCGCTTCTAACGTTGTGTAAGATTATGAAGAATCGGCCGTCATGATTTTTAGTCGACATAGATATTAATCGTATGTTAAAGTAATTTATATGACAAACCTACACAAATCAATTCTGTTCTGGACTGGAATCGCCTTTTTGGGAGTGTTGCTGGTGTTTTTTATCGTCAGTATCCAGCAAAAAGTAAATACTGCCCCTTCTTCCAACACGGTTTCTTTTAATGGCGAAGGGAAAATTTCTATTAAACCGGACATGGCCGTAGCTACTTTTTCAATCATTACTGACGCTAAAACAGCAAAGACGGCGCAGGACGCGAATGCGAAGAAGGCAAAGGCAGTAGTCGATTTTCTTAAAAAACAGGGGATTGAAGAGCGAGACATAAAAACGACAGGCTATAACATTTATCCTCAATATGTTTATCCCATTATTACTCCCGTCAACGAATACTCCGTGGTGGAAAGCCGGCCAATAATTGCTGTGCCGGAAGCTCCCAAGGTTGTTAGTTACCAGGTAAATCAAACCATGGAGGTAAAAATTAGGGATCTCGATAAAGCCAGCGCGGTGGTGGATGGAATCGTAGCCAGCGGTGCCAATTCGGTCAGTAATGTCAGCTTCCAACTGGAAAACATGGACGCGGTCAGAGCTGAAGCCAGAGAGAAAGCGATTGCTGATGCTAAGAAAAAAGCTGAAGAATTGGAAAGTAAAATTGATATCAGGCTGGGTAAAATCGTAAACTTTTATGAAAACTTTGGAAGTTATCCGCCGGCGTATTATGGCAAATTTGAGGGCGGAGGTGGTGGCGATATCGGCGGGGTGAATCCGCCACTACCGCCCGGTGAGAGCGAGCTCACTCTTAGTGTAACCGTTACTTATCAAATTAAGTAACTAAACACCCCTTATTCAAGGGGCGTTTAGTTATAAAAAAACCCTTTTTAGTCGGGTTCGAACAGATAATACTTCTTCGGGGCCTTATTCAAAAGAAAGCCCATTAATGTCAGCAGGCGATAACCAGCCATGATCAAGACAATGATCAGCAAAACTCCCCCTGAAGCTAGCGCTCCCCATATAGCCGGCATATAGCTGTGATTGTAGAGGGCAAGACCACAGCCCACAATCAGAGGAAGGTATGGAGACAATTTTTTCATAATCGGTTACCCCCGCGAAAGATGTGAAGTTTGAAGGACATTGTACTATTATAATCTTACGACTTATTTGGCAATAAATCAAAACCCTGTATCTAAATAAGGTTTTGATTTATCATGGCTGGCGACCAAGCTCGTGGACTTCCACGTTGTCTTTATGTGCTTCGACATACCGATTGAATGTCTCATTAATCAGGTTTTTAACACTGGCCGGATCGGGGATTTGTTTGAAGATAAATTTAGGTTCGGTACCCGCGGTCTGAATTTCCAAATTGCCG
This sequence comes from uncultured Candidatus Saccharibacteria bacterium, assembly GCA_964367475.1. Classification (GTDB taxonomy): domain Bacteria; phylum Patescibacteriota; class Minisyncoccia; order 2-02-FULL-40-12; family IGHO2-01-FULL-4-A; genus CAYIXQ01. The sequence goes on along the minus strand of CAYIXQ010000020.1, from coordinate 1,341 downwards.
TAGTTTAAGAAGGTAGGAATTACTCCCCTGACGCCCACCGACATATCCTGAATACGCGACAGGTGCATTTCCGAAAGTGTGCGGTTAAAAAAACCATGCTGCTCATTATCTAATACACGGTGATCGGTCACTACCCAGGTATCGAGGAGATACATGGTTATTGTATAAAACAACCCAAGCCACCAGAAAAGGTAATATATTGCTGTCAAAAAGTCGAAAATTTGCGTTAGGCCAATATTGCCGATTTGGACTGAAAAAAAGATATATACTAAGGGTGGGATCAAGGCCAAAAAGATATATCCCAGAATGCCAATGAAGATAATAAACCAATGACGATATAAAAGAATGACGACCTTCTCGTACGGTTTTATACCTTCAAAACTGTATTTAGATTTAGTAAGAAAAGAAAACATTAGTAATTAGAACTAGGGATATTTAATTCTGGCTTGAAAGAACCCAAATTTCCTAGCAGGTTAGTAAAATCCACACGCGCATAGGTATAAAGCGCGGTGGTGAAAAGAATCACCGCTCCGGCCAAGAAAATCATGGCAAAGAGCTTCGGCTTAGGACCCACCCCAAAACGTACTAAATGATAAATAATCACAAAAACGTAGCCCCAATAAATCAGGAACACAAAACCAAATAGAATGGCGGTGATGTTGATACTGGAAAACATGGCTTCAATATCATTGAGCGACATTATGTTAATTATACTAAATTATTTGTCTTTTAACCATTAATATGGGAGAATTCTTTCAATAATAACCAGCAACTAGTTACTAGCTACTAGAAACTAGTCCAGAAGGGAGGTGTCTTATGGGATTTGAAGGTATGCCAAAACCAGCCGAAAAAGATCCAGAGAGTGAGGCTTTGGATAGAGCCGAAAATGCAATTTATCGAGTCTTGAGGCAATCGCCGTCTGCTATGGAGTATGTTAACAAAGTAACACCGGGGCCGGATGTTTCTGGTGATCGGGGAAAAATAGTAAGAGCCTTTGGTGGCGTACGCAGAGTTTTAAACATGAGTGGGAATTTGGATGAATTCAAACAAAAACTCCGGAAAATGAATTGGGAAAGTTATGCAATTCAAATCGATGAGGAAAATACAATTGTAGACGATGAGAGTATCAAGAAGTATTTTGAGCTAAAATTACGCAAAAGCATTGAGTAAATCAAAACCCGCCTCACCGGCGGGTTTTGATTTACTCAATCTCTTATCGTTAACCAGACGGTCTAGTTTTAGATTGTTAGACCAATAATCCCGATAAAATAGGTCATATCGGCTGACCATAAACCGTTAGCTGTACTCGCCTATCGACAAGCAAACAGCTAACAATTTATA
>CAYIXQ010000019.1:0-12189 GCA_964367475.1 uncultured Candidatus Saccharibacteria bacterium | reverse complement strand
CATGGTAAGCCCTAATAGCCTTGGGCTTCGTGGCTCAAGCGCGTAAGTCCTAAAATAGAACCAGTTGTTTATTACTGGTTTAAATCAGTACAGTCACTATCATTTTACCACGATTCCCGTCGAAGGTTTCAATCCTTGGCGGGGGACCCATTCCGCAGGAATGGGGCGCCAAAGGATTGGAATCGCTGTCGTGGTAAAATGATAGTGCCAAAACCCGCTTCTTGTAATTTTATACTTCCTGTGATAGCTCCTGCAGCAGCTTGTGCGCTTTTGAGCTGACTTTTTTGGGAATTTCGATTTTAAGTTTGATGACCTGATCGCCCTTGTGAGTGCCATGAACGCCTGCACTTTTCAAGCGTAATTCTTCACCCGGCTGAACACCCGCTGGTATAGAAATATCTTTATCCCCATCCAGCGTGGGTATAATTAGCCGCTTACCAAGAATGGCATCGGTTACTTTAATCGGCAGCTCGTAATAAATATCGTTGCCTGCCCGAGTAAATCTTTTATCAGGCGTAATTTTAATACGGATATATAAATCACCGGGCGCGGCATTACGAAAACCTGCCTGTCCCTGGCCTCGAACCACTAATACTTCCCCATCTTTTACACCCGCTGGAATAACCACATTCAAAACCTGTTTGATCTTGATCTTCCCCTCTCCTTTACAAGCGGGACAATTTTCTTTTGGAATCTCGCCGCTGCCTCGGCAAATATTACATGTATAAATTCTCGTTAAATTTCCAAAGAAAGCACTCATGGTTTCCTTAATTTCACCCGTACCTTTACACACGCTACAATCAATTAAACCTTTACCATGGCTTGTGCCAGTGCCACCACATTCGGTACACGCTGATTCTCTGGTCAGCTCGACTTTTTTGCTGCCACCACGCGCCATGTCAAAAAAACTTATGCTCAAATTAGCTTCAATATTCGCACCAGCGCCGACATCCTCTTGCGCCCGGCGTGGACCGCGGCGACCAAAAGCTCCTCCGAACATTTCAAAAATATCGTTTATATCAAAATCTGCCTCACGATTGAAACCACCAAAATTTCCAAAATCAAAACCGTCAAAGCCTTTGTCCGAACCACCGCCAAAACCACTCGTGCCGAAACGATCATATTGACCACGTTTTTTCAGGTCAGATAATACCTGATAGGCTTCGTTGATCTCCTTAAATTTGGTCTCATTGCCGCCTTTTTTGTCTGGATGAAATTGATGGGCCAACTTGCGGTAGGCCTTTTTTATTTCGTCAGTGGAAGCACTTCGCTCCACACCCAGAATTTTATAATAATCCATCATTGACATATAAGTTCAAATTATAATTTTAGTTCTTCCGCCATGGTCGTTTTCTCAATTATTCTAACAAAATTAATTTTTTTTAGCATTAGGAATATCGCCATTCCCAGCCACACGCTTAACCATACAAAGACGAGGCTTAACCCCTGAAGAATTAAGAACAAGCCAAAAGCTAATACCGGCGGTGTATATTTAAAATATGGTTTTAAAAAATCCGTGAAGGTATTAATTACCTGATTGGTAATCTGATTTTCGGCTGACTGCCTTTCCGCCGAAGGCAGTGATTGTAATTCACGGCCCAAGAAATTTGTCACCGTTTGACTGATCACCTGTTTAATCGTGGATGGCAGTTCATTTGTTCCGCCAGCGGCCTGAATCCTGGGATCGAGATAAAAGGCAAATGATACCATGATTAGCAGCGGCAAAATGACCCAGGGCATGCCGCGACGTAGTATCACCCGCAAATTAATACGATTCCTTTCAGTCACCTCTTCACGCAATAATTTGCCGCCGTAAAGCTGAAACAGTATCAACGCCGAAAAAGTTCCGGGATAGAGGGTGTTAAAATTAAAAACAATCAGGAAGCCCAAGCCGATGAGAAATGGTACCAGGATTGAGTATAGTCTATCGTCAATCAAAACTAAGCTAATGGCTGTCACCGACGCCAATATCAACAGTGCGATCAGAGGTGTAAGCCAAACACCGGGATCGGTAAACTTTACCACTCCCCCCACCCACGACTTGATCGCAAACCAAAAAAATATAGCTACAATGAAGACAACAACTAGAAGTAGAATCTTCTTGTACAGGTTATTCATCACGCTTTGGGTTCTTCTGCCCCGGTTTCTTTCGCTCCCGCTTTATCTTCTGAGGACTGGCCAGCTTGTCTAGAACCAGCCGCACCGTATATGGCCTGTCCTATTTTCTGGATCGCCACTGATAATTCTTCGGTGGCTTTTTTAATCGTGCTCACGTCTTCACTTTGGTGGGTGTCTTTAACGGCCCCAATTTTATCTTCAATCTGCTTTCTATCGTCAGCTGACAGTTTCTCTCCCGCATCCTTTAAGGCTTTCTCTGAAGTATAAACCAGAGTTTCCGCCAAATTCCTTGCCTCTGCCAATTCCCGCTTTTTGTTATCTTCAGACGCAAATTTTTCCGCTTCCACCTGCATGCGTTTCTTTTCCTCTTCCGTTAAACCGGAAGAGCCCTCAATTCTGATTGACTGTTCCTTACCCGTGGCCTTATCTTTTGCTTTCACGTTCAAGATACCATTTGCATCTATATCAAATGTTACCTCAATTTGTGGGAGACCGCGAGGGGCCGGTGGAATCCCATCGAGAATAAATCGGCCCAGTGTTTTATTATCGCCGGCCATGGCTCTTTCTCCCTGGAGCACGTGAATTTCCACCGAGGGCTGATTGTCAGCGGCAGTTGAATATATTTGAGTTTTTGAAACTGGTACGGTGGTATTTTTTTCAATCATTTTTGTCATGACGCCACCTAAGGTTTCAATGCCCAACGCCAGCGGTGTCACATCCAGCAATAGCACGTCCCTGATTTCACCCTGCATAATGCCGCCTTGAATTGCCGCCCCTACCGCCACCACTTCATCCGGATTTATATCTTTGTGCGGTTCTCGGCCGAAGAGTTTCTTTACCGCCTGAATGATGGCCGGCATTCGGGTTTGGCCACCCACTAATATTACCTCGTTGATATCGGAAATTTTGAAGCCGGCCTCTTCCACGGTTTTTCTGGTTAGATTAACCGACTGATCAATATATTCCTGAACCAGATTTTCCAGTTTCGCCCGGGTAAAAGACATCGTAAAGTGACGAGGGCCCGAGGTATCAGCCGTTAAAAACGGGATATTTATTTCGGTTTGGATAGTGCTTGATAATTCATGTTTTGCTTTTTCCGCGGCATCTTTCAGTCTTTGCAGGGCCAGTTGATCTTTCGAGACATCTATACCCTGTTCTTTTTTAAATTCATCAACAAGGTATTGGATTATTTTTTGATCAATATCATCACCTCCCAAATGGGTGTCGCCACCGGTGCCACGGACCTCGATCGTATCTTCAGACACCTCTAAAACTGAGATATCAAAGGTGCCGCCGCCAAAGTCATAGACCACAATTTTCTCATCTTTTTTCTTATCAAAACCGTAAGCTAAGGCGGCTGCCGTTGGTTCGTTAATTACTCTTTTTACATTTAGGCCCGCAATTTCACCCGCGTCTTTGGTCGCCTTTCTCTGTGAATCATCAAAGTAAGCCGGCACGGTAATAATGGCATCGGTAATTTTATCACCAAGCTTATCTTCGGCATCAGCTTTTAGTTTCTGTAGGATCATGGCCGAAATCTCGGCTGGTTTGAACCAGCGGTCAGCCATTTTTACCTCAACGTCGCCATGGGCGCCCTCTCGCATTTCATAAGGTAAGAGCTGTTTATCGCGCTGCACTTCGGTATCAGAAAACCGCCTCCCGATGAGACGTTTTACGGAAAAAATTGTATTTCTTGGATTGGTAACGGCTTGTCGCTTGGCGGCCACGCCTACATAGCGTTCGCCATTTTTTCCCACGGCTACGACTGACGGAGTTGTTCTCATCCCTTCTTTATTCTCGAGTATTCGTGGTTGACCGATTTCTACCACCGCCATTGCCGAGTTCGTTGTTCCCAGATCAATGCCCAGTATTTTTGCCATAGATCAAAATTTTCAATTTTACCATTTCCAATTTTCAATCAATGAAAATTGAGAATGAAAAATTGTAAATTATTTTATAAGCTTTACCCTGGCTGGTCTAATTACTTTCCCATGCATGGTGTAACCAGCCCTTACTTCTTCCAAATTATCACCCGCGTCATCCGTACTTATCGCTTCCTGTTGTGACGGATTGAATACGGTGCCAATTTCCATCTTTTCGACGCCATGTTTCTCCAACATATCTTCAAATTTTTTAATAATTCGTTTAATACCGGCAGTCGCTTCCAGATGCTTGGCGGCTAATTCCAGATCATCAATAATTTCTATGAATTCAAGGATCAGACTCTCATTGCCATATTTAATAATTTCTTCTATTCGCTGCGCTTCATCTTTACGATAATTAATGAGATCGGCCCGTTCACGTTTCCAATTATTAAGATATTCATCTGCCGCTTGGCGACATTTATCAAGTTCAATTTTTAAATCCGTATTTTGGTTTTCTTTTTCTTCCATTTATATATTTTGGGCTAATTTATTCAGTTCTTCGGTGGCATATTTAACCAGCCCGATATTTTTTTCATAATCCATCCGGGTCGGTCCGATCATGGTCATAGATCCTGTCAATCCGTCCGGCAAGTTATATTTTGCCAGGATTATAGTTTCATTTTTGACTCCACCCACTGGATTCTCACGGCCAATAAATATTCGTGGATTTTCCATATCTTCAGAAATATAGCGCTCCAACCGGTCGAATATTTTTTCAAATTCGTCAACAAAACTAGTGACCTTAAAGGCTCTCTCCAGTTCTCTAAAGTCAGGCATTTCAAACAGACTTGCCAAACCAAATTTGAAGAAATCATCCTGTTCGATCACGCTGGTAATTACTATGCTGTCAGATAAGACCGATAGAGTATGAGCGATATTTTTGTTCAGTTTCCTGATATCGCTATCGTTAATAACAGCTGAAATTGTTTTTCTTTCTTGAGACGATGGTTCCAGCTCATCCCAGGAAATTAGATTATCAACCAAATATCTATAGGCTCTATCAGTCGGTATTCTACCGCCAGAAGTATGAAGGTGCAATAAATATCCCCATCTTTCCAACTGGTTCATCTCCGCCCGTATCGAAGCCGACTTGAGGCCGCAAAATCCTGATTTTTCCAGTAATTTTGAGCTAACCGGTTCGGCCATGGTTATATATTCTTCAATTACCAAGGCCAATAATGCTTCCTGTCTGGTGGTCATTTAGTCTAATTATATTCATTAGCACTCTTGAGTCAAGAGTGCTAATTAGAAGTCGACGCCGCGAAGCTTGCTGGAGCCGAGGAAGTCCCGAGAAGATCATACGGTAATTTACTATAATGTGCTAAAATATATTATGCCCAAATTTAAGAAATTTTGGAAACTAATCGGCCCCGGCCTGATAACTGGCGCGTCTGATGATGATCCGTCTAGCATTGCCACCTATTCAATCGCCGGAGCAAAATTAGGCAATGCGGGACTTTGGACAATGCTTTATACACTACCGCTGATGGTCGCCGTGCAGGAAATGAGCGCTCGCATCGGTATATCATCGCGCTGCGGACTGGCAGGAAACTTAAAAAGATATTATTCAAAAAAACTTTTGTTCTCTATCGCGATACTTATTCTAGCATCGAACATTTTTAACATTGGAGCAGATGTGGCGGGCATGGCCGCCGCTATTGATCTGCTAATCCCCCGCTTCGGAAGCCTGACCAAAGTATTAATCATTGGCGGTATCCTTTTCACCACCGTGGTTCTTTCCTATCGGAAAATCGTGTCCATTTTTAAATGGCTAGCTTTTTCATTATTTGCCTACGTTATCGCAGGCTTTTTCAGTATTGACAACTGGTCGGGTGTACTTTATCATCTTGTCGCCCCCGTACTTCAGTTTGATAAGCATTTTTTTATTCTGCATTTTGCCATTTTGGGAACAACGATTTCGCCCTATATTGCCTTTTGGCAAGCTAGCGAGGAGGCAGAGGAAAAAAAACTGAAAGCTGGCAAAACAAACCTGGTATGTGAATATCGCACGGTCACTCGCCACGAGCTTATTAATGCCAGCGCAGATACCAGAATCGGGATGGCCTTTTCAAATTTAATAGGCTTTTTTATAATCGCCTTGACCAGTTCGGTATTATTCAGGGCCGGTGTGACAAATATTGAAAGCATTGCTGATGTCGCCGGAACTTTGAAACCTCTAGCTGGCCAGTATGCTTATCTTCTCTTCACTCTGGGCATTGTCAGTTCGGGGTTGCTGGCCATCCCGATTCTGGCCGGTTCCAGCGCTTATGTGATTTCAGAAGTTTTCGATTGGCCCGCTAGTCTTGACAAGCCATTTTCAAAAGCGAGAAAATTCTACTTAGTTATTATTGCTTCTGCCGCGGTGGGACTGGCTATTACCTACCTTGGCATAAATCCGGTCAAAGCGCTTTTTTATACCGCGATTCTGCATGGCCTCTCCGCTCCGGTACTGCTTGCCGCAATTATCCACATGGCTAATAATCCAAAAATTGTCGGGCCTAATATGAATAGTTTCCTTTCCAACATAATAGGCTATGTTACAATGCTTCTTATGACCGCCGGGGCCATATTTTTCTTTATCACTATTAGGCCAAACGCATAAGTCGTAATTATATGAAAATATATAATACCCTTTCAAAAAAAATAGAAGATTTTATTCCCAGGCAGGACAAAAATGTAAACATGTTTGTCTGCGGACCGACCGTATATGATTACGTTCATTTTGGCAATGCCCGAACTTTTACTTTTTTTGATTTGGTAGCAAAGTATCTCCGCTTCCGCGGCTATAATGTTAATTACGTTCAAAACATTACTGACATTGACGACAAAATAATTACGCGCGCCAAGGAATCTGGATTGGATCCGATTGAACTGGCAAATGATTTTAAAAATGCTTTTCATAAGGATATGAAAACGTTAGGAAATGATGCTGTCACGAAACACGCGTCGGCTACTGAATACATTCCGGAGGTTATTAAACAAGTTAAAACCTTAATTGACAAAGGGTATGCTTATCTGATCGCCGGTGATGGCTGGTATTTTGACCTGACTACTTTTCCCGAATATGGCAAACTGTCTGGCCGGACAAGTCTTGGTAAAGACGACGCGGTCAGCCGAATTGATGATAATCCGGCCAAACGAAATAAGGGTGATTTCTGCCTGTGGAAATTATCTAAGCCGGTCGAGCCGTCCTGGGATTCCGAACTGGGTCCTGGGCGACCCGGCTGGCATATTGAAGATACGGCCATCACGGAGCATTTCTTTGGACCGCAATACGACCTCCACGGTGGCGGTCAGGATTTGATTTTTCCCCATCATGAAGCGGAAATCACTCAACAGGAATCGGCCTCCGGTTTAAAACCTTTTGTAAAATACTGGATGCATGCGGGTTTCTTAATAAATAAAGACAGGAAAATATCAAAATCGCTGGGTAATTTTTCTACCGTCCATGAACTTTTGGAAAAATACTCGAAAGAGGTGCTTAGGTTCTATCTGTTAAGCGGTCATTACCGCTCACCGCTAGATTATAACGATCAAATATTAATGCAATCAGAGGCGGCCATCTGTCGGATCAGTGAATTTATTAATCGCTTACGTAATATTAAAGCTGACGGTGATGATTTATTTACCGATAAGATTTCGTCTCTACTAATGGCTTTAACTCGAGCGCTGGATGATGATTTCAACACGCCCCTAGCAATTGGAACGCTATTTACATTCATCAGAGAAACCAATATCGCTATTGACGAACAGAAATTTGGTTTTGCGGCCGCTCAAAAAATTATTGATATTTTACATGGCTTAAATAGTTTCTTTGGATTTATTTCATCGGCCCAGATCATCATTCCCGACAATATTCAGGTATTGGTTTCAAAGCGGGAGATACTCCGGCAACACAAAGACTTTACTGGCGCTGATAATTTGCGTCAAGAAATATATTCCGCCGGCTGGGTGATAGAAGATACGGGATATGGCCCTTTAGTAAAAAAGGTCTCAAGCGAGTAATACCCCATCTTTAAACAATTTATCAACCAAGGCTGATTCTCCCCTCATTTTGGATGCGGTATAATGGGGTATTATGGCTAAAGGTAACGGCTCAACCCGCGTTGATGCGGTCAAAACAATCGAACGGCTGCCCCCGCAAAATATTGAGGCCGAAAAAAGCCTTCTGGGTTCTATTTTGCTTGACAAGGAATCAATTAACAGGGTGGTTGATTTTCTGCAACCAGAAGATTTTTATAATCGCGGCCATCAGTTAATTTTTGAGGGCGTTATGAAATTATATGAAAAACGTGAACCGATTGACCTTTTGAGTCTATCTAACTGCCTTAATGAACTAGGTCATATCGAAACCATCGGTGGGGTAGGTTATTTAACCTCTCTGGTTAATTCAGTGCCCAGCGCCGCCCATGTTAGCCACTATGGCAAAATTGTCCAACGTAAAAAAGTGCTGCGTGACCTCATAGATACCGCCCATCATATTATTGGTCTGGGTTTTCAGGAGGAAGAAGACGTGGACGTACTGCTGGATCAAGCCGAGCAGAAATTATTTGCCGTCTCTCAAAGATCGATTCAACAAAGTTTTGTACCTATTGGTTCCGCTTTGCAGGAAGCGTTCGAAAGACTGGATATGCTTCACAAAGGTGACGGTCAGATGCGCGGCGTACCGACTGGTTTTGCTGATTTAGATAATCTGATCGCCGGTTTGCAAAAATCTGATCTGATAATTTTAGGTGCCCGTCCGTCACTTGGTAAAAGCACTTTCGCGCTTGACATCGCGAGGCATGTCGCAAAAAATTCAGAACTGCCGGTCGGGTTATTTACCCTAGAAATGTCCCGCGATCAAGTGGTTGATAGATTGATTGCCGCCGAGGCTGGCATTAGTTTATGGAAGTTAAGAACTGGGCGTCTTTCTTCCGAAGGCGAAGGTAATGACTTTGAAAAAATCCAAATAGCTCTTGATAGCCTTGCCAAAAGCACTATTTTTATTGATGACGCATCATCACCGACGGTTCTTCAGATCCGGGCTATGACTCGACGCTTACAGGCCGATAAAGGTTTAGGGTTGATAATTGTTGATTATCTGCAGCTCATTCAACCCAATCGGACGTACGATAGCCCCGTGCAGCAAGTTACCGAAATTTCACGTAATCTTAAAGGTTTAGCCAGAGAATTAAATATTCCCGTATTGGCCATATCCCAACTTTCACGCAATTCTGAGTCCCGCCCGGATCAGAGGCCTAAATTATCTGATTTGAGAGATTCGGGTTGTGTTACCGGGGATACGGAAATCGTGGATGCAAATACGGGTAAAACTTACAATCTTAGGGAATTAGCCAAATCTGGCAAAAAAATTTATGTCTGGTCGATTAATAATCAGCTGAAAATTGAGAAAGCAAAACTTAGCAGAGCCTTCCCCAATGGTATAAAGGAAATATTCGAATTAAAACTCCGCACCGGTAAGATAATAAAAGCGAGCGCAAATCATCCTTTTTATACGCTTGATGGCTGGACCAGGTTGGATGAACTCGAAATCGGTCAGTGTATTGCTACCCCTAGATTTATACCTGAACCCCAAAAAACAAGGGATTATGATGAAAATAAACTGATCCTGCTGGCTCATCTGATCGGAGACGGCCGTTATGTTGATAGACAGCCAATTCATTATACTAGCGCCGATAGTCTATGTCTTGAAGCCGTGGAAACGGCCGCTAAGAAAACCTTTGATTTAAGACCTAGACTGGTAAAACAAAACAACTGGTTTCATTTATATCTACCGGCAAAAACTTGTGGTTTTAATCCGATGATTGACTGGCTCAGAAATTTAGGCGTTTATGGTCAACGCTCTTATGAAAAAACATTCCCAAATTTTATTTTTTCTCTTCCCAATTCAAAAATAACTTTATTTCTAAAACATCTCTGGGCTACTGATGGTGATTTTTATTTCAATAGAACCTCCAATAATTACGTTATTTACTACTCAACTACTAGTAAAAAATTGGCTAACGAAGTACACGTCTTACTTTTGAGATTAGGTATTCTTTCGACTATTAGAACGTCAAGGAAAAGTAGTTATCGTATTAACTACAATATATATGTTCAGGGTCGTGAAAACCAATTACTATTTTTGGACAAAGTCGGAATTTTTGGTAGAAAAAATGTTTTGGTAGGTAAAGCATTAACATTTTTAAGGTCTGGAGTTTCTAATCCTAATGTTGATATTATCCCCAACCAGATTTGGAAAAAAATTAGGGTTACCAAAGACAAGCAGGGTATGAGTTGGCGAGATTTTAGCAGAAAACTCGGAACCGCATACTGTGGTTCTACGCTGTTCAAGCATGGGGTAAGTCGTTTTAGATTGGGTCGAATAACCGCCTTTCTTAAAGATCCATGGCTTTTTAAGTTACAGAAATCTGACATCTACTGGGACCAAATCATATCTATTAAAAGAATTGGGGAAAAGGCAGTATATGACGCAACCATAGAACAAAATCATAATTTCATTGCTAATAATATTTTTATCCATAATTCCCTCGAACAGGATGCTGATTTGGTTATGTTTATATACCGTGAAGATCGGGTTAAAAGAGAGACAGATAAAAAAAATATTGCCGAAATATTGATAGCTAAGCATCGCAACGGTCCAACGGGTTCGGTAGAGTTATATTTCGACGAAGATCAGGTATCATTTAGAAATCTGGCTAAGAATTTTTAGGTTGGGGTTTAATATATGTCAAATAAAATCAAAAAAATAACCGAATATCTCGCGAAATTGCCCGGCATCGGACCGCGCCAAGCGGCCCGACTGGTTTTAGATCTGATTGAATGGCCGGTGGCTGAATTAGATGGCCTGGCCCGCTCTATTAGTGACATCAAGAGCGGTCCTTTGCTATGTAAACAGTGTTTTAACTTTGCTGATAATGAACTTTGTGAAATTTGCGCTAGTCACCGTCGAGATCAGACAAGCATTGCCGTCGTGGAAAAAGTAACTGATCTTCAGTCTATGGAAAAAACTGGCATTTATAAAGGAGTTTATCATGTTCTGGGCGGAAGCATTAACCCTGCTTTGGGTATGCTGCCGGAGAAATTAAGAATTTCCGAGCTGAAGACAAGAATTGAAAAATTAAAAACGCTTACCCGCAATATAGAAGTTATTATCGCGACCAATCCCAATATGCAAGGTGAAACTACGGCATTATATCTTGAGGAAGAGTTAAGACCATTGGCTATTAAAGTTTCTCGTCTTGCTCATGGCCTGGCGTCGGGATCTACGCTTGAATACGCGAATGAGACGACGTTAGCGAACGCTTTAAAAAACAGGAGGTAAATAGAATGAACTTTGGCGGTTTTAGGTGGATATTTTGAGGATTTCTATTTTGGTATAGAGTTGACGATGGCCCTTTTTCTTTTTATAACGGGTTTTATGAGTAAACTTAAAAACTATTTTTTTATCCCCTTTTATCTGGTCTAAGACCCTTACTCTGACCTTAGCCCCCAAAACAACAGGTGTGCCGATTTTAGCATTTCCTGGCGAAGAATTTCCGATCATTAAAACAGATTCAAGATCAAACTCATCTCCTATTTTATGGCCAACCTTTTCAACTAAGAGCTTATCCCCCTCGACGACTAAATATTGCTTTCCCCCAGTTTTAATTACGGCATAGGACATAATCATAGATAATACTAAAAAACTCCCCAAAAAGCAAATTAGAGTCAGGTATATGACTTATGCGCGCGTAAATCCTAAAGTAATCAAAAAGAGTGTTACCAGTAACACTCTTTTTGACAGTCACTACATCGACGGCTTGCACAGACGGCAGTTCTTCGGGTGGGTAAATAATTCATATAATGCGGCCAAACCCACGAGTACATAAATAGTGGTTGATACACCTCCCATGCCAAGTAAACTATCAACTAAATTGTAATCAAAGGCGCCAACTAATCCCCAATTTAAAGCGCCGATAATAACTAAGATGAAAGCGATAATGTGTAATCCTTTCATAATCCACCTCCTTCCATCAAATCAACTACATTATACCTTGCTTGGTATAAACACGCTAAGTAATTGTTAACAGTAGCGGTGTATTCTTGAAATAGCTCGAACGGAATTTTTACCCCGTAGCGAGCTTGCTCTGCTTCGGGGCTG
>CAYIXQ010000018.1:0-12390 GCA_964367475.1 uncultured Candidatus Saccharibacteria bacterium | reverse complement strand
CTTACTTTTCTTATTCAGCTTTTCCCTCATTCTAAAACTTTGAGCAAGGCAAACCTTTCCTTGTTGAAGGCCTTAAACCCTTTTTTTTCAAAAAGCGCAATGGCGCCAGTGATGCTTAAGATCTCGTAAACAGCCTTTTGCTTAGCAAGTTTTAAACAGCGTTCGATCAGTCTGGTAGCGATACCTTTGCCCTGAAATTCTCTTGCCACAGCCAGGCTTCTGATCTCGGCCAGTCGTTTGGAATAAACTTCCAAAGCACAGCAACCGACAATCTTGTCTTTTTCCACCACCACAAAAAATCTACTGGCCCGCGGCAAGTGGTTTTGCATCAGTTTATCCGGATACTCCCGTATTAATCTTAAAATTCCTTCCCAATCACGCCTAGTGGCGCGGCGAATTCTCATTGAGCTCATTTCAAAACCCTATTTCTACTGCAATTCCTGATTTCTGACTGTGACTGCGTCAGATTTCGTAAAATGTCCTCACCGTAGTTACTACTACGTTTCCGGGCATTTTACTTATCTTCCTTGTCTCGTTCAAAAATCAGGAATTTCGTTACGAAAAGGGTTTTGAAATGAGCTCATTTTTTATTACCCGGACATTTCTTCCCCCAAAACCATCTCGCGGTACCCCGTTCCGGCCGGTATTAGGCGGCCGATGATGACATTTTCTTTAAGGCCGCGCAGCTTGTCTTCTTTGCCCGAAACCGCGGCATCAATCAGAATCTTGGCGGTTTCCTGGAAGGAAGCAGCCGACAAAAAACTCTCGGTAGTTAATGAAACCTTGGTAATACCTAAAAGCATGCGTTCAAAGGTAGCGGGTTTGCCGTCGGTTTGTTTAATCACCTCATTAGCCTCCTGGATAGTGCGCATCTCAACGATATCTCCTGGCAAAAGCTCGGTATCACCGCCAGCGGTTACTCTGACATGAGAAAACATTTGGCGCGCGATTAATTCAACATGCTTGTCGTTAATGCCTTCGCCAGTGGAGAAGTAAACACTCTGCACTTCCCGAATAATATAGCGAGCCACATCGGCAATATTACCTGAAGTCAGGTATAATTCTTTCAAATCAACATGACCATCAGAGAGTTGCTGGCCAACCGTGATCAAATCACCAGCGCTGACCCAAGGCGCCGCTCCGGGAAGAGTTAGGTATTCTCGCTCCTCACCCTTATCTGACGTCATTTTAATTAAAGTTTGCATGCCTTTTTCCTCGACGGCAGTGACCCTGCCATCAATTTCAGAAATCAAAGCCTTACCGGACGGGGTGCGGGCTTCAAAAATTTCCACCACACGGGGTAAACCCATGGTGATATCGGAAACGGAAGCCACACCACCAGTGTGGAAAGTACGCATAGTTAACTGGGTACCAGGCTCACCAATGGCTTGAGCAGTGACAATCCCGACGGCCTGACCAATTTCCACCAGTTGGTTTTTAGACAAATCCCAACCATAGCACACGCGACAAACGCCATCGATCGCCTTACAGGTCACCAACGATCTAATCTTAACTTTGGACGGATTAATTTTATCAATTAGTGCCATGGCTTTCTTATCAATGATTTGACCTTTCTTATTAACTACATTACCCTCGGCGTCCTTAAGGTCTTCCATGATCACACGGCCACGTAGGCGTCGGCCAATCGTCTCACCGGTAAATTTGCCGTCGTCAGTATGCATGATGTAACCCTCCTTATCCTTGCAATCTTCGACTTTTACCACTACATCTTGAGCTACATCTACCAAGCGGCGAGTCAGGTAGCCAGCTTCGGCGGTACGCAAAGCGGTGTCCACTAAACCTTTTCTGGCACCGTGCGTAGAAATGAAATATTCCAAAACATTAATGCCCTCTTTGAACGAGCTTTTAACCGGCAATTCGATCAGTTCACCGTCGGGTTTAACCATCAGTCCGCGCATACCGACTAACTGATTGACCGTACCCCAATTGCCACGCGCCTTAGATTCTACTATCAGGTAAACCGAATCATTGCCCTGAAATTTATTTTTAAGCAGCTTTTCCAATTTGGACTTGGTGATTGTCCAAACCTCAATGGCCTTAGACTTCCGCTCATATTCGGTCAATAAACCCTGCTCATACAATGACTGATTTTCTTCGATAACTTTTTCCGCGTCCGTTAGAATCTGTTTTTTCTCCTCGGGAATTCTTAAATCCTCCATACCTAAAGATAGACCGGAAACGGTAGAGTAATGAAAGCCAAATTCTTTGATTTTATCTAAAAACTGAACTGTTCTCTCCTCGCTGTAGTGGTCAAAAATTTCCGCCTCTAGGTTGCGCAGGTCAATGCGGTCGAAGGTGTTGTTGATAAAGAAATAATCTTCAGGCAGGGCGGTGTTGAATATGATTCGGCCAACCGAGGTTTCGATGAAGCGGGTGTCGGAATCTTTTACATCCTTAGATAATTTCACTTTGATTTTGGCGCGAAGATTTACCAGTTCATAGTCATGAGCCAAGAGAGCTTCCGATTCAGAAGAAAACACCTTGCCCTCACCCAAAGCGCCGTTGTCCAGGCTGGTTAAATAGAAACAGCCCAAAGCAATATCTCTGGTAGGGATAGCCACTGGCTCACCCGTGGACGGTTTCAGTATTCCATGGGTTGAAAGCATCAATTCATGAGCTTCCTTTTGTGCCTCCACAGTGAGCGGCAAGTGAACGGCCATCTGGTCGCCGTCAAAGTCGGCGTTGAAAGCGCTGGTCGGCAGAGCAGGGATCTTAATAGCCTTGCCTTCGATCAGCACTGGCTTGAATGCCTGAACGGAAAGACGGTGAAGAGTCGGCGCGCGATTAAGCAGCACTAACTTATCTTTGATGGAGAATTCAAGCGCTTCCCACACTTCCGGGCCTTCCTGGTCAATAAGATGACTGGCGGTGCGAATGTTGTGAGCAAAGCCATTTTTCATCAAATAGTTGACCACGAATGGTTTGAACAATTCCAGGGCCATGTATTTAGGCAGACCGCATTCATCCAACTTCAATTCCGGACCGATCACGATCACGCTACGACCAGAATAATCAACGCGCTTACCTAGCAGATTTTGTCTAAAGCGGCCTTGCTTTCCTTTTAACATATCGGCCAAAGATTTAAGGGCGCGTTTCTGACCAGTGGAAGCAGAAACCAAAGTCTGACCTCGACGCATGCCATTATCAATCAAAGCATCGACCGCTTCTTGAAGCATTCTTTTTTCATTTTTGGTGATAACTTCGGGCGCCCGTAACTCGATAAGATGCTTGAGGCGATTATTCCGATTGATTACCCGGCGATAAAGGTCGTTTAAGTCAGAGGTGGCAAAACGGCCGCCATCAAGCTGGACCATGGGACGCAAGAGGGGAGGAATGATGGGCAAGACTGTCATAATCGTCCATTCCGGACGAATGCCAGCCCGATGCATGCCCTTGAGCATTTTGAGACGGCGCAATATTTTCTTCTGGTTTATCGGGTTGTCAGTGTCTTGCAGATCATCCTCGCCTTTTCTAATATCCTCCTCTAAGTTCATTGCTTCGAGCAAATGTCTGATGGCTTCGGCGCCAATACCGGCTTCAAATACTTCGCCATATTTAAGCGAAAGATCTCTATAATCCAATTCGGAAAGAATCTGGTGTTTTCTTATATTTCTTAAGTTCTCTTTCTCTCTTTCCAGCTGATTTTTTATTTTCTCCCTTTCCGTCTCGGTGGGGATATTTTTGAAAATCGAGCGAAGTTCCGATTCCATCTTTTTCATAGCTTCCACTTTCAAATCTTCATTGACCGACATGACCACGTAAGCCGCAAAGTATATCACTCTTTCCAGGTCAGGCAAAGAAACGTCGAGAAGGGAAGCGATCCGGGACGGCACACCGCGCAAGAACCAAATATGGGCTACGGGACTGGATAGTTTAATATGGCCCATGCGTTCGCGTCGAACGATCGAACGAGTGACTTCGACGCCGCAACGGTCACAAATGATGCCCTTATAGCGAATCCGGCGGTATTTCCCGCAATAACATTCCCAGTCTTTTGTCGGCCCGAAAATAGATTCGGAAAAGAGCCCTTCTTTTTCCGGTTTCTGGGTGCGGTAGTTAATAGTTTCCGGTTTGGTAACCTCCCCGTACGACCAATCTAAAATCTCATCCGGCGAAGCTATTTTTAATTTTAAGGCGGCGAAATCCATTGCTTACACAAACGCTAATCTATCAATAATGCGAATCTACGAATTAATTTATTTGTAAATTAGCGCTATTCGTGAATTAACGCTTACTTATTTTTCTACTAACTCAATATTTAACCCTAGGCCCTTAATTTCCGAAAGCAAAACCTTAAAAGATTCAGGCAGGTGGGGGGCTTTTATTTCCTCACCATTAACGATCGCTTCGTACGTCTTGGCTCTACCCTGAACATCATCCGATTTAATAGTCAACATCTCTTGCAAAGTATGGGCAGCGCCATAACCTTCCAAGGCCCACACTTCCATTTCGCCAAAACGCTGACCGCCAAATTGGGCCTTACCGCCCAATGGCTGCTGGGTGATCAAGGAATACGGGCCGATCGAGCGCATATGAATCTTATCTTCAACCATGTGCATCAATTTCATAAAGTAAATCACACCCACAGTGGTTTTTTGTTCAAATTTTTTACCGGTGCGTCCATCATAGATAAAGATTTTGCCATCTTCGGGCAATCCAGCTTTACGCAATTCATTCTTAATGACTTTTTCCGTGGGTCCAGCCAATGATGGAACGGCTGCCTGATAACCGAGCTTGGACGCGGCCCAACCCAAGTGCGTTTCCAGCACCTGACCAATATTCATACGGGAGAGAATACCTAACGGACTTAAGATCATATCCACCGGCTGACCGTCTGGCAAAAATGGCATGTCTTCTTCAGGTAGAATCGTGGAAATTACTCCCTTGTTCCCATGCCGTCCGGCCAGCTTATCGCCGACCTGCACTTTTCTCATTTGGGCCACCGAAACCTGAATTGTTTTAATTACGCCAGCTGGCAATTTATCTCCCTGGTCGCGCGAGAAAATTTTGACACCGACCACACGACCGCTCTTACCATAATCTAACGTCAGCGAGGTATCTTTAACATCACGTGACTTTTCTCCAAAGATAGCACGAAGCAAACGCTCCTCGGCCGTCAGGTCGCTTTCACCCTTGGGAGTAATCTTACCCACCAAAATATCCTGCGATCTAACTTCGGCTCCGATGCGAACTATGCCGTCAGGGTCCAAGTCTTTCAATTTTTCTTCCGAACGATTGGGGATGTCATAAGTAGTGATTTCCGGACCAAGCTTGGTTTCGCGCACATCAATGGAATAATCTTCGATGTGAATAGAGGTAAAAAGATCCTTTTTTACCAATCTTTCCGATAAAACCACGGCATCCTCAAAATTGGCACCCTCAAATGACATAAAAGCTACTACTAGGTTGCGGCCAAGGGCTAACTCGCCGTGGCTGGTGGCCGGGCCATCGGCTAACACCTCGCCCTTCTTTACTTTCTGACCAAGCTTAACGATCGGTTTTTGATTAATAGCCGTGGCCTGGTTTGATTTGCGGAATTTCAGCAAACTGTACTCAATTTCTTTATCATCCTTGTTTTTCTTGAGAATAATGTGGGAGCTATCCAGCTTTTCAATGGCACCGTCTTCATCGGCAGTGACAAGCATACCTGAATCACGCGCCACTTTTTCTTCCAAGCCGGTGCCGACAATGGGGGCTTCATGCTGAATGATAGGCACGGCCTGGCGTTGCATGTTTGAACCCATCAAAGCCCGATTAGCGTCATCATTTTCCAAAAAGGGAATTAAGGCCGTGGCCACGGAGATCGGTTGTTTTGGCGAGACATCGATATATTCAACTTCAGACGGACTAACCAATCCTGGCTCGCCATAGATGCGTGAATGAATTTTCTCATCCAAAAACCTACCCTTATCATCAGTCCTGACAGCCGCGGAAGCAATGATAAACCGCTCTTCTTCCGTGGCATCGAAGTATTCGATTTTATCAGTAATAATTCCTTTTTCTACCTTGCGATAAGGGGTGAGAATAAATCCTAAAGGCGAAACTTTTGAGTAAAGCGAGAGATGGCCCACCAAACCGATGTTGGGACCTTCCGGGGTTTGAATCGGACAAATTCTTCCATAGTGGGACGGGTGAACGTCACGCACTTCAAAGCTGGCTCGCTCACGGGTAAGGCCCCCCGGACCAAGAGCGGAAAGTCGGCGCTTGTGCTCAAGCTCGGCCAATGGGTTAACTTGGTCCATGAACTGAGACAGCTGGCCAGAGGCAAAGAATTCCTTTAAGGCCGCCACAAACGGTCGGGGATTAATTAGCTGGGCGGGCATGGCCGTATCAATATCCTGCGTGCTCATCCGGTCCTTAATGATGCGTTCCATTTTTGTGAACGCCAATCTCAATTTATCCTGTAGTAATTCACCCAGAGTTTTAACTCGCCGATTGCCCAGATGGTCGATATTATCCGATTCCGCCCCGACCGTATTATTTAAACGAATAATCTCTCTAATAACATCAGTGATGTCTTCTACCTTAAGGGTGCGATTTTTCTCATCAAGCGGATAGTCTTTCTGAAATCTTGTATTCATTCTATGACGACCCACGCGAGACAGATCATATCTGGAGAAATTGAAAAACATATTGTTGATCATCTGGCGGGCGTTATCGATGGCGGCCGGGTCGCCGGGGCGGATGCGCTTGTACATTTCAATCAAGCCCTCTTCTTCTGAAGAGGAGGCATCTTGGACCAGGGTCGAAACCATGTATTGCATGTTGGGGTCGGTATCTACGTCTTTGAATAGTTTTTGAATTTCCTCATCTTTGCCGATACCAAAGGCACGCAAAACGGAGGTGGCCGGAATTTTTCTCTTGCGGTCAATGCGGACCGAGATGACACCGCTGGATTCAGTCTCAAATTCCAGCCAAGCGCCGCGTGAGGGGATAATTTTGGCCCCAAAAAGCCGCTTATAGCGGCTAGACTTGGATAAAGTGAAAAATACACCGGGGCTGCGAATAAGCTGGGAAATGACCACCCGCTCAACGCCATTAATAATGAAGGTGCCGCGGGGGGTCATTAAAGGAAAGTCAGCCAGGTAAACTTCCTGTTCCTCAATTTTACCTGTGTGTTTATTCTTCAGGGCGATGTTTACCCTCAAGGGCGCTTCATAAGTGATGTTCTTGTCGCGGGAAACAGTTTCCGAATACTTCGGCCCCTCCAATTTAAAGTCCAGAAAACGGAGTTCCAGGTTCTTGCTTGTCCAGTCTTCAATCGGCGAGATGTCATTAAACAGTTCTTTTAGTCCCACCTCTAAAAACCACTTGTAGGAGTCAAGTTGAACCTGAACCAGGTTCGGCGCTTCGACCGAATCGGGCGTATATTTTGAGAATATTTTTCTCATGGACAACAAAAACACCCAACCCCACTTCGTGGGGTATATTAAACCGGATCGCTAGTTTTGCGAGATAAACAACACCTCGTGTAATTTCTTAAACCTGACAATCATCCATCATGTCAGGCGACCCTTCCGGTTGCCCGTCAGGACATAATTCATCCACTCCAATCCCCGCCGTAAACAGGAACTTAAGTGGTTGAATTATACTTTCAAGCCGGCAATAAAAGCCTCGGCGATCTTGTGGGAAGTGGCCTCGGACCCCAAACCACCAAGTATTTTGTAGCTCTTTAAAGAGGATACGTCAATCTTATTCCTTTTTAAAAGCCTGTCAAGCCGGGTTATTAACTTATCGTCTAAATCATGATAGTACGAAAAGATTTCCGAGGCAATGATCTTGCCGTCATTTAATAAGGAAAGATTAACTTGAGTTTGTTCCAAAATTAATTCTAATTTCATAACTTACCAATAATAATAAATATCATGCGTACCGACAGTAACAAAAATAATATCTCCATTATTTTTTCGCTTAAAAAAAATACGATAATTCAGAGTGATGGAGATTGAATAGTAGCCCTTTAATTTACCCTTTAACCCATGCAAACGCAAGGAAGGGTGCAAAGGGTTATTTTTAAATATCACCTCTTTTTTTACCGCTAACTTTCTGATTGTTTTTGGCAATTTTTGAAACTGCTCTATGAATTGAGATCCGTATAAAATCTTTCCGACGATCACAGTTAAAGCAAATCAGCTAACGAATTTAACTGTTTGATTTTTCCGCTCCTATATTCCCGCTCGGCTTTTCTTCCCATTTTTAAAATATCCTCGACACTAATCAAATCGGTATCCATTTCCAGTAAAAAGCGGATATATTCACTAACCGAACTAAAACCATGCTGTTTGGCTCGCTTTTTGACTGAAATGGCTATTTTGGGCGGCAATGATAAATTAAGGATAGTTCTCATATTTTCACTGTAATACAGTAGTAATACACATGTCAAGCCGTATTGTTGACATCTTTCAATTATTTTTGCTACAATTCATTAAATGTACGAAAAAGAACTCAAAACCCTGGGTCTATCCGAGAAAGAAGCCAAAATATACTTAGCCGCCCTCGAATTGGGTACGGATACCGTTCAAAATATTGCCAAAAAAGCGGGAATTAACCGCCCGACAACCTATGTCCAAATCGAGTCTCTGAAAAAGCGAGGTTTAATGAGTGAAGTAGAAAAAGGCAAAAAAACTTTGTATACCGCCGAATCACCGGAGAGATTAACCAGTCTGCTTAATACCTTTGAGAAGGAACTTGGTTTCAAAAAGGCCGAAGTTCAACGGATTTTACCCAAGTTAGCCGAGCTATTTAGCAGCACCGGCGAAAAACCAAAAGTTAGATTTTTTGAGGGGATGGAAGCGGTCGAAGCTCTGCTCGAGGACTTCTTAAAAGTCAAAATTAAAAAAATAGAATCGATTATTAATTTGGATAAACTTTTTGGCATGTTTCCCAAACATGAAAGTGACTACTCCTTGCGCCGAGTGGCTAAAGGTATAAAAGGCTACACAATCTATACGCGGGGTGCTGGACCGATTGATAATGCTAATGACCCCAGTAAACTGCGTGAAGCAAAATATATTAGTTTTGAAAAACTTCCGATTTCGGCGGATATCACTATTTACGATAACAAAGTAGCCATTTCAACCTATAAGGTAAAACCAATCAGTGTTATCATTGAGAGCAAAGAAATAGCCGATACTGCAAGAGGCATATTCTACTTTATCTGGGATACTCTTTAGAGGGTACCCAAGACGGTACCCATATTTCTCGGGATTCATAAGAAATGTCAGCAAGCGTTGACATTTTTTGTCTTAGGCGTATAATGGTAATAAGGTCTAATCCTAACCCGAGGAGGTGCCCGATGGGGGGTTGGTAGACCCGCCGGGGTGTTAGCCCCGGTGGGCCAAAAACCTTGCCGGGGCGCACTCCGTAGGGTGGGTTAGACCGATTCTGAAAGGAGTAAGAATGAGTTCCTGGTAAGTAAAATGGGCCATGGGGGTCCTAAAACCCCTGCGGTCTGAAAAACTCCAATGTTTTCGCCGGCCGATGTCACAATTGACCTTGGCGGGATCAAAACTCTGGGGAGTCGGGACGGTAACATCTCGGCTCTCCAGAGCAAAAAAGCTCTTTTTTTTATAGGTTTTTCTACATTTTTGATACCCGATCAGGGTGTCTTCGTTTTTCATCTAACTTATTAGTGTCACTATGTACTGACAAAGTACTAATAAGAATAGTGCTTAAAATATTAAATAATCCATATACTTTCTAGACTTTTGTCATTACCTCTTGACAAGTTAAATCAACGGGAGTATACTGCCTGGGTAAGCTGAAATTATGACAACCCCGATCTGGTCTATAATTCCCCTGACCGGATCACAAATAGTTATACATTACTGGGGAGCACGTTAAATCTGGGCTAAATACAGCTAAATTGGCTCTCCAGGGCCGATTTGCTAGCCAAATTTGGCATTTTACAAATAAGCCCAGAATCTTAACGGCTAACCGGTCGTCAGGAGTAAATACATAAATCTTCCTGGCAATTGTCAGCTCACATTAACAAAATCCCACAGCCTGCTCCGCTGGGAGCAAGTTCTAGGGTTAGTTGTGGGATGTGATGTCCCTTTACTTTGTAGGGACATCCGAGATCGCCGATAAGTGATTTCGGATGTACCTGTAAATAATTTAGAATTTAGTTCGTCCAGTCCAGGACCCCAGCTAGCGTGAAATCCTTGCCTTGGATAAAGGGGATTGTCCAAGAGGAGAGTAGTGTTAGTCGAGACTTGGGACCTTTGATCCCGAGATACGCCTGATTAGTCCCGCAAGGGCTAACTGACCAGACGATCATGTCGCCTGGTTAGGATCAGGGAAAGGTTAAGATCAGACCCTCTGCGAAGAGCGGTTACCTGATCTAAGTTCTCGGCATGCCATGGGAACGACCTTCTCTCCTGGACTGGATTCGATTTTTAAGGGCCGTTGTGTTAACGGCCATGGTGATAAGTTTTTATCAACTGTCGAGTGAGATCAAATCTCGACACCCTTCCAGGGTTATCTAATTGATAATCGTGGAAGGGGGAATCTTTAAAAATATATAAAAAATCAATCACGAGTTCACGGGGCGAAAATTCGGCACCAGCAGTGCGCCTAATTTTCGCCCTGGAGAGCGCGATAGTCCCGCAAGGGATGATACGTTTCGGCAAGCACGACCGAGGCGGGGTGTAAGCCCAAATCTCCACAGTTATGTGTCGAGGGAGGGCTTTCACCAAGCCCGAGGCCCGAAACGCATAGCGGTTTGCGGCGCTTGGCAGCGCTGCAAAAGTTAGACGATTCACCGGTCCCAGGGGGTGACACCCTGACGGATTATTCGCCGCAAGGTGGATAGTGTGCCGACACCGGATTGGATCGGAAAGTTGGTGGCTAAGCCAACCGTTCGCAAGACGGTTAGCGAATGCCTCTCCCATTACCAACAACGTGCTGTCAACAAATCACACAATGATTTGTGAAGGCAAAGTTGGGAGAAAGTCTTGAGCGTCGGGCCAGGCCCCTTCAGGGGAAGAGAGGAATCAAGCCCCTCTCATGCGTGAAACCCCGGCCAGGGTGAATCGCAATAAGCTCAAGGCGGATAAGGCGGGCAACCGGCCGTCCCAAAAGGACACTGGTTGTGGTCAAAAGACAGAACCCTACGCAAATGGGTGGTTGGAGCCAGGGGTCACCCTGGCGCAATCTGTCACGGAGTAGGTTTGACCTTAACTACTCCACCTTTGCACTTATAAAGTCTTTTTGGGGGGTTTGTGTCCGCAGGTACACTAACCCTCGACATGGATGGCTCATGTCAAAGGACTAGTGAGAGCTAGTCCGATAGGGAAAGCCTGATGCCGTGATCCGTCCTTGACTGACGAGGGGAAAAATCGGCTACAACAGGCGAGTACCAACCTGCATATTGTTCTTTTCCGCGTCACGCTTTTCGTGACGCCTCTACCAAAGCTTTCTGTTTCAGAAAATTTTGGTGGGGGAGGAAGGTGAGTGACCTGACAATACCAAGAGTGGCGCTAGGGACTGAAACCCAGATGGGGTGAATCCCAGCTGTAACGGGTAGACCCGATGCTGCCATTCAATGTGAGTCAATACTTACTTTCCTTCCCCTTCTCATATCGAGGCACGTCCGCGAGTACGTGTCCGAAGGGGCAGCTGCAGAGATCTGTGCTAAGGAGTTCACCCGAAGGCATTAAATTAGTGCCTTCAGGTGAGGTTCTTTTTCAATAACAAACAAAAAAATAAGAAAGGGAAAGAAAGTATGTACCGATTTGCGACGCTTGACCCACGACTGACTCCGGCCGCGGCGGAGGCCAACGAGAAAGTTTTTACCACATACTGCGGCGTCTGTTCTCACTCCAGCGGACAGCTGGATGGCGAAACTTGCCGCGACTGTGGCGGCACCGGACGGATATCGGTTCCCGTCTACGGAATCGAGGTCACTGTGCCCGCGCTCTCTAAGCGCTGCACCTTCAACCTCGACCCGCAGCACTCGGGCGGCGACGCCAGCCGCGCGGCCATCGAAGACGCGTTGACCGCCGAGCTTCCGATCGAGGGTTCCACCCTCGCGACGGTGCGCGCTGATCTCGACGCGGTCGGCTCCATGGCGATCTTCAACCTCCGGGCGAAAGGTGAAAGCCTTGAGTCCGCGATGGATCGGATCAACATAGTTGCCACCGCCGACAAGTTCGCGCGCGGTGGCTACTCCGGCCCGAAGCCTCTCCCCACTCGGGACAACCCGTGGGACGAGAGTTCGGCAACGGCCGAGTCGTCCCGCCCGCTCGCGGCCATCGCGGCGGCGGTCATGGACTTCAAGGTCCCGCTGGCCGACCGCGTCGCCACGATGGAAAAGTGGCTGCTCACGGGTGAAGAGCCCAAGCAGTACCGCGACTCCGTCGAGAAGGA
>CAYIXQ010000017.1:0-15293 GCA_964367475.1 uncultured Candidatus Saccharibacteria bacterium | reverse complement strand
GCAAAGAGGTCACTAACTACCCTAGCCACACTTTCTATTTTGAAGGCGGCATTGTCTCCTACGTCAACTTCCTCAACCGCCACGCCCAGCCCAGCCATGCTAATATTTTTTACATTGGTAAAGAACAAGAGGAAATTTTTGTGGAAACGGCTTTTCAGTACACCGACTACCTGCAGGGACGGGAGTTGAGCTTTGCCAATAACGTCCACACCACCGAGGGCGGGATGCATTTGACCGGTTTCCGCTCTGCTATTACCCGCACCTTCAATGACTACGCGCGCAAGAACGGCTATCTCAAAGAAAAAGATGAGAACCTGACCGGTGAAGATATCCGGGAAAGCTTGACCGTGATCGTGTCGGTCAAGCTGCGCGAGGCCCAGTTTGAGGGCCAGACCAAAGCTAAGCTCGGCAGCACCGAAGCCCGCACTGCCGTGGAGTCAGTCATTAACCTGGAATTGCCCGACTGGCTGGAGCGCAACCCCAGCGACGCCCGCGAGATCATGGGTAAGATTATCCTGGCCGCCAAAGCACGTGTGGCCGCCAAAGCCGCTCGAGAAACAGTTATTCGTAAGGGTGCTTTAGAGGGTTTTACTTTGCCTGGAAAACTGGCCGACTGCTCCTCAAAAGACCCCGCCGAATCGGAACTATTCATTTGCGAAGGCGAATCAGCCGGCGGCTCATCAAAAATGGGCCGCGATCGCAGAACCCAAGCAATCCTCCCATTAAGAGGGAAAATTCTTAACGTCGAGAAGGCTCGTATTGATAAAATGCTTGCCTCCCAAGAAATCAGAGCTCTTATTATCGCTATGGGCACGGCCATCGCCGAGGAATTCGACCTGGCGAAACTCCGCTATCATAAAATCATCATCATGACTGATGCTGACAGTGTCACCTATGACACTCCAATTTTAATATTTGATAAGCGACTGGGGTTGCTTCGAAAAATAAAAATGGGGGCCTTTGTGGAGAAAGAATGTGATGATACCAAAAATTATCAAATCCTTGCCTGCGACTTACAAAATAAAACATTCGGTTTAAGAGACATAGAAAAAACTATCCGTCATCCGATGCGAAAAAAAATATATGAAGTAAGAACCAGGTACGGTTACAGAATGAAGGTAACTGCTGACCATAGCATTTTCGTTCACAGAAATGGAGAATTTATAACCCTGCCGACCTTTAAACTTAAAATTGGTGATTATCTAGTTAGTCCTAAGGCTCTGGCGTCTTTAGAGAAAGATGTGATCATTGACATCAGTCCTTTGGTTAGAGAATTAGATTCGACAAGTATTAAAATTTCGCCAGCTACCCGGGTGGCTAATTACAAGGTTCCCGACACTGCCTGGATAGATTTGCCCTCAAATCAATGGCAAGACATCCAGCAAGCACGTGAGGGTGCTGGTATTTCAAGACGGATAATGGGCGAATCTATCGGGCTTTATTACGCCGTCATGCAGCAATGGGAATCAAAAATTGACAATGTGATGCCCAGATATGGCTTTTTAAAGAAATATCTTTCAAAAATCAATCTAGCGCCGGAGTCGGCCCTGAGAAAAGCCTCGGTTTTTATACCAGTTAAGGACTGGGGGGATAAATTCCCTCAGGGGGCAGAGCTTTATTTTGGAAATCACACAAAAAAAATAAAAACTCTATTTCCCTTAGACGAAGACTTGGCTTATCTTTTGGGTTGGTATATTGGTGACGGTTGCTGGACGCCCCAAAGGAAAAACCCAAACCGATTTTCTCTTTCTTTTGGCAAGAATAAAAAACCTTATTTACCAAAATTAGGAAAAATAATCAAAGAGATGTTTGCTTGTAATTCCTTTATTGATCAAAGAAACGGTGGTTCTGATCAGCTTACTTTTCACTCCCATGAGTTCTCATTAATATTAAAATCGCTAAATCTATTAGGGAAGAAGTCATATGAAAAATTCGTGCCGCCAGAAATACTAAGTTCGAAAAAAGAAATAAAAGAAGCTTTCTTACGGGGTTACCTTGAAAGCAACGGGGCAATTGTTGTAAAAAAATACAGCCGCGGCTATACCAGCAGACTCTCGTTTACCACAGTCTCTAAAGAACTAGCAGAAGATACAGTCATATTATTTCGACAAATCGGTATTTTCCCCGGCATCACCTCTCGCCTTAGCAAAGATCATTTTCGCAAGGACGGCGTAATGATTTCAAGTGCCAGACCTGGTTACATTGTTACTGTGGGCAGTGTAAGTCAGCTAAGAAAATTAAAAAATGTTTGGTATAACCATAAAAATGCGGGTAAGCTTAAAAAATACCTTAGAATATGCAAAAAGAACCGGAAATCTTATCCAGAGGTAGAAATAGGTCAAGGAATCCTTTTACCAATCACCTCTATCAAAAAAATCAGGCCGGAACACCCATACGTGTACGATCTTGCTGTAAAGGTAGATGAGAACTTTGTGGCCGGCGCTGGAGGATTACTTAGTCACAACACCGATGGTGCGCATATTCGCACCTTGCTTCTCACTCTATTTTTTCGCTACTTCCCCCAACTTATCGAAAACGGTCATATTTATATTGCCCAGCCACCGCTTTACAAGATCCAGGCTGGCAAAACCATCCATTATGCCTACAATGATAATGAGAAAGAAAAGGTTTTAAATCAAATTAAATCAGCTAAGGTTCAAAAAGAATTAGCAAAAGAAAAAACGCCCACTCAAAAAACTGAATGGGAAGTGACAAAAATTGAAGCTGCTGGTGATGGAGTCCCCATCGTTGGTAGCGAAACTAAGCTTACAGGTATTGATATACAGCGTTATAAGGGTTTGGGTGAGATGAATGCCTCGGAATTACGGGAAACAACTATGGATCCTAAAAACAGGGTTTTGCTCAAAGTAACCATGGCCGATGCCGAAGAGGCCGATAAGATTTTTGATATTTTGATGGGTTCCGATGTTTTGCCCCGCAAGAAGTTTATCCAAACCCACGCCAAAAATGTTAAGAATTTAGATGTCTAGTTATTGACTTCCGGTTTTTAGGGGGTATACTGACAATTGAAATATGGCCCCCCAGGGGGTTTTAAAATGGAACAAAAGTTAATTTTATGAATAAATTAATACTTTTTTTAAAGGACGTCCAGGTTGAGCTTTCTCGGGTCAGCTGGCCCACACCGCGTCAGACTTTGCAGTATGCGGCTATCGTCATTGGGATGAGTTTGGCCGTGGCAGTATTCCTGGGAACCTGGGACGCCGTGTTTGGATTTATATTGAATAGAATATTATTGAAATAAAATAGACTAAAGTCGAAAGTCTAAGGTCTAAAGCTTTAGCCCTTAGTCATTGTCCTTAGTCATTGGTCATCTTTGCCCAAGCAAATCTCATCCGGACAACGTCATTGGTATGCCCTCCACACCTATTCCGGCTACGAAGACAACGTGGCCCGTAATCTCAAGCAACGCATTGAGTCGCTTGGCTATGAGGACAAGATTTTTAACGTGCTGGTGCCAAAGGAAAAAAAGATCAAGATGAAAAGTGGCAAAAGAGAGGTCATAGAGGAAAAAATCTATCCGGGTTATGTGCTGGTGGAAATGATTGTCACTGATGATTCATGGTACATCGTGCGTAACACTCCTAACGTGACCGGTTTCATTGGCGCGGGCGTCATTCCCACGTCGCTTTCTCCGGATGAGGTAGATATTTTGATGAAACGCATGGGTGTGGATGAGCCGAAGTATAAATTTGACGTGGTGGTAGGTGATAATGTTAAGATTACCGATGGCCCATTTAAAGATTTTGATGGCCGCGTTTCCGAAGTAGATGAAGAACGCGGTCGAATCAAGGTGCTCGTTACCATGTTCGGTCGGGAGACTCCGGTGGAGTTGGATTTCTTGCAGGTGAAGAAGATATAGCGTAATGCTAATCTACAAATGCACACGAATGCCACAAATAAAGTTTTATTTAAAGAACTCTCCTATAAATTATGCGGGTTATGCTTTCAAGTTCATAATGAACTAGGGCGGTTTAGGAACGAGAGACAATATGCTGACGCGATAGAAAAGATATTTAAAGAAAACAATATAGAATATGAAAGAGAATTCGAGTTAGCTATAAGTTTTAATGGCGAGGCCAAACGAAGAAATATTGTAGATTTTCTTATAGAAAATTCTGTTATTCTAGATATTAAGGCTAAAACTGTAATAACAAAGGATGACTACTTTCAAATGAAACGCTATCTGGCTTCGGCAAAGAAAAAACTTGGAATAATAGTAAACTTTCGGCAAAGATTTCTGGCGCCCAAAAGAGTGATAAGCAATTATTCGTAGCATTCGAATGTCATTTGTAGATTTGCATTACGCTTATGGCTAAGAAAATAAAAACAATTATCAAGCTCCAGATTGAGGGCGGTAAGGCAACGCCCGCTCCTCCCGTCGGTACCGCTTTAGGTCCCCATGGTTTAAATATCTCTGACTTTGTCAGACAGTTTAACGACGCCACCAAAGAAAAAATGGGCGAGGTTACTCCCGTTGAAATCACTATTTACGAAGATCGGAGTTTTACTTTTGTATTAAAAACACCCCCGGCCGCCTACTTACTTAGAAAAGCCGCCGGGATTGAAAAAGGCTCGGGTGAACCAAATAAAAACAAAGTGGGCAGAGTCAGCAAAGATCAGGTACGTAAGATTGCTGAAACTAAAATGGTAGATCTTAACGCCAATGATGTGGAGGCCGCCATGAAGATCGTGGAAGGAACCGCCCAGTCAATGGGAATTGAAATAAAGTAAACTTGCGTTGATTAAATATGTATGCTAACTAAAATTAGTCATGATGACTATTTATTAGTTCTTTAACACGGGGAAAATATGGACATAAACGGTAGGGATGTAGTATTTGGTCATTACACCTCAAAGGTTATACTAGATTACAACACGTTATCCCGTTTCGTTGAGGCCTATCGCGTCTTGGGAAAAAAGATAATCTTAACTATTGGATCATGGGATTTATTACACCCCGGGCATGTTAGATATCTGGTTATGGCAAAAAGTTACGGTGATGTTCTTGTAGTTGGTGTAGACAGTGACGTAGCTATAAAGCGTTACAAACTGGAGACTCGCCCCTTGATTCCTCAAGAACAGCGGATGGAAATGCTAAGTTATCAGGGATGCGTTGACTTAATAACCGATATCAGTGACGTGGATAGTAATGGACGATGGCATTGTGGTTTACTTAGATTTATAAAACCTGAAATATTCGTAGCTGTCGAAGATAGTTATTCGGAAGAGCAGAGACTGGAAATCAAAAAGTTTTGTGGATCATTAGTGGTATTGCCACCCCAAGCCACTGATATTTCAACTACAAAAATTATCCAGGATGTTCTTAAGAAACATTGGGATGAATTCCTTCATCAGGGAACGCAAGGAGCATCTCAACCATGAAAAGAATTTTAATTCTTTATGTCCCAGTAATTCATCAGGGATATCTAAATCTTCTTTACAGCTTTATAGGATCAGAAGTCTATCTTTTAGGCGAAGAAGTTGCCAGAAAACTAGATTGCTATCGCTATGAAATTCGGGCTATTTCACCGGACGCTATTCGGGCGATGCTACTGGGAATAAAGGGTTTAAAAATACATATTATTCTTGATGGGGAAAAATTCAGAAACGATCTGCCAGATGGCGTTGAAATATTTTCTTCAAATGATAGCACCACTCGAGAGTTCAATTCGCTTTTTCTGCCGGGGAGAGAAATTAAATATCTGAATTCATTCTTAGCTTGGGATCGAGCTAAAATCGCCGCCCTAAATCCCGTCGAGTACGATTGTGAAATATCAACCGCTGAATTTGATCGAGAAGTCATGCATCTCGCTGAAACTGAAAGCGAGAGAAGTCCTGATTGGTGGCGTCAGGTGGGAGCCATCCTAGTAAAGGAACGGCGGATGATAATGTCGGTTTTCAACTCGGCAGTTCCCTCGGAGCTAATGAGCTATGCCCTGGGAGATCCGCGCGATTACATTTCGGCGGGCACACAGTCAGAGCTGCAGACTACGCTGCATTGTGAACAGGCGATTATTGCTGAGGCAGCCAAAAAGGGAATAGCACTTGAGGGTACTAGTATCTATACTACGGTTTTCCCGTGTCCGGTTTGCGCAAAACTAATTGCCTATTCGGGAATTAAGAATTGTTATTTTAAAAGCGGTCATGCAGTTTTAGATGGTCAAACCATCCTTAAAGCCAAAGACGTAAAAATAATTTTGGTAAAATAAAAGCCCCGTCGCTGACGCGGCTTTTTTATCCGACGGGAAATAGAACCGTTTTGGATTTCAAGGGTACAATAAGGTGAGCATGGAGATGTCGCACGGTCGCTCCCGTAAGAGCGGGATCGCCAAACCGCAAAGTGATAGCGCCTCCTCTAATATTGAACTTTCTAATGGCCCACTTGACCAGTTTAGACATGGCGATCATGTCCGCGTTCCTTAATTGACCGAATTGTTCTTTGTGACGCCTAGAAATCAAAATAAAATGATAAGAAGTATTTTTATAGGGCCAGCTGATTTGAGTAATAATCCAATCACCGTCTTTTTTTAAAACTGGGTGCTTATGATACTTAAAATTTTCCGTGCAAAAGGGGCACTTGCCCTCTTTTTCAATCACGGCTAATACCTTTTTATACTCCTGGTTTTTGGTAAATTTTTTGGTAACAAATTTCTTCTTCATTATAAAAAAGACTATACCCCCACCACGACTTGAATAGCCGGATGATAAGTATAGTCCACAAGTTTGAAATCTTCTGGCTCAAGTTTTTTCACAGTATCAAGTGAAAGGTTAGTGATATCCGGTAAAACAACTCTGGGAAGTTCAAGCGGCTTACGCATCAATTGGAGTATAGCTGCCGCAATTGAATTATTGTACAAATGGGTATCCGATAAAGTATGGACAAACTCATATGGCTGTAACCCGGTCACCTTTGCCATCAAGAGCAGAAGCAGAGAATAGGAAGTGATATTATACGGCACTCCTAGGAAAACATCTGCGCTTCTTTGAAATAAGTGAAGTGATAGTTTTCCGTTGGCATGGAAAAACTTAAAGAAACAGTGACAGGGCGCCACAAAAACCTTATCAGTAAGCTCCGGATGCCAAGCGCTTACTACTAACCGCCGGGAATTGGGATTTTTCTTTAAGGTTTGATAGACCTCCTCGATCTGATCAATCGTTCGTCCATCAGTGGTTGGCCAGTATCGCCAGAGCGGCCCATAAATCATCCCGAGATCGCCTGGAGCTAGACCATAACGCGCACAGGCTTCAGGCGTGGCCCATTCATCCCAAATGGTAATACGTCGATCCTGCAACCATTTAACTTGACGGTCACCGCGCAAGAACCATAACAGTTCTCCGACAATAAAACGAAAGGGAACGCGTTTGGTGGTAATTATCGGGAAGGCGTCTGTGCTGACCCTAAAGCGCATTTGATAACCACATACCGCAATATTACCAATTAACTGCGGATCCGTTTTCTGCTCACCATGATCCAATACGTACTGAAGTAATTCAAGGTACTGTCGCATTAATCTTCTCCTTCTTAAATAAGACTGCTTAATTAAGCTACTAATAAAATCTGACTAGGTCAAATCTTAATATCATGGGAACGCTTTTTTAATCAGGAAAATCATGTTAGATTTTATTTATGCCGTACGAACCAACAATTGGCCTGGAAATTCACGTCGAACTGAAAACCAAGACCAAGATGTTTTGTAATTCGCTCAATGATCCGGATGAAAAACATCCCAATGTAAACATTTGTCCGATTTGCCTTGCGCATCCAGGAACTCTTCCTGTAATAAACCAAGAGGCGATTAATAAACTAATTCGAGTAGGTTTGGCACTTAATTGCCAGATTGCCGAATTCTCAAAATTTGATCGTAAAAATTACTTTTATCCCGATCTGCCCAAGGGTTATCAGATATCTCAATACGATATGCCGCTTTGTTATGAGGGCTGGCTGGATATATCAGCCACAGCTAATAGCCAAGAGACTATAGACAATAGCCGTAGTCTATCGTCTATAGTCCCTAAGCGCATTCGAATCCAGCGCATTCATATGGAGGAAGATACTGGACGCTCCGTCCATCCAGAGGGCGCCGATTATAGCTTGGTTGATTTTAACCGAGCGGGAGTGCCCTTAATGGAATTAGTGACTTATCCTGATTTAAAAACTGGGAAAGACGTGGAGGTTTTTGCCAAAGAGCTACAACTTATTTTACGTTATCTTGACGCCTCTGATGCGGATATGGAAAAGGGTCAGATGAGAGTAGAAGTAAACATTTCAATAAAGGAACTGGGCGCGGAAAAATTCGGAACCAAGGTAGAGATTAAAAACATTAACTCAATAAGCGCCGCTTCCCGCGCCGCAGATTACGAGATCAAACGCCAAACTGAAGTTCTAGATTCTGGCGGTAAGGTGATTCAGGAAACTCGCGGCTGGGACGATAATAGGGATAAAACCTTTAGTCAGAGGATTAAGGAAGGATCGGCCGACTACCGTTATTTTCCCGAACCAGATTTACCGCCGCTGCGCTTCAGTCAAAAACAGATTGAAGAAACCCGACTCGGACTGCCGGAGCTCCCTGGCCAACGGCGAGACAGATTTAAAAAAGACTATGGTCTCAATATTGCTCAAATTGAGATCTTTACTGTGGCTAAAAATCTCGGTAACTATTTTGAAAATGTCGCCAGCGAACTGGATAGCTGGGATAAATTCGCTCACCTCAAAAAGCCAGACGCGGAACATCAGTTAAAACTCTATAACCTAGCCGCTAATTATTTGATCACCGAATTTCCGCCGCTTTTTAATATGACCGGACTGGAAATTAACGAGCTAGCAGGCATTAAAATTACCCCCGCTGGTCTGGGCGAGCTGGTAGTGAGAATTTTTCATAATGAAATATCTTCCACCGGCGCCAAGATTGTATTGCGAGAAATGTTTGAAACTGGACTTACTCCGGGCGAGATTATACAGAATAAGAACTTGGGTCAAGTTTCCGACACTGCCGAACTGCAAAAAGCGGTCGAGGCAATAATCGCTAACAATTCAAAGGCAGTGGGGGACTATCGCCAAGGCAAAACCGAAGTGTTAAAATATCTGGTGGGGCAAGTAATGGCCATGTCCAAAGGCAAGGCCAACCCCAAGATCGTTCAGGAACTGCTCGAAAAAACCCTTCAATTTACAGGAGCGCTTAATGACACTAGCCGGCGATATGACGCGTGATGGGATAATTTATGAGGTCCTAAAAATGATTGATGAGGTGAGCGCGGGACAATCCAGCGCTGATGCCAGAGCGGCCTTGATGCTACTGAAAACAAAGGTTACTAATCGTTGGTTAGATGACACCGAATTTATCGGCTCGTCTCTTAGTTCTCGAATCCAGCATAATGGTATAAAGTTCTCTTTAATTAGGTAAAGTGGCAATAAGAGGCAAAATCCACTGCCGCGATTAAGCTTTGAGAAACTTTGAAGCCAAACCCATGGCTTCTTTTTTATTATTAACCCACTTAACTTTTTTGTCTTTATTGAACCAGGAGAGTTGCCGCCGGGCATACTGCCAGGTGTTTTTTATCATTTGGGCCCTTGATTCCTCCAGCGTAATTTTGCCATCGAGATAGTCAATTATCTCCCGATAACCAATGGCCTCAAAGGCTTTGGGTTTGCGCCCGTATTTGGCGATTAATTTTCTTACCTCTTCAATTAATCCGTCTCCATACATTCTATGCGCTCGTTCTTCTATTTTCCGTTTCAGAGTTTCCGGGGTTCCTCGTATGCCGATTTGAACAAAATCAAACAGCGGTTCGCCCTTTTTACGCTGACTAGTGAAAGTTTGACCAGTTAGTAGAGCCACTTCGAGCGCCCGTACTACGCGACGCCGATTTTTCGGATCAACTACATAAGCTGCTTCCGGATCAAGCTCCACCAATTTTTTGAAAACCTGCCCTAGTCCTTTTTCTTCAATTTCCTTTTCTAATTTTGTTCTTAATTTTTTATCCTCCTTCGCTTCTGGGATATTCAAATTATTGACCAGAGTCGAGATATAAAGGCCGGTACCGCCCACTACAATTGGCAGCTTCTTCTGCTTTAATATTTGCCGGATCGCCTGCAAGGCATCTTTTTTAAACTGGCCCGCGCTATAATCAGCATCGGGTTTTTTAATATCTATCAGGTAATGCTTCATGCCGTTTAGTTCGATTTTGGTCGCTTTGGCCGTCCCGATGTCCATTTCTTGGTAGATTTGACGGGAATCGGCCGAGATGATTTCTCCATTAAATTCCTTCGCTAATGACAAAGACAGCGCCGTTTTACCGGACGCCGTTGGACCGACGATCACAACTACTTTTGCTAAATCACCCGCCATTTAAATTAAGAGTGCAATCACTATTTTTTTCCCTGATTTCTAACTTCACTTTTCGTACAAACTCCTCAATTTTTTCTTGCCCCTTGTCGCCCTCACCCCGTTTTCTTATTGCCACATTATTGGTTGATTTTTCTTTTTCGCCAATTACCACTAGATAAGGAATTCTTTGCAGTTCCGCATCCCTGATTTTTTTACCAATTGATTCATTGCGATCATTCAGCTCAAAACGAATACCGGCTTTATCTAGTTCGCCACTGACAGACCGGGTGTAGTCCTGCACTTTGTCGGAAATCGACAACACCGCTACCTGGACAGGCGAGAGCCACAACGGCAAGCGGCCTTCCGTGTGTTCAAGTAAAATCCCAATAAATCTCTCAAAAGAACCAAAAACGGCCCGGTGGATCACCCAAGGCATCTTTCGTCCCCCATCTTCATCGGTATAAGCAACATCGAACTGCTTCGGAAGCATAACTAAATCCAGCTGGGCCGTGCCCATTTGCCAATCACGACCTTGAGAATCATTCAGGTGGGCTTCGATTTTTGGTCCGTAAAAAACGCCCTCTCCGGCGGCGATAGAATATTTAACGCCTGCCCGTTTGAGGGCTGTTTCGAGGGAGCGTTCGGCGATTTCCCATTCATCTTTTGTACCCAAAGCATTTTTTGGCTTCGTGGCTAAAACATACGAGGTAGGGAATCCAAATATAGAATAAAAGTTATTTATTGTCCTGATGATATTTATTACTTCTTGAGCAACCTGATTCGGCCTTACATAGATGTGAGCATCATCCATGGTAATCTGGCGTACACGAAAAAGTCCACCTAAAGTACCGGATAATTCGTTTCTATGCAGACGGCCAATTTCCGCTAACCGTAAAGGCAGGTCGCGATAGCTCCTAACTTTTGTGTTAAAAACATAAGTTGATTCCGGACAATTCATGGGTTTTATTACAAGCATTTCTTTTTCATCGCGTGGATTTTCGAAATAAAACATATTGTCACGATAATGATCCCAATGGCCGGATTTTTCGAAAACTTCTTTTTTAACCAAAATGGGTGTGGAAATCTCCAGATAACCCTCACGCTGATTCATTTCGCGAGCTATCTTTTCGAGCTCTTTAAAAATAACTATGCCCTTCGGATGCCAAAATGGCGCCCCTGGGGCAATTTCATGAAAGCTAAATAGATCAAGCTCACGCCCGATATCGCGATGATCGGTTAACTTTTCCGGCGAATCATTCGACATAAATAAATACTAGCAAAAAACGGCCTATTTTCAAATGGGCTTGACATAAAGAGAGAGAGAGTATTATGCGGTTAGTTCTCAAGAAAGGAGACCTTATGTGGGGAACTGGCAGTGAGCTTACTTTCCTGGAGGCGCTGGGCGGCCATCGGGGCACAAAGCCGGAGGTTCCGATCGATCTGAAAAAGAGGCTTAGCCTCCTAGAGCAGTACCGCAGAGCGATGGGGCTTCGGTGGAACTGGGCTACCATCGATGTTTCGATGGTACGGGAGTTCGTTGAGGACGCACTTATCAAGACTCAGCGTCTTCTGGCCTCTGGGGTCACAACAATTCCGAATCCCAACGCTCGGAAATAAAGGGTTCGGACTCAAAACTATCGGCCGTGCGTGGATCATATCCTCGCACGGCCTTTAAATTTTAATAACTAACTCAATGTCGCGATGGGCCGTACCGTTTCACAGAGTAGCTTGGGGATTCCATCCCGGTCGTTGAGCTTACCGCTGATGATGAGAACTTTATTTTCCTGAAAGGCATCGGCGTTTTTTTCGAAGACATCCGGAAAAACGACAACCTCAATTTTTGAGGTTAAATCTTCAATCCAGGAAAAAACCATGGGTTTGCCGGTTTTAGTCAGAATTTTTTGAATTTTAGTCACCACGCCGCTAATTTTAATGAGTGAGTTTCCCCGGTTGACGGCATCTTTAATTTTAATCACACCACTCTCAAAATCTATCTGTTTTTGGAAATCTTTGAGCGGATGATCAGAAACAAATAGCCCGAGCAGCTCTTTCTCCCACATTAGTTTTTCCGCCCGCGTTACCGGCGCCGCTTCCTTTAAGCGTAAGGTGGGCAGTCTAATCGGTATCACTAGGCCGTCAAAAAGACTCACCTGACCGGCTGAAAAAGATCTTTGACTCTCACGGGAATATTCTAAGAGTTGGTCCACATTAGCCAGCAAAGTGGCCCGGTCACCAAATTGGTCCAGAGCTCCACATTTTATCAGACTTTCGAAAGACTTTTTATTTAAATCCTTGTGCTGAACACGCTTTACAAAATTTTCAATACTTTCGAAAGCGCTGCTCTTCTTTCTTTCATCAATGATAGCTTTAACGACATTCACGCCCACATTTTTAACTGCCGCCAACCCGAAACGAATTTCTCTGGTGTCAGGTACCACCGTAAATCCTTCCATGCTTTGGTTGATAACCGGAGCTTTGACTTGAATATCCATTGATTTACAGTCTTCGATGAGAAAAGCAGTCCGCTCAATATCTCCCGATGCCGAATTAAGAAGGGCTGCCATAAATTCCACCGGATAATGAGCTTTAAGATAGGCCGTCTGGTAGCTGATCATGGCGTAGCTTATCGCGTGACTCAAATTAAAACCGTAGCGATCAAATGGTTCAATCAATTTCCAGAATTTTTCGGCAATATCTTGAGAAATACCCTTGTTTAAACATCCATTTATTACCTTATCTTTCTGCTCTTGTAAGAGTTTCTTAATTTTTTTGCCTACCGCTTTACGCAAGATATCGGCTTCGGCCAGAGTAAAATCAGCCAGTGCTTGAACGGCCGCCATAAGACTTTCCTGATAGATTAAAATCCCGTAGGTCTTCTTCAAAATTGGCTCTAGTCTAGGGTGTAAATACTGGACGGCCTTTTTACCATGTTTGCGCGCAATATATTCTGGAATGAGCTCCATTGGACCTGGACGATAAAGAGATATCATTACGGCAATGTCATCGAAAACTGTTGGTTTTAGTTCTTTTAAATAACGTCTGATTCCTTGCCCCTCTAGTTGAAATACGCCACTGCAATTTCCTTCCTGCAAAAGTTTAAAAGTTTTTTTGTCATCCAGGGGAATATTATCAATAACAATTTCAACTCCGTAATTCTGCTTTATTAACCTCAAGGTATTGTGAATTATCGTTAAGTTCGAAAGTCCCAGAAAATCCATTTTCAATAATCCCAAATCTTCCACCGCGTGCATTTCGTATTGAGTGATAACATCGCCCTCGTTAGTGCCTTTTTGCAGCGGCAAATATTCGGTCAACGGTTTCGGGGTAATGACTACGGCACAAGCATGGGTAGAAGAATGGCGAGCTACACCTTCGAGTTTAATAGCTGAATCAATAAGTTTTCTGACATCGGTATTTGTGTTGTAAGCCTGTTTTAGCTCATCCACTTCTTCTACGCATTTTTTAAGATAGCCGGCTTTCTCATTTTGATTAGGATTAAATGGAATAAGTTTGGCCAAACGGTCACAAAAATCGTAAGAGAAACTGAGGGCTCGTCCAGCGTC
Organism: uncultured Candidatus Saccharibacteria bacterium; assembly: GCA_964367475.1. Classification (GTDB taxonomy): domain Bacteria; phylum Patescibacteriota; class Minisyncoccia; order 2-02-FULL-40-12; family IGHO2-01-FULL-4-A; genus CAYIXQ01. The sequence goes on along the minus strand of CAYIXQ010000017.1, from coordinate 1,384 downwards.
ACGAATACTGCCCCGGGCGGCCATGGTACCAAAGGTAATTATCTGAGCAAAATGATCAGCGCCATATTTTTGTCGGACATATTCAAACACTTCGTTGCGCCTGGCATCATCAAAATCTAAATCAATATCAGGAGGACTAATTCTCATAAAATTGAGAAAACGTTCAAAATAGAGATCATATTTTAAGGGATCTATGTTAGTAATATTCAAAACATAGGAGACTAAACTCCCAGCCGCAGAACCGCGACCTGGACCTACTATAATTTCGGATTTTTTTGCCCAGTTGACAATGTCGGCCACTATAAGAAAGTATGAGGCAAAGCCAGTTTTAACAATGACTCCCAGTTCGTATTCTAGTCGCTGTCTGGCTACCTCGTTAGGTTCTGCCCCGTAACGTTGCCTGATTCCTTCCAAGCACAATTTTCTCAAATAGTCATCTGTCGTATAACCAGCCGGTAGAGGAAAAGGAGGCAAATGGGTTTTACTCAAATCAATTTGGACATTACATTTATTAGCGATTTTAACTGTATTCTCTATGGCTTCGGGGGTGTCTTTAAATTTTTCGGCCATAGTTTCAGGTGATAATAGCGAAAAATCATCGGCTTTCATGGAAAGACGGTCTTTGCTGTCTATCTGATCACCGGTTTGCACCGCCAGTAAAACATCATGGGCTTGGGCATCTTCTGATCGGAGGTAGTGAGAATCTTGGGTGGCTACGAGGGGGATACCGGTCTCCCGCGAAAGTTTGATCATTTTTGGGTTGACAATATTTTGCTCTTCAAGATGAGGATGCCGTTGGATCTCAAGGAAAAAATTATTTTTGCCAAAGATATCCTGGTATTCAAGGGCGATTCTTCTGGCTTTTTCATAATTATTAGAAAGTAAAGCCCGAGAAATCTCACCCCCCAAACAACCCGAAAGGCCAATGATACCCTCGGCGTACTGTCTCAACAGATTTTTGTCTACGCGCGGACGATAGTAAAAGCCCTCAAGATGGGCAGCGGTGGTAAGTTTAATAATATTTTTGTAGCCGGCGTTGTTTTCGGCCAGGAGAACCAAATGATGGTAGCCCCATTTACTTTCACTGCCTGGACGTTTATCATACATGTTTTCGGCGATATAGGCCTCCATGCCAATGATCGGTTTAATTTCGGCTTTTTTACATTTTTGATAAAACTCGATGGCGCCATACAAAACTCCGTGGTCAGTAATGGCCACGGAGTCCATGCCCAGTTCCTTTACCCGAGCCACTAATTCATCAATCCGGGTGAGTCCATCTAGCAGTGAATAGTGAGTATGAGTGTGGAGATGGGTAAAACGCATATGTTAATCCTATCACTCGAGATTATTAAGGCAACCTGAATTTTTTGTTGATAAGTCAGCG
>CAYIXQ010000016.1:0-17920 GCA_964367475.1 uncultured Candidatus Saccharibacteria bacterium | reverse complement strand
AGGAACTTCGGCGGGAATCGCCCTCGAAATTGGCCAAACGCGTAAGTCCTAATATTATTTAATTTCATAAACCAGAAAGGCGTAACCAATTCTATCAATCGGCTTAAATCTAGCCAGCCAATCAAACTCCGGACGATTTTCCTTCCGGCTGACATATTTTGCCCGAATTAAGTAATTAATATCCACCGCGTACTTCCCGGGTGAAGGTTGGCTCCAATTCTCAACGGTCGGTTCGGCCAGACTATTTTTCACGCCATAATAATTAAGGGCAGTTTGATACCACTTGTAGATTACCCTCGTCTCGGGATACTTTCGCTGATATTCAGCCAAGTGTTTTACTTCCTGCCCCCAGCTTAGATTTGAATCATCCAGATATTTATAGCCATTAACTGGACCCCCAATTAATTCATTAAAATACGCCAAATAATGGGGAAATACTCTCACCGTCGTTACAATCTGCCAAAGGAGCAGCAGAGTTATGCCCGTAATAAAATATTTTTTCCCCGAAGACAGTTGGTCATTAAGTTTCACCAAGCTACTGGTCAAAACTATTAGAAAAGGATAGACCGGCAAAATATACCTGACCCCGATATTATACGCTCCTAAAACTGCCGCCGCCAAGAACACCACTGCCGGTAAACCCAAAAAGAGCAAATTTCTCCACCCTATTTTTATCTTAGGGACAAAAATTATGGCCAAAGTTAAGAGACTTAAAAACACCACCGGCGTTTTAATCAGAAATGTCCACGGAAAGTAATACCACCAGCCCCGTGAACTAAAATTGCCGTTTAAATAAAACTGAAAGTTTGGATTGCGGTCCTGATAGAGACTTTGATACCCCTGCCAGTAAAACAACGGGTCTGACGGAAACAAATAAATGATATAAAGGATGATAAAAGCTGGGATGGCTATAGCCAGAACCTGGGCAAGTAAGCTCAAGAGATTTTTTTTCCCCATGAGTAGGTGCCAATTTTTAAGGATCAGAAAAAACAAAATAATAGGGATAAGAACTAGGGCAGAAAACTTTGTGCCCAAGGCTAGTCCCAAAAAAATGCCGGTTAGGATATTGTGACGTCGCTGACCACTAGAAAAAAATCGCCATAACCAGTACAAGGTGATAAAAGCGAAGGCGGCCACACCCAAATCAGTGGCCACAAACTGGGCCTGGCTAATGATATTGGGCATGAAAGTATACATGGCCAAGGCTACAATTCCCGCCCACCGGCCGAATAGGTTTTGTGACCAAAGGTAAACAAACCAAGCCAAAAGGGTAGAGATCAAAATTGGCCCGATTCTGCCCCAAAAAAGAATTTGATCGGCATCATTGGTAAAGAGAAATTTGCGGCCAAATCGCCATTCTCCCAGCGTCAAATCATTTTCCGAAAAATTTAGATTCAGAAAAAGCAAAGGAAAGGCGGCAATCAGCTTAATCAATGGTGGGTGTTGGGGATTAAGGCCTATTTCCCCCGTTCGCCAATAAGAGTACCCGGCGGGCAGATGGGCATATTCGTCACCGGCCGGACCAAAATATTGCATACTTATAAAGGGCTGAAAAAACGTTGCCGCCAGCAGGCAGCTAAAGATAAGTTTATGAATTAGATTTAGAGGGTTCATTTCATTTTTCAATTTCTTTGAGCAACGCTTCTGCCGCCTTCCCTGCCTCCGGATCAAAGACCGAATATTGTTGAGTTAAGCGCAGGTTTTCAATCGCCAAAGTATTCTTTTTTAAAGCTAAGTAGACTAGACTTAAGTTATAGTAAAGGCGGGGTTCGCCGGGTTTGATGATCTTGAGTTTTTCCAATACCTCGGCCGCTTCGTTAAATTTGCCTTGATTAACATAAACCACCGCCAAGTTTTGATAAGCAAACGTAAAATTGGGATCAACCGCTATGGCTTTATGGTATTGTTTGATGGCTTCTTCGGGTTTGCCCGTATCGCGAAAAATATTACCCAAGTTATAGTAAGGCTGGGCAAAAATACCACCGTTGGGATTGGCAATGGCCCGCTGATAAAACTCCGCGGCTTTACCCAATTCGCGTTTTTCGGAATACAAGTTGCCAAGGTTATTAAGAATTCTGACCGTATCGGGGTTGTATTTAATGATATCTAAATAAAACGTTTCAGCATCGCCCCACATAATGTTTCTTTTCATTGACACTACCGCAAAGTAACCAAAATAAACCACCAGCCCGATAATGACAGTTTGCCGCCATGACGACCGGGCCTCCAGAAAAACCAGTAGTTTATCGACATAATAGGCAAAAAGTAGTGATATTGCCACTAGTGGCAAATAGAGCCAATGTTCATATATGATGGCATTGATGGGCAACACACCCGATACTGGCGCCATGGCCACAAAAAAGAATGCCGTGAAAAAAAATAAAACTCTAAAATTTGAATTCCTAACACCTGCCCCCCGTTGTCGGCGGTAAAACCAAACTAGCCCAGCTACCCAGACCACAATTACCACTGCGGCCAGCCCTACCGGCCATTGCCATAAGGATGTTTTAAGAGCCAAATCCCGTTCCATGTGCAAATTCCGCGGGAAAATAATTAGCTTAAAATACTCCATCAGCGCGTAACAAAAAGTATATAGGCGATAAGACAGATGCTGGGTATAATCGTTCGCTTGAGCGTAAAAGTTTAAAGTATTTTTAAAATTAAGAACCGTGAGTCGCAAAAGAAAATACAGTAAGGAGATGAGGTAGAAGGGCCAAGTGCTTTTTACGGTCAACCAGATGTTTTTTAAAATTCTTTCGCCGACATTAAAAGCGGCCAGATAGATCGTTAAGAGCAAAGGAAATAATATTCCCGTCTCCCGACTAAGGATAGCCAAAATCATTGCCACCAATGCTCCAGCTCGCCACCACCCCCGGCGCTGGTCAGCGATTTGGCTCTTAATAAATAACCAGATCCCCAGCAGCATAAAAAATACCGACAGGGGGTCGCCCCGACCAGAGATATAACTAACCGCTTCGGTCTGGACGGGGTGAATCAGGAAGAACAAGGCGGTAATAAATGCCAGGCGGCGATTAAATAAGTTTCTGAATAATAAGTAAAGTAAAATTCCGTTAGCAATATGGAGGCCGTTATTTACTAAATGGTAACCAAAGGGCGCCATTCCGTGGAGAACATAATTTATAGCAAAACTGACCAACAAAAGCGGACGATAATAGTTACTGGTGAGTCCAAAGCCGGAGAGAATATCCTGGCTAAATATTTCCTTAAGGTGTTTCAGATCATGGACGTAAGGATTAGCCTTGATCCATTCGTCATCATCCCAGAAAAGCGGATTGTTTAAATTAAACGCAAAGACCAAGCCAGACAAAACAATTAATAAAACAATTAGATAATTTTTGCGATTGAGAATCATTGGAATCGATTAGAAATCTCTAAGAATTAAAATTTTTTCAGCCTCGGATTTGGTCGTTATCCAGTCAAAATATTTTCGCGCTTCAGCTAAACGATTCAGCTTGTAATAGTTGACCGCTAATACAAATCTTACTTGTGAGTTGTTTAGTTCATGACTAAGATAACGATTAATGATATCAATACTTTCCTGATAACGCTGCAGCTTAGCCAGGGACAGGGCATACAATATCACATCTTCGGCTTTTGGGTACAGATAAACCACGTTGCGTAAGGCAGTTTCCGCCTCCTCGTAATGGCCGGTTTTGTAATATACTTTGGCGACGTTACTGTAACTAATTGGCAGTTTGGGTCTTAACTCTATCGCCTTTAAAAACGCTGTTTCGGAAAGATCATAATTCCCATCTTTATAGGCAATTGTACCAATTAGATTCATCAGCGGAGCGTGATCCTTATATATGGCAAAAGCCAGTTCGGTTTCATTTCTAGCCTCTTCAATCTGGTCACGATCTAAATAAATATCGGCCATGTTTAAGTGTCCTTGAATACTATTGGGCGCGGTCTTGATCATACTAGAGTACAATTTTTCATTGCTCTGCCAAACACGATTCCGGGAAATGATAACGCTTCCGTAATAAATGAGGAGGAATAATGTCGCAATGCCAGCCAGCCATTTATTTTTTTTATGAACCCACGTCAAGCCGTAGCCCAAAATTATGGCTAATCCCAAAGAAGGCAAATAAATCCATCTTTCGCCCAGAATGTCCCCGGCTTTAAAAATGAACTTTGAAATGGCCGCGTAGGTGACCAGGAAAGTCACCGCACCCACACCTAATGGCGATGATCGGGTTTTTCGATAGATGGCCAGGAAAATAAGCCCGCTCAAGAATAAAATCCCCAACCAAACCATTATTGAACCAAAAGGATTAGAAACAAGTGATAGATGGTTATAATTGTACGTCGCGGAAAGATTGATCGGTACAATGGTTTTACCGATGTAAATAAACGCGATCTTAAATGCCGTCCAAAAACGAGTCCAGTAATCAACATAGCCCAAAGGATTAATGACAAAATAAGCATCGTCAGAACCAAACGCGCTTTTTCCCAAAACCTGATAACGTACTGCCAAATAAATTAAAGAGGCAGGCAAATAGGCAAGGGCTAGTCTGGCTATTCTTGAGGGAAAAGCGGCGGATTGAAGCCAGAAAACCCCTAAAAAAGCCAATGGCGAAATGATTGACAGTTCTTTAGATAAAACTCCGGTGATAAAAAAAAGCGAACTGATAAAAATTTTTCTCCATTTTATGGCAGGATTTTCCGTGCCCTTTATGAAAAACAGCCAAGCCAGAACAATGAAGAACATCGCTAACAGCTCATCGCGTGACTTAATGAAGGCCACCGCTTCGGTATGAATCGGCCAGAACGCAAAGATGAGAGACGCGAATATGGCTAAATTTTTTCTTTTAAATAATCGCCAAGTCAAAAGGAACACTAAAAATACGTTCAAACCATTGATAATGATGTTTAAAATGTGGAAGCTGACAGTGGACGGGCCAAACAGAATAAAATTCAATGCCAGACTGAAAACCATAAGCGGGCGATACAAGCCTGCTTCACGGTGCTGGGGCAAAAGCGGCTCGTCCCATACACTAACCAGGGCGCGAGCTTGGCGCAAATCTTGTCGCTTTGAATAAAACTGATCATCGTAAACAAAATCTCCGCCAATGGTATTGCCATATAATAAAAAACTTAGGCCGATTGAGCCTATTAAATACCAGCCAGCTAGTTTTTTACTCATTTTATTATTAGACCACATTTTTTGAGCTTAACAGGGGCGCCCTGTAACTCCTGTAACTCTCCGGAATAACCAGATTAATGCTTTCTTGGACAAGTTCATTACCCTAGAAAAATATCTTCATCAAAAACCGCCAAAATTTGATCAAAATGCCACGACTTTGGTTGGTTTCAGGCAACGGCATTTGACTAACCGCGGCCGATGGCGCAAGTGACAGGTTTGGCGTCATGTTTATCTTGGGTGCGCTCAAAGTTTTAGGAGCTTGGCTTTTTGTCGGTAAGTTGGAAATGGCGGGTTTAAAGATTGTTGTCGGTGGTGGTTTAATTGAAGTTGTCGGCGGTAGAGTTGATGAAGGAGAAATACTGATTGACAAAGTCGGGGTAGGACTTTGGCTGACGGAAGGTGAAGAACTGACGATTGGCGAAGCCGATGGAGATGGCGAAGGGCTCGAAATATTTTTGTTTAAGATCACTTCCACTTTTTTGGTGTCAATAACGGTATAGTCCTGATTACTGACTGCGTTTACGGTCACCAGCGCCCGATTAACACCATCTTTAGGCTGTTCCGCTCTGATTTCCATCACAAAATTAATGGTCGATTCGTGATAGAGCTGGAATGAGGTAGCACCCGGCTCACCCTCGCGATAGACGAAAATCCAGGGAGAATCGCTAATGATATCGAAGCGGGCTTTCTGGGGACCAATATTCTTGGTTGAAAGATAATAATAGATTGGATAAGCCGAGACACCGGTTTTAAAATCATAAATGATAGAACTGGTGCCTAATTGAACATAAGGAACATAAGGAACATCGCCAGCCAAACTAAAATTTCCAAAAACCAATGAGATTAAAATTATGATGATTGGGGCTGTTCGAAAAAACATAGTTAAATACTTAGGGTATAGTTACGGTAATCTTACCGGCGCAATCAGCATTTCTGACTTCTATTTCACCGCTGGATTTTTGAAAGCCGTAAGTGATATAGGCCGTCAAATTATAAATCTTGACTGCCGTGGTTTTACTCAAAGAAACACCGATTTCTTTTTCTCCATCCGGCAACTTAGCTTCAAAAAAAACGTTGGGGCCAATAGTTAGAGCACCATCATCGGGCTCCACTTTCCAATAGATAAAGCGATTGGGATCATCTACGTTTTGGTAGCTTATCTTGGCATCCAGGGTTTTATAAATATTGTCACTGACATACTCAACTTTACCCCTCAAACTACAGGTGGCCGGTCCGGTTATCAGCCGTCTGGGCACTTCAGTCGGCATAAAAAAATCTGGGATTATTCTAGTGACAGAAGGTCGTGGTGAAGCTGTGGGTGTTTTGGGTAAACTAGTTTTATTTAAAGATGGCGTTGCCGTCGGCGTTTCAAACGGTGCCGTTTTGGTGGGAGAAGGAGAAGGCGTAGTTCCCGCCAATTGATCACGAAAAATAGAAGATTGGTAAATAATAACCACCCCCACTATAGCTAGGGCAATGCCAATTATGATTTTGGAATAAAGATTCACTCGCTAACCCTAACACAAAAATGGCTTAAGTTCAACATTTTCTAAAAACAAACCCCCCACTTTCTAAAACCTTTTTGAAAGTGGGGGGTTGTTCCCGTACCTAAGATCTATGCAAGGGTAGATCTAGCCGGATACTTACGAAATTACTGCTTGACGAAGATCGGGCCGTTCATGGGCAGGAGTGTGAAGAAGCCATTGTTGGTGTTGTTCAAGAACACCGAGTTATCTTCATCCGTCTTGGCGCCATCAACGTACATGACGATATTGTTTTCGTCAGTATCGTTCAAATTAATAGACAGATAATCTGATTTGTCAGTGAAGTTAGTAAAGCCCAGTTCCACACGGAAGGTTGCTTCACCACCACCGGCAATTTCAAAGTCTCTTTGCCATTCGTTGAAGTTAACTGAAGCTTTTGATGAGGCTATTCTCGAATCTTGACCACTTGTAACCGTCTGGCTCGCTAATAATTCTCCGGTGACAGCATTATACAAGCGGGCGGTCATGTTGGAGTTAGCGCCGCCGGAGGCAACCACTTCGAATCTCAAGGTCGCAGAGGCTCGGTCATCGAAGAGAATCCTCGAATCAGCTAGACCCTTGGCTTTGATCTTAAACTTCAAGATATCCTTGGTACCCAACGGCTCACTGGCCGCTAGTGTTTCCTGACTAAACTCTGGAAACACTCGATAAATAACATGGTTATTTCCCGTGGTAGCATTGGCGATATTGGAATTGTTACCTTCAATCAGAGTACCTGAACCGTCACCGATTGCCCTGAACTCATTAGTGGCACCGCTGGATAAGTCAAGCGAGAACATTTCTTCTGAACCAAGAGTGGACAGGGCCGTGCCTGTTCTTCCAGACTTGGCTTTGATATTAGCGTAAATCTCAACATCAAGAGTGGAATCCTTTGGCACATAAGGTCTGTTGTCACCGGTAAATCCGAACGAAGCAGAACCGTTGGTTGCATCAAGAGAAGCTTCGGCGGTCATAGCTGTACCGGCCTTGTTGGTATATTTGACTTTGACCTTATCAACATTAGCTGTAGCGCTTGCCACCACTTCACCGCCTGAAGCCGTAATAACGTTCAAACGCTCAATAAGGAAGGCTTCATCGGTTGCTCGGAATCGATAAACCGTGAACAAGGCATCTGTCTGACCCCAGTAGACTGCTTTCTTGATTGGGTTTGACGGAGCCGTAGATATTTTTAAGGTACCGGTGCTTGAAACCGTAACCACGTTAGTCGGGTTAGTGGCACCGTTCGGATCAGCATTAGTGGCATTTACGGTCTTGCTGGCATTGTCAATCGCGGTAACATCGGTCGTAGCGTCGATGTCAAAAGCAAAGTAGTCATTTGATCCTGACGTAGAGTTCGATGACAGATTAACCTTGACTAGTAACTTCTTAGTCTGACCGGCCGGAATGTTCCAGTTTAAGTTAGCAAACTTGATAGTGCCGGTAGAGTTATTAAGGTTATTAGCTTGAGGTGTTTCTGAAATCAAGCTTCCCGTCTCGCCATCATACAGTTTCACTGAAGAAACCAGACCCTGGGTAGTCAAGCTTGAGTCAGAATTTGAACCAACCTTGGCAAAAGGCGCCGTGCCATCATCATCCACGTAACCGGTCAAAGTAATATCTGTTACGTTGAGATTAGAAGCCAGCGCGGCTGCAAAAGTCAAACCAACTGAATCAACATTGGGGGTACCCTTAACATAAGTGACATCACCCGGTGTGGATGCCAAACCGAGGGTCAGTGATGCCGCTTGAAGAGTCATATTGTTGCCGCCCAAGTCAGTGTTAGGAACAATATCGGAATCATCAACAGCCGTGTTGGTGCCAACGTATTTCATAACCGCCACATCACCGCTTGAACCAACCAGGTCTGACTCACCAAAACCATCGAGAACCAGCCGGATAACATCAGTGGAAACCAGAGCGACACCATTTCCGTTAGCGTTAGCTATCTTGATGTCACCGGTAACTTTGAAGTTTCTGGTTGTTCCCGCTTTCAGGTCAAAAGTATCGGTAAATACTTTACCAGCGCCAGTCACCGCATCTGGACAACCAGTGGCTTCAGAAACAGTGAAGTTGGAACCATTAGACGGACCAACTATAACTTGACCGGTATCCTCATCAACGATCTTGATATCGTCAAGGTCTGACCAACCACTGTCAGTATCGGCAGCGGCATCAAAAGTGCCATTGCCATCCGTGTCCTTACAGAGGACCAGACCTAATTTTTTAACCTCGATATCGTTGGCAGCGCTGAAGGAATATCTGGCAAGAATCGTGTCGGAGGTATCGGTACCAACGTTGGTCGCGTTGGGACCATTGAAAGCGATCGTCAAGACACCGCCCTGCAGAGTCAGGGAATGAGTGTTGGTTGAATCATCGAAGTTAGTATCAACTGTTGCTTCCATACCAAAACCAAACTGATCACCAATAGCCAGAACGTCAGTTTTATTCTCTTGATAGAACTTGACGGTCTCATCCTTTTTGCCACTAAGATCTGCCATCATCTTAAAGATCTTATTATCACCCTTGGGAATCTTGTAGCCGGAACCGAAATCAAAGACGGCATAACCATCACTGGTCATGGAACCATCAGCAACTTTTACGCTGTTAACTTCAAGTTTTAGGTTATTGATGTCGGAATTTTTTACCGTGCCACCGTTAACCAGCTGAATTCTTTTGACAACAGCTGCTTCAGTGTTGGAGGTAATTTTAAATTCCGAGATCGTGGCGTTTTTCTGGCCGACTTTGGGATTAGACACTGAACCAGTTTTATCAACGTTAATTGTGCCGGAATTGGATCCAGAAATAGTGAATAAGTTGCTCTTTAGCGGAAAGCCGGAGATTGTTCCTGATGCCAGTTTAGCATCTGTTAATTCCCAGGCGTTGACATTGCCAGCGGTTCCTGAATGGTCGGCTACTAACTGGACTTCCTTGCTGCCGCTTACCTCAACATTCAAACTTATGAAGGTTACCGTGCCATCGGAAGACGAAGGCGAGCGGCCGCCGGTCAATCGGCGAACACCATCATAAATGAATAAGTTGTCATAATCAGCAGTATCACCGGCGCCACTGCGTTTAAAGGTCAGTTCTTGAACCTTACCCGTGCCGCTGAATCTTAGCGCCATGACGACGGCACCATAAGCGTTTTTGGTAATGGTCTGCGCCGCTGGATTGCTGGAAGCTAAGCTGACACCCACATTGCCAGCTACTGGAGACAAACTAGGAGTTTGTCCCGGAATTCTGGCGTAATTTGGAACCTGATTCACAGACGTATAAGCAGATCCCTGGGCATACCAATTAAATTCGTTGTTGTTGACGCAGAAAACCTTTAAGAAGAAATTTGCATCATCAGCTACGGCTTGAGATCCAGAGGTATTCACCCAGTGAAGCATACCGGTATCTTCGCCTGTGGTTTCCACACCGTAAACTTTCTCATCGTTTGTCTCACAATTTCGGAATAAGCCCGAAGTTGGAAAAGCATCTCTGGTCGCCGGGGTAACCGACTTAACCTTGGCGAAACCGCCAAGATGACCATAAAAGCCGAAAATGACAGGGTTCAAGAATAATCTCTTGTAGCCGGGATCATTTACAATATAGACATCCGGATCATCGGAACCGGCGGCACTAATAGTATCGCCTTCCTTTAACCCATAGTCCGAGGGTTTGGCCGCCTCGACGTTATTAACCGCCGAGAGATAGACAAACCCCGCCACTAACAACATAGCAGTTGCTAGGGCAACGATCGGTAAGACTCTTTTTAAAGTCTCGCGACCGTTTAGTGTTAAAGTCATACTCATAATAATATTATATTTTCTAGACCTTATTATTGGTCTTATCCTAACCGTCTCCTGGTCTAATGACCCGAAAACCGAAAGGAAAGTTGTCTTAAACTAGAGTCTGTTTTGTTTAGACCAAACATTCCGACTTTAAATTCTAAAGTTTGTATTCGACCACAAACTTCAAATCGGAAAGACATGATCCTTCGACCAATTTAAGACTCTCTTAAAATCAAATAATCTTAGTAATCATTTAGCAATCATTTGCAACAATTTATTCAATTTTCAATGTCCTTTCTTTTTACAGACCGGTATCAATTGTATTTTGCGAGAACAACTGATATCGATCAACAAAAGTCAAAAAACACCTTTAAGGGTTACCTTCTACCTACCAAGCCGCGTTTTTTTAAAAAATTGCATAGTATTCTTTGCCACCCCCAATAAACACATTTTGCACATCCTTGAGATACTCTTATAAAGATGCTAACAAAACACCACTACCAAGTCAATTTCCACGATCTTGAATTAGCCATGTGATTACCAGTAATTCTAAACCCATAACCACATGGGCACAATAGTTTATGTGGATAATTACAGCAGTCTACCCTATTTAGAGAGGTCAACATATACCAGCCCTAATGAACACCTGGGAAAACAGCAAAGGTAAGACTCTATAATAAATAGGGCTCAGCTGTAATTATAAATCTCAAATATGTTAGCTACAAGCGGCTTCTGTGGATAAGGACGAAAAGCGGCCCGTTACTCCCTGGATCACATTTTGTTCACTACCAGGTCAAACTACTACATCAAATGCTGTTTAAAGGGCATGATGACAAGAAATAGGTGGCGGACAGGCGGACATTGTCCGTCACTGTCCGTCACTGTCCGCCAGTGTCCGCCAGTGTCCGCCATTCATTTTACCCTTATATTACCTAATATATATTTAATGTCCGTCACTGTCCACCACCTATTGTCCGCCTGTCCGCCAGTGTCCACCAGTCCGTCAGTGTCCGCCACCATATTATTTTACTGTTTATCTTTACTTATTGCCTGATAAATAATAGTTTTTTTAGTGTAATCAGTAAATTTACGCCCAATATAACCAAGTTTCAGTAGATTATACAGGTACCGCCTGACACTTCGGCGATTAATATTTGGAAATTCCCCGAAAATCCGATTATTACTCAATTCACCATGCTTTTTAAAGAGTTCGACAATTTTCTTTTCATTGGCAGAGAGGATGGGTCCAGAATAAGACTTTTCCACAATTGGACTATTACTAACCCCGGAGGGCATGGCTGGGTTAGATTTAATTAACAGGAGTTTGATTTGGAGAATTTCTTTTTGGATTCTTAGTAACTCCACGCGACTCATATTTCTCTGCGCCAGTGGGGTATTAATAAAAAAAAAGATATCTTCGAGTCTGGCGAGTAAATATCGCCATACTGGTCGAGTAAATAATTTATTACCGTCTGGCTCTAAGTCCATTTATCAGACATACAATACTGTGGCTAGAAAAGTCAAACACTAGGTTGCTTATTTCTTTGGCAAGGAGAGATATTTATTGAGATATTCTTCAATTACCTGCGAAGACATAACATTGTTGGCGAAACCCCTAAATTCCACTAATCCCAACAGTGCCCCCTCTTCGTCCACCAGAGCTGAACCAAAAAGAGATTGGTCCAACGCTAAAGGTACCTTAATTTGTTTTTGCTCATCTACAATCTGACTAATGATTGTTTTGACCACATAAGAATTCGTTTTTCCCAAATCCAGTGTCATGGCAAAAGCAAGAACATTTTTGCCCAATTCCGGCAACTCTTTTTTAATTTTGGTAACGTTTAAGTTAGATTCTGGTATGGAAATAACTGCCAGGTTTAAGGGCTGATTTCTTGAAAGTACCTTGGCGTTAAACTTTTTGCTATTCAAACTCACTTGATAGACATTGGCTTCGACTGGTACTAAGGAGTTCAGAGTAATAATTAGACCATCTTGCGTTACTACAATTCCACTCCCGGTACGGATCAATTTTGAATTACTAAAACTTTGAACACTGACGACACTTTTTTTGATTTCATTAATCGCTTTTGTATAGTATTCAGCCTGCGGAGCCACAATTGTTTTTTCTTCAACTTTGGTTATTACCAGGGCAGAATTATATAACTGGTTGAGTAAATTGGCCGCATACAGGAAATTTGTTCTAATAAAAAATGGTACCAAAACGCCTTGGGCTAAAAAACCACCCAGAATACCCATCAATAACAAAAAAAATGTGTTTCTTAAATTGAACATAGTAGTGCTGGTCTATTTAAACTGGCACTATCATTTTACCACGATCGTGGTAAAATGATAGTGCTAAATTTTTGCGAAACTTACTTAAACAGCGGCTTGGCAAAATCCCAGAATTTCGGCTGGCCCTTACTTTTCAGCCAATACCACCATTCCGCCCCCCAGAGATATTGTTTTTCAAAACCAGAATTTTTAGCAAATTTTATTATTTCCTCCATTTTCTCAATATTCATTCTTTCCAGTTGAGTTTCGATTGGGGTATCGACGATCGGGTGAAGTAACCATGGCTCTGCTGACAGTTCAATTAGTATTTTCTCTCTTTGGCCATAGGTCATTTCAATAATTTTTTGCTTAACTCTAAAAAACGAGGCTCCGATCGGATAACGAATCGGCCCTAGAACCCGCGACCAAACATATAAATACATCGAGCTGCCAAATATATCTGCATTGCGATAGGCCTGGTACCAAGTACCGAATTCACCACTATCGGTAATCAAGATCGGATGCTCTGAATCTAGACTTCGAACTAGCTCAATTTCCGTTTTCAAAAATTCCTCATCTGGCACGGCACAGTGATCTTTCGCAAAAAAACTCAAAAACGGCTCATTTTCCACCTGCCAATATTTTAAGCCCGGTCTATCTTCATATCTTAGTACGATTTTTTTAATCATTTCCAGTATTTTTTGCCTTTGTTCCCCTTCAGACAAAGTATTGGCGAAATCGGGCACATGGCACTCCGGCCAACCGGGCAAACGACGGCCAATCGCTAGAATAAAGTCAGCTTTTCTTTTTTGGGCCTCGGCTATTTGATAATCTAGTTCGGCAAAATTGTATTTGCCAGCGCTTGGCTCAATCATGGGCCAGTGCGCTATTAGTCTAAGCTGCCGTACCCCAAGGTCATCTAAAATCGCTCGGTAAACTTCTTTCCAATTCAGTTGAAGTTCATCGGCATGAAATTTACTAAAAGATACTCCATAGTTGATACTTTCCGGCAACTGCCGCAGCGACAAAAGATTCCAGACAATTATGACTATTAAGCTGACCAGAAAATATTTTAGGATTTTTACTCTAATGCTATTTTTCATCAGAGAAATAAGATAAGAAAACCAACTATAATTAAGCAAGCTGCCAATACTTTTTTGACTACATTTGGCTCACGATGAACCGCCTCATGGAAATAGTGCGGGTATTTGTAGGTAAAGAGAAAAGCGAATATAAGCAGGAAAACAAATTGAATACCGTTTAGGGCGTTAACCACTGAAACGTCCCCCAGATCAATTGCCAAAAGTAGTAATAAGAACGCCAACCCAGCTAGTCCTTTGTTGGCTATCACCAAAAACTTTGTTTCAAGACTCGATGTTTTGGCATTATCCAGAACCGATTTTAAATTGGCCGGCCAGATTAGAAGAAAGGCCGCCCCGATGACATTGGCCATTCTGGACCAAAAAAAACCGTTCCAGAAATCGGTGACGTTTAACATCATCTTTACGAATACCGATGAAAGACCAAATAAAATCGCGGCCAGGATTACGTAGCCAGTGGCCCGTCGATTAAATCTAAAATAAGACATGAGTAGCGTGCCAAAGATAAGATAGGGAAAGCCAAGGAAAAAATTTGGCGGCAAGCTTGATTTTAAGAAAACCATACTGAAAACCAGGGTTGCTAAGGCCGACACGGCGGCCATTACCGGCGCCACATCGGATGCGTCGGCTGCACGCAATGATGAGTAAAGACAGTAAATTGAAAGAATATAAGGGACAGCGATGGCAAAGGCCAGCCAAATTACTTTCAGCGTAGGCGCGTTCACTAACCCAAAAGGCAAAAGTAGAATCACGACACCAGATAAAGTGCCTATATAAAAAGCATAGACCACCGGCTTACCAATAGCCCGGGATGAGATTAGATACTTATCAACCAAAAAAACTACCGCCGCCAAGAATTGCCCAATGATTACAAGATAGAGCCAAGTCACATTGTTATGAAAAAAGCTACTGAAAAAGATTACGAAATAATCACTATTATTTCACATTGTTAAAGCGTTTTCTTTGCATATTTTCGCATATTTATAAGCCGATGGTCTGATTTTTCGTTTAAGAGTATCATAATCAATTTCCACCAAACCAAATCTTGGTCCAAATCCATGTGCCCACTCGAAATTATCAATCAGTGACCAGTGAAAATATCCGCGCACATCGACATTATGCTGAATGGCCCGCCAAATCTGAAATAAATATTCTCTGATAAATTTTTCCCGCATGACATCCCTGGAGTCGGCCAAACCATTCTCCGTTACAAAAACCGGTAGGTTAAATCTTTTTAATTCCATCAAAACCGCGTAAAATCCATCGGGATAAATTTCCCAGTTCAAATATTCAGTACGGGGTAGATCTCTTTTTACCCCAAAACCGTGGCGATGATAATGGTTTATCCCAATAAAATCCTGATATTTTGAAATTTTATTAATAAAATATGAGTTCCAAAAAAACCGTGCTAATCTTGACAGCAGGTGATTGATTGGGTTGTAATTAGACTCGAAAAAAATCACATTTTGAGCAATACCAACTGAAACGTTCGGCAGTAACCTCTTAATTTTTTTATAGCCAACATTGTGCGACGTAATCAGATTTCTCTGAACCTTAATAAACTTAAAAATATTTTTCTTAAACGGCGGCCACACACCTTTTAAGTACCCATGGGAGTTATACACATTTGGTTCATTAATAGTAATCCAATATTTCACCCTATCCCCCAGCCGACTAACCACATATTCACAATACCGAGAGAAAATTTCTGGGGATCTCGGATTTTCAAATCCGCCAATTTTTGAAAACCATAGAGGTAACGTAAAATGCCAAAGGGTTACAAACGGTTCGAGCCCCCGCTCCCGCAACGTTCTGATCACTTGTCGATAATGTTCAATCTCTTCTTCATCAAATTTTCCCTCCTCCGGCTCAATTCTTGCCCACTCGATCGAGAAGCGATGGGCATTATGATTTAAAGATTTGGCAATCTCAAAATCTTCCGTGTAACGGTTGTAACCGTCACAAGCTTGACCCGCCGCTGGTATCCGACCAAGCTGGGCTGCTTCCGCCCAGTCATTATTTTCAATACCGCCTTCCACCTGATAGCTGGCCGTGGCCGCTCCCCAGTAAAAACCTTCCGGAAACTTCCGCATGATTGATTCTTTCATCAATTTATTATACCCCAACCTGCCATTGAAAAAAACCAATTTTTGAGGCATAATTAGCCAAATTGCCGGGTCGTCTAATTCGGTAGGACACATGACTCTGAATCATGGAATCTAGGTTCGACCCCTAGCCCGGCAGCTCGATGAAAATTTTTGTTAAAGCCAAGCCGAGCTCAAAAAATGTTTATGTTAAAAAGGTGGATGAAATAAATTTTGAGGTGGCTGTTCATGAACCCCCAGTAAAGGGCAAGGCTAACGCGGCTATCATTAATTCTCTGGCTGAATATTTTAAGATTGATCACACAAGGATCCAAATCGTGTCCGGCTGGACATCTCGTTCAAAGGTAATTGAGATCTCCTAAAAACATTTATCTTTCCGCAAACAGCGGCGATAGCATATTCTCCACCGGAGCATAGTTATCAGTCAGAATTATACCACCACTATTTTTAATAAATTTCTGTAACTCCGGGTCGGTAATGGTTTTAAATATTTTAAAGGCAGTTCGCAGGGTAGGCGTCAACTTTTCCCAAAGCGGATCGTTAAAAGGAATAATTTTTTCAATTTTTTTTCTATCAATCTCCTCATAACTAGCTACGATAACAGCCGTTTGAGGCGTATCTCTAATTTCATGAGTCAAGGGAAATAGATAGGTCTGGGGAAAAACCGAAGCGATAGTTAGGAGGTTTGATCCCAAAAAACTGCCGTGCTTATAGCTGGCTACCAGATTGATTGAATAAATTCCCCCGGGAGTCATATGCTTAGTCACTTCCTGTAAAAACTCTCGCGTCGTTAGCTGAAATGGAACGATATAATCATTAAAAGCATCGCCGTAAATAATATCGAATTTTTCACCACTTAACCGGTTGATCAAGAACCGGGCATCGCCATGCATAATTCGGAGCCGCTCATTTTCCACTAGCCCCAATTTTTCGATGTTGGTTTTAGTCACCCCGGGATCGATTTCAAAAACGATGACCTGTGCTTTCGGAAAGGTGTTAATTAAATAGCGAGGGACAATATAGCCTCCCCCACCGATTACCAAAGCTTTAAATTCATCAGTCGTTTTAAATTTATAATTCGCCAGCAATCCGAAAAAGCGGGTGTAATTGTCACCGAAGGGATCAAGTTCAGCCGGATAAATATGGCTATGTTCAAGCAGATCAAGCACTAAAGCCAGGCCCCGCTGGCCGTAGGCATTAACATTTCTGATGCGGATACAATAATACTGGGTTTCGGTCTGGCAAATATTTTTTGCCAAGTAAGCACTGTTACCGGCCACGACAAACACCAAAAGAAAAAAGGTGACAGCAATTTTTCTGTTAGATCCTCGATAGAGAAAATAAAAACCGATAAAAGCCAGCAAGGCAAAAACCGCCCAGATGGTATTTTTAGAGCCGAAATCGGCAATCAGCCAAAAACCAGTGGCAAAGGTGCCAATAATACTGCCGGCCGCAGAAAATCCGTAAATATTCCCGACCGTGGAGCCGGTTTTTTGGATATTTTGCAGAGCCAGTTTAATGGCCAGCGGTGTGACAAAACTCAAGAAAAATGCCAATGGAAAAAAGGTGATAAAAGAAAAAATCGTAATGACAGTTGGCAATGATACGTCAAGACCCAGGGCAAAATTCCAAAGGGGTGTGACGATAATGATTGACGCCGCCGACATTGATGCCAGTAAAAAAATAAAGCCAAATGTCCGCGGATTCGGGTAACGATCGGCCAGACGGCCGCCCAGCCAGTTGCCAAGAGCAATTCCAAACAAGAAAACACCGATGATACTGGTCCAGGTATAGATGGAGCTGCCGACAAACGGGGCAACAACGCGGCCGGCAATAATTTCAGCCACCATTAAACAAAAACTAGCCACAAAGACCAGTGAGAAAAGAATATAATTTGTCATTTATAGTAGCAATGTTTTAGTATAATAGGACTTACGCGTTTGGCCAATTTCGAGGGCGATTCCCGCCGAAGTTCCTCGGC
>CAYIXQ010000015.1:0-18745 GCA_964367475.1 uncultured Candidatus Saccharibacteria bacterium | reverse complement strand
GTAACTACGGTGAGGACATTTTACGAAATCTGACGCAGTCACAGTCAGAAATCAGAGATTGCAGCAGAAACAGGGTTTTGAAATCATCTCTATGTTAATTTTACATAATTATCCACAAAATTGCCACTATCATTTTACCACGATCGTGGTAAAATGATAGTATGATAAAAAATCATTTTCAAAGCCATGCTAGCAAAAAATAATCATTCAAGCGACCGCGCCGGAAAGGTAATGAGTGTTCCCAAAACCATCTTGGCAATCCTTTCAGATGTCGGTCAAGTTACCGTCAAGGCTTTTTTCCCTCATCCATATTATCACGCTTTCTGTTCTCATCGGAATCGGCAGAATTTTCATGTTTCGCTATATCAGTTGCAAAAAAGAAAATTGATAACAAAAAACTCTAATCAAACATTTCGTTTGACACCAATCGGTCAAAAGCAGGCTTTTTGGGCAAATTTAGATGCCAAACTGGCTCTTAGCCAGAATGGTCAGAAAAAATGGGACGGTAAATGGCGTATGGTACTTTTTGATATTCCAGAAAAGAAAAGAAGATTACGGGATGGTTTAAGAAATATACTTAGGACTCTGGATTTCGTCGAGTTGCAAAAAAGCGTTTGGGTAACACCTCATAAAATACCGGATATTATAAATGAATTGCTCTGGGAGGAGAAAATCAAACATCATACTCGATTTATCACGATAGCTGAAATTGATTTTGACAAAGACCTCCGCAAAAAATATAGCTTAACTTGAAATAAATTACGGATTTGGCAAAAAATTGTCACTATCATTTTACCACGATCGTGGTAAAATGATAGTGGGCAAAGTACTTATTACTTTTGCATATTAGACCTGTTGCGTAATAACTAATCTACTGCAATTTCAGAATTTTGGCTACAAAAACTTCAGATTTCGTCGAAATAGCTAAAGCTATTCCTCCTCAATCTTCAGCTTTTTCGCCTAAAATTCTGAAATTTCGTTACGAAAGTTATTACGCAACAGGTCTATTGCTTCCTTCAATTTGCAATTCCTCTATTTATAGTTAGGGTTTTCTTCTTTGATTCTTAATTTATAGTTTACAAATCTTGCCAGGGCAAAAAGAATACTGGAAAGTCGGTTGATATATTGCAAAAGTTCCGGCCGCAATTTTTTAATTTTATCATACTTTCTGATCCCCCTCTCGGCACGGCGGGCTATGGCCCGAGCAAAATCCAATTGCGTACTCAATTTACATCCGCCGGGAATAATGAATTTAGTGATTTCGGGCACCACCTGATCAATTTTTTCAATTTCCTTCTCCAGATTACTTGTCCGAACCGCAGCCATTTTTATTTTCGGTTGATAGCCCATCCCTACAGAGGCAATTTCCGCTTGGGCAATAAACAATGACTCCTGTATGCTTTTTAATATAACCGAAACATTTTTTAATTTTGCGGCTTCAGTCCGGCAAACCGCTAACCACGAATTTAACTCATCAAGATTACCCAAAGCCGCAAAAATCGGATCATCTTTTGACACCTTTTTACTCCCGAGGATACTTGTACCGTAGTCACCTTGTTTGGTATAAAACCTGGTCACAAGAAATATTGTAACACACCTTTCCAGTGACAATTATTTTTGCATTGCCTCTTCCAATAACTCCTTTAACCCCTTCACATCGATCTCCGGCTTGGGTTTGGGTTGGGGATTAGGATTTGGATTGTAGTTTGGAGAATTTTTTGGCAGTGCATTATTTAATCTCCTACCTTTGAAATCCACCGGGCCCTGCCTTAAAGCATCCGAGAGAGACACCGGTTTTGGCCCGTTACTCACTCTTACTGGATTAGCAGGGGGAATATCAATTGGCCTGGCCCTTTGGGACTGACTTATTGGGGGACGCTCTGATCTAGGTGGGTGCGGTACAGTTGTCGGTAGGAGCATTTCCGAAACTAGTGGTTCATGCCATTGAGTGATTTGCTTTTCCACTTCATCGGCCGATTTTGCATATAGACTTCTTGAAAAATCGACAATCCTCCCCCTGTTACTGACCGGCAAACACGGAGGCGTGTCCATGGTCAGAGCTGAAAAGGCTTTTGAAGCGATGCCATCAATCATTAATTTCAAATAAATTTGGCGCTTACCAAGATTCACAATGTCAGTGGCCATAAATTCCGGGGCTAATTCTTTTTCCAGTAATTCAGCGTCCTCGGCGCCAACGCGAAAAGAAATAATCGTGCCCACGTTACCAAAAACGGCGTCACGGACGGTTTCATCCATTTGTGCCACATATTGGTGGGCCACGATTAAACTTAGACGGTATTTGCGGGCTTCGGATAAGATATTCGCAAAACTAGAGGTGGCAAAATTCTGAAACTCGTCAACGATTAAAGTGAAGTCGCGTCTTTCTTTTTCAGGAATATCCACGCGAGACATTGCCGCCAACTGTAGTTTAGTGATAATTAGCGCGCCAAGTAATCGAGAAGCATCTTCTCCGATGCGTCCCTTGGCAATATTGACCAGAAGAATTTTGCCCTCATCCATGATCTGACGCATATCAATGGTTGATTTGGGCTGGCCGATAATATTGCGCACCAAAGCTGAAGCGGTAAACTGGCCGACCTTGTTTTGAATGGCCGGCGTGGCTTCGGCTGCAAATCTTTCGGTGTATTTGGCGAATTCCTGTTCCCAAAATGCCTTTACTACCGGATCAGTTACCCGATCGACAACATGCTTGCGGTAATTTTTATCAGCTAACATGCGATTGATGCCCAAGAGAGTGGAATCAGGTACTTCCAGCAGAGCTAAAATAGTATTGTTGAGAATGTACTCCATCCGCGCCGACCAGACATCCACCCAGATTTTTTTGAAAACGTTCATGACGCCATCAGCCACTAAATGGCGTTTGTCGGGATCAACTTGTTCCATAACATTAAAGGCCACCGGAAAATCCAGATCGGCCGGATTGATGTAAATCACGTCTTTAATACGCTCCTCGGGAATGTAATCAAGCAAGTCTTCTACCGGATCTCCGTGGGGATCCACAAAAGCAAGACCGCGACCAGCCTGAATATCCTGGATGGCTAGAGTCTTGAGCAGCTCTGATTTACCCATCCCCGTCTTGCCAATGACATAGACGTGGCGACGGCGGTCATCCAGTTTAATACCAAAAGCCACTTTTCGGTTTCGAAAGTTTGTTTCACCAAATAGTACGACATCGCTGTTTAATGGTTCGGGCATAATATTGACTAATGGTGTCTTGAAAGGTTACATCGGCAGTCCGGCTGGGGGCTGGCCTTTTTTCGCTTCAACTCTCGGGAAGGCTGGGGCTTTCACGCCAATCCCCGGCAAGTGAAACATGGTCGCTAGTTCCTCCGTGTTCAAAAAGATCACTTTTTTCAGAAAGGCCCGTTTGCGGTAGTTTTGATAAATTTTCCATTTACGTCTAAACTCAAACTGTTTGGTAAAAAATCCGCGATCTGAGGGAAAAATTTGTGGCAATATTCCTTTGTGAAAGGTCATGGTTTCTCTGTCCGGCTTAAACGTATTTAAATTATTAGAGTAAAGTTGCTTGAACATGCCAATTACTGAAGAAACATGAGAACGATGAAACAGCTCCTTGCGGGCCAAATAGATAAAACGGATATTGGCCTTGAAGCCAAGTTTAGCGATCTTGTTTTCAACCTGCTCTAAAGTAAACCTTTGGCCGGGTGTAAGTTTTTGAACATTAAACTCTTCTTTTTTTTCCTCCTTTTTCTCTCCGGCCACACCAAAAAAATCAAAAAGGTCGGTTAGCAGAGTGGAAATAAAGTCAATAATTTTCTGGAAGGCGTCTGGTTTAACTTTTTTACCGCTAAGTTTATCAACCACTTTTTGACTCTCTTTTGACCAGGCGGCTCCGGTCGGTCTGATCAGGAATTGCAGCCAAATATGTTCACCGGGCTGGAGACTGGCCGTGGCTTCCGCTAACGGTGCCAGCGGATCGGTGCGCTTGAACTCATCTTTGCCGCTTTCTTCTTCAAAAAAAGGATAGGTTTTAATTGGATAGGCATCTTCTTTATTAAAAATCAGGTTGGCACCGAAAAGATCATGATTGTCGTCAGGCAAGTATTTGGGCAGTTGGGTAATGTAATCATCAACTTCTTTGATTTCCGCATCTGGATACTGGGCAAAAATTACATTTTCAACCACTTTACGCATGCCTTCCTGAACCCGGATGTAAAAATTAGTATTGCCGCCATTACCGACAATTTCACAAGAATACCAGTTTGGTACTTCTCCAAGAAATAACCTTTTTTTCAAGTTGACAGGCAGATAAGAGCTGTGGAGACCGGAAAAAATGTTCTCGGCAATTTTAGGACTTTTCTGGACATCCGGCGGGGGTTTTAATTCTAAAAGTACCCATTTTAAAGACAGTAAATAACGCTGGGTTTTATAGTTAAGCCAGCCTGCTATCGTGCCGGCGCCAAACAAAATCGGCAGGTAAAGCCACCAGTATGGGCCGAAAATCGAGAAAGCTGTTTTTAGTGGACTAAGGATCTCCAATAGAGATCAGCTGCTAACTGCTGGTTTCTAGCTTCTTACTAAAATGTAAAACTTATTATAGTAAGCAGTTAGTAGTTGCGCTAGTTAGGCTTCATTTAAAATATAGCCCTGTTCAGTTTTCTTGAAGGTTCTCGAATCCTGAAGGTTTAAAAGAATCGTGTTTTCCTTAACTAGGCGATGAGATAAGACTTGGGCCACTAATTCATCGCGTTTGACCGGTTTATCGGCGGATTTCAAAAGGTCGACCAAAACGTCTTTTACCGTGCCGGTCTTATATCCCCATTCTGCCAGACCATAAAGCCCGCGTCCAACGAGAACAAAACGGTCATCTTTTATCAGTTCATTGTGGACGGTCTGGACATTGGCCTTCCGGTCACCAAAAGTAGCATTGATAAGTTGGGTAATATCCATGAAATGCTTGGGTTTGCCCTCTCTTTTTAAAACCAAATATGATTTATCTCGTACCCCTCTAGGCTTAATTTCAGACCATGCAGTCAGACCGATTTGCCCAAAAATGTTTTTTCCAATTTCTTTCGAAATAGAGATAATGGATGCTAAAGCGGCGGCGGCGGTAAATTTTGGCGATACCCCCGACTTTTTCGAGAAATCCGCTAAAGTGGTTTCGGCAATCGGCGAATTTTGTTTAGAAAACGATTTAATCAAAACGGCTACTGAATCTTTGAAAGCCTGGGCATGAGAAACTGACAAGCTCCAGAAGGGATAGAACTTATCATCTTCCACCACCCGTGCCAGTTTACCATCCAGTGTCAGAATGAAAACCAGGGACGCGCTGGCGACATCATTAACGTCACCGCGAGCGTTGTTGGCAGTAAAATATCGAGCGAATAAATCTTTTTCATTTAAAACACCGCCGGCCTGTTCCAAAATATTTTCAGCTAAAGCCACATAGGGCTTAACTTTGAGAGAACCATTAGCCAACAATTCCTCGCGGACTTGTTTAAGGGAAACCTCTTCGATTTGGCGCACCCTTTCGCGGGTAATACCATAGCTGTGACCGATTGATTCCAGGGTCTCTTTCCTGCCCGTCTTTAATCCAAAACGCCGAAAAATTACGTCCCGGTTGCGAGAATTTAAAATACTTACCAATTTGGCGGTTGTTTCTTTAATTGTATTTTTTAGGTCTGACATTATTTAGAGTTCATTTCAAACAGCCAGAAATTTGATGGCTTTTTTAATATCACTAAAATATCACGCACCTCCGGATAAGTCAATGTCATATCGGGATCGACTTGTCCACAGGTCCTAGCCGTGTCTTTTTCCACTCCACCAGGCAAGAACTGGTGAGGCCACAAAAATGGACGAATACGCTCCCAAAAATATGCCGATTATCAGGGCCAAGGCGAAGTACTTTACTGTCTCCCCTCCAAAGACATATATCGCGATCAGGGAAAGAAGAGTAGTAAAAGTGGTATTAAGCGAGCGGCTTAATGTTTGCATAATACTCTTGTGGACTAGTGTGTCAAATTGCTCGCGGGATCCAAAGCGAAGAACATTTTCTCTTACTCGGTCGAACACTACGACACTGTCAGAAACGGAATAACCCAGAATGGTTAAAATTGCCGCGACGAAAACACCACTGATTTCAACTCCAAGGTAGCGACCGAGGATGGCAAACACCCCAACAGGAATCAAAACGTCATGCAAAAGAGCAATCACGGTGGCCACGCTCATGGCCCACGGGGATAAGACGCGTGATAGTTTTCTGAAGACAAAGGCAATATACATGGTAATCGCTATCAGTAATACTATAATCGCGGAAATGCTTTTTCTTCTCAGTTCGTTGCCGACGGTTGGTCCAATGGAGTCGAATCTTACCTCGGTCAGGCCGCCAAATTTTTCACTCATCTGTTTGAGGATCTCCTGGTGTTTAGTTTCATCGATTTCATTCAACCGAATAATGGCGCCGTGACCGTCGGTCGGACTAACCAAGACATTATTCAGACCAGCGATTCCGGAAAGAAAATTAGCTAGCTCCCCTACCGCCGGCACTTGATTACTGAAGGTAAGTTCCAATACCGAGCCGCCTTTAAAATCAACACCAAAGCGTAGACCGAAAACTGCCAAAATTACTACAGCGGCAACCACTAGCGCCAGCGAGAAAAAAAACATGATTTTATAGATGGAATGCATATTTAAACGCAAATTTACAAATTTTGTAAATTCGCATTATTTGTAGGTCAACGATTTTTACTAAAATAGCCATTTTCGTTTCTCAAACCAAGATTTAATAAAAAAATTCAAAAAATACCTAGTAACAATTATCGCTGTGAACAAACTGGTCAGAACCCCTATGCCCAGAGTCAGGGCAAAGCCCTTAACAAACGAAGTGGTAAAAATATAAAGCACGCTGGCGCCCAACAGGGTAGTGATGTGGCTATCCCTAATGGAAAGCCAAGCTCTGCGAAAACCTTCATTCAATGACTGGTTCAAGGTTTTACCCAACTTAATTTCTTCTCTCATACGGGCGAAGATCAGAATATTCGCGTCCACGGCAATGCCCAGAGATAAAATAAAACCGGCAATACCCGCTAGCGTTATAGTTACCGGAACAAGCTTATACACCGCCAGTACGATAGCGGTATACACTAAAAGAGCAATGACTGAAACCAGCCCGGGCAATCGGTAGTACAAGATCATAAAAACAGCTACTAACATCAAGCCGTAAAGACCGGCCTGGAGAGATTTTTGTAATGAGTCCTGCCCAAGAGACGCGCCAATGGTCTGCTGGGAAATAAGTTTGATTGGCACCGGGAGCGCACCGGCATTCAGCCGGTTCGTTAAGTCTCTCGCTTCTTGGATGGAAAAACGTCCGCTGATTATTGCCTGACCGTTAGGAATCACTTCGCGCACTTCAGCAATACTGATCGCCTGTCCGTCCAGATAAATCGCTAACATTTTTTTCACATTTCTCTCGGTAATATCCGCAAAAAGACTCTTACCTTCGTCATTCAACAGGAGAGATACTTGGGGTTCGTAAGTATTTTGATCAAAAACCAATTGAGATTGGGTAAGGTGTTTGCCGGTCAAGCCGGTGGGTTTAAAATATGCATCTTCCCTAATCCTATCTCCCTTTTTTTGAGCCCCCTCGATGGCATTTGTTTCTTCTTCCGTTCTTTGCTCTTTGAATTCCAGAAAAGGCGTAAGACCAATTTGGTCAATCGCCTGATTTACATCTTTAATTCCGGCCAGCTCCACCACCAGTCTGTTTTTACCCTCAATCTGTACTATCGGCTCCGCTACGCCAAATAGATTAACTCTTCTTTCGATCACATCGCGCACACCGGCCATCGCCTCATCCGGATCTTGTTCCGCAATACTGCCCACGTCTGCCTGATAGACCAAGTGTGTTCCACCCAATAAATCCAAGCCCAAGCGGAAAGGGACAGCGTCTGTAAAATGAGGAATGGAAAATATTTTGCCTTCGAGTTTAAACTTACTGTTTATATAGTCAGCTCCTTGATTCCAGGCGGTTGGATAAATAAAAAAAACCAACCCGATGGCCACCAAAATGATAATCAGCGAAACAAGTTTATGCGACATAGGAAAACTTATCGTATAATACTTGGCTCAAAAAGTCCAATAAATAAAAGCAGCACTAGTCTTCCGGTAATTTTTCTTTCAACGTCCTGGGTTTTTGCTTTTCCAACCATTCTTTGACATAGCGGGTGGCCCGCACGTCGTCTTCGTTATATTCAATAATTTTGTCCATGATTTTCTGATCACCGGTTTCCAGCCATTGATCATACCATACCACTGATTCAGCGCCGCCAGCATCTTCCGAGCGCCAGTCAAAACCAAGAAACTTAGCAATATCTTTCAGGCTGTAAAAATACAATGGCAAAATCACTGACTCTACGGCGATTTTATGCAAATCCAGCGTATAATCTCTAAATTTATTTTCCAGCGCTATTGATATACCGTATTTTCTGGCCAGGCGGTCAAACACTTTTTTTTCATAATAGGAGTAATGATAAATCACGAAATCCTCCAGGGGTTCAAGAAAATCTAAAAATTTTCTCCAGGTATTAGCTTCGTCTTCCTTATTAACCGCTAAAAAGTATTTGTACTCCGTTTGACCGTCAGATTTTTTTATTAATATACCAAGTAGATAATCAATATTTCTGGTCGGGTCAGACTCAATATCAAAATATATTTCCGTTTCCACTTCAGGAAAGTCCGGCTTTTTCAGAATCAGCGGCTCTTTCGAAATCAAAACATTGGCCTGATTATGAAAGAGCATGATTTTATCAAAAGTCCAGTCCTCAAGCCGTGACTGTAATTCATTAAGGTCGGCTTCGGCCAGATCTTTTACCGTCCTGATGCCCATTTCATAAAGTCGTCTCTGATCACCCTGACTTAAACGATAAATCAGCGAAATATCGTTACAACCTTCCGTTTCTTCCACGCATAGAGAATACCAGGGTGAGTGCTTGCAACCTGATTTCAGAAATGGCGGCGGCTTTTCACCATCCAGTATCCTTTCGATAGTTTCGCGCGTGAGGTGAAACAAATCTAGAAATTCATCAACCACGAATGGCCTCTCCTCGCCGTCACCGTTGATAATATAGGCCTCTTTGGGCAAGACTCCCTGGATACGTTCCAAAATCAAACTATAGAAGACGAGTTGAAACTTGTATTCATCCTTGATCTCCCTACTGCTTTTAATGTCATAAACGACGTAGTAGTGATCACCGAGTTTGGATTTACCCGGCCGGGCCTCCAGCAGATCCGGAATGCCGACCCAATGCGTATCCATTAGGACTCCATGGTAAACATTTTTACCTTGCTTCATTAATTCCAGAGTGGACAGAAAGGCTTCATCTAAATCTTTAAACAGTTCTGGTTTTATTTCATCAAACACTCGCGATTTGATCATTTCCCGCTCGTGCCGCAAGCCGTGACGATAAATCATCTCGATCAGCGGTGAGACTTGCCCCTTTTTAGAGGGATCGCCATACAAGTCGTACCAAATCCAATGCGGACATTGAAAAAAGCTGTAGAAATGTTCACCCGTCAGTTTGTACGGTTTAGCCGGCATGGATTAGAAAAAGTTTCGATGGTGGAAAGCCCACAGGCAATACTGGCAGTCTGGAGCATGACTGGGCGGCATGTTGGATCTGGCCAAATTTACTGCTTTCGCAAAAAGATCAGCAACATAGCTGGGGTTGGTGCTGACTTCCCTAATTTCACCCCGGAAAGGCAAGCGGCTTTTGAAGCCGTCGGTTTTATCTACCTGATAAAAAACAAAATACCCTTTCCGAGCTGTCTTGTGCCCCAGTGCCTCTAGAATGTGCGTATAGACATCCATTTGCATTTGATAGTCGTCATAAACATTGATCTCCTTTGCCCCCGAGGATTTATAATCAATCACGGCCAGAGTACCATCAGGAAACTCCAACATGTCATCAACCGCCCCAAACAGAGTGGCATTAAGCTTATCGTCGTGATACTTAAGACCCTCGAAATTGTTGCGCCATTTTTTCAGTTGTTCGTAATTAGAAAAAAGTTTGGCGTCAGATAAACCATTATGATTTGCCAAAACCGGATGAATAATTCCCCTGGCGCGGTAACTATCGAATTCGGCTTTTAATAACTGGTCAACCGCAATAGAAAGCGTGTACGGATAGCCCCGCGGTCGGCTGATACCTTTGTTTTTGTACAGCCAAAAGCAACGTGGACATTCCTTCATCAACTGGAGGTTCGCGCGAGAAATTTTTAGGGGTCTAGTTGTTTTAATTACTGGCAAATTATTTACCCAAGATTTCAATGGTTACTTTTTGAACCACATCGCCCTGGCGAATACCACGCGCCACATCCATACCCTTTGCCACTCGGCCAAATACAGTATGACGACCATTTAAATGGGGTTGGTTTTTGATGGTTACAATAAAGAACTGGCTACCATTGGTATTCGGGCCAGCATTAGCCATAGCAATAGAACCGACGTTGACAGGCAAAGATTGTAAGGTAAAGTCATATTTATAACCCACTGCTTGCAGCTGAGTAATCATTTCATCTGACAAATTTAGAGCTTTAGGATTAATTTCGTCTTCGAAAGTATAGCCCGGCCCACCAGTGCCTACGCGCGGATCATCGGTTTTAGATAATGGATCACCGCCTTGAATCATGAAATCCGCTATCACTCGATGAAACTTGGTGCCGTTATAAAAACCCGCCTCGGAAAGTTTAATAAAATTATCCACGGTCTTGGGAGCTATAGTGGATAAGAGCTCAACCTCAATGTCGCCTTTGGCGGTGGTGATAATGGCTCTTACAATGTCCGGTATAAAAGCAGGGGTGGGTGTGGGATTAGGTAATTCAGTCGTTGTGGATGATGGTGATATACTTAAATTTTCGTTCTTGTTTCTAAATAAATAATAACCAGTAATCGCTAAAGCAGCCGCAATAACGATAATTATTAGGATTTTCATAGATTAACTATATTATATTTTCCAATTCTTGCAAAATCTCGTCGGGGATGGGAATTGGTTTACCTATTGGACTTTCGCCCGGATAACGCCAAGCAGAAATGATCCGCTTGCGCGGCAAACCGCCAAGGGCAAGGAGCACAGAGCTTGGAATTTTTTGGGCTGAGCTTTTCGCTATTTGTCCTTTGCTCTTTGCCTCTTGTAACACCTGGTACATCACCCAAATTTCCTCCAGCATTTTTTTCTTTTTCCCGGGAATAGTCCGGATCCGATCGTTCCGTTGCATCACCACAACTGTTCCTGGGACAATGCCCGTTTCTATTCTTTTGGGAAATCTAACTATTCGTTTGATTAAGCTTTCTGATAAGTGATAATAGATCATCTTGTCCTTAACGTGCTGGGTCCATTGATACTTATCGGTATCTTTGGGAAATTGAATCATTTTATTGAATTAGAGCTCATTTCAAAACCCTTTTCGTAACGAAATTCCTGATTTTTGAACGAGACAAGGAAGATAAGTAAAATGCCCGGAAACGTAGTAGTAACTACGGTGAGGACATTTTACGAAATCTGACGCAGTCACAGTCAGAAATCAGGAATTGCAGTAGAAATAGGGTTTTGAAATGAGCTCTTAGTCTTTTTTCGGCGATACCATCTCATTCTATTTTAACTTAGATCTAGCGTTAGTGAAACCGGATTTTAAAACTACATCCGTCTCGTTCCACCAAATCAGTCAGTAGTTTATTGCAAAATTCAATCGCATTGGATTGGGACATTAAAGTCGGCTGATAACTTACAATGTTATAAGGAAAGATATTTACCAGCATTTCTGGATCACCAAAAATCAAACCGGCCCCTATTCCAACCTTAGTATCCGGCCACGGTTGGTCAAAAACAAAATTGCCAAGAGAATAAAAGATTGGCCGGTAATTATAGATTTCTACTGGCTGAACGACGTGGGGATGATGCCCAATGATTGCGTCGGCACCACTATCAATCAGGGTATGCGCAATTTGCACCTGTTCCGTGGTGGGTTTAGGCACATATTCATCACCCCAGTGAATATGGACAATGGTATAATCGTTAATTTTATCTAAGGCCGCGATGGTGTCGTAAACCTCGTCCAACCGACGCGTCTCAAAGCCGAACATATTAATGCCAAAGAATAAAATTTTCTTGCCGCTAACTTCTTTGATGGTATATTGTCCACCAGACAAAGGACTGCCAAAAAACGACAAGCCATTGTCAGCCAAATGTTTTTCAGTATCACGGATGGCCTGGCTGGTGCAGTCATAGATATGGTTGTTGGCCAAGTTGAGCAAATCAAAACTGCTTCGCGCCAGCAACCCAGCCGTTGATGGATCAAAAGTAAATTTAATCGACTTGTCTGGGCACGGGCGGTAGTCGCTAATTGGTCCCTCGAGATTGGCCGCTACTAAGTCCGCCGGCCAGAACCAATCACCATCAGGGCTCACCACTTTTTCAAACGGATTTAGGCCACGCGTCAGGGCAGCTTTTACTGATCTATCAAGCATAATATCACCAAAGTTTAGTACGGCTACGCGCGCAGTTTCTTTTTTTAATTCAGTTATTTTTTGTACGGATAACGCCGGAAAAATTTCCAGCGGTTGGTTCGAGAAAATCAGCCAAGCAATAACTATCCCACCCGCCATAATACCAAGAAGGGTCAGCGAAATATGAACATATACATTGTTTTTCATTATTAATCAATCTTAAGTGCGACTAAACCGAATTTCTTAATTTTTTCTTTATAACCCCGGAAGCTATAATAAGCCGCTGTCAAATCTTTAGCCGAAGAACGGTCAGGTATAATTTTTTTGCTAAACCCGCCTCTTTCACATTTTACTTCCCGTGGCACTTTTGCTACTTATTGCCTATCCCACAGGGATTTTATATCATCGGGCAGATGATCAATTCCCTGAAATTCTTTAACAACTACTGATTTTATCTTTTCTTTTATGTCTGGTTTTACGAAGGTTATTGTCATCTCCTTTTCGCCGCCAATACTTTCGCAATCATCTTCAATCAGAATGTCTGGGATAATCTTTTCAGTAATATCTTTATATGATTCCCCGTTTTTTCTGTATAGCACCTGACCTTCTGGAAAATCATACTTTCGTAAAACCGATTTATCTTTTTCCACATCCGCCTCCGATTCATGAGAGCTCAGATAGATAATTTCTACACCCTGCCGTTTCCAACTATTCAACTTTTTAACCGCACTGCCAATAGGTATATATGATGCATAATCAAGTACGGATTCTTCTCGCTCCAAGCTTTGTTTAACTCGTTCCTCTCGCGTCTTTCCCGCCGCATTTCTGTGCATAATTGTTGTTCCGTGAAGGAAAATCAATATTTTCATATTCTCATTGCCCATGACACTTTTTAAATTTTTTGCCGGAACCGCACCAGCATGGATTATTGCGACCGGGTTGTTTAGTACCGGCTGGCAAGGTGGTGTCAGGCATTCTGTTAGAACTGGCTATGTTTTGTTTGCCAGCTTGTGCTTGTCCCTTCGGCGTAACAGTCACCGGTCCAATTTTATAAATAATATTTGCCACCTGTGTGCCGATGGCATTTTCTAGTTCAATGAATAATTTTTGGCCTTCTATTTTGTATTCTACCAAGGGATCACGCTGACCATAGGCGCGCAAACGCACGGAATCGCGCAAATATTCCATTTGTTCCAAGTGATCTACCCAGAGTTCATCGATGACACGCAGGAGGACGGCTTTTTCAAGCTGGTGAAAATTTTCCGGTACTATCATTTTACCACGATCGTGGTAAAATGATAGTGATTTTTCTTTCAAGAAACTTAATAGTTTTCCAACTTCTTTTTCTTGAGCTATTTCCCCTGCTCTTGATCCAAAATCACCATCAATATTTGTCATCGCCTTTATGCTCTCAATGATTTCCCCGACATTCCATTCACCGTTTTCTGTCGATGTATGGAAATTTACAATTTTTTCTATTTCACTCTCGATGTACTTCAAGATTTTCTCGCTGACATCGGCTGATTCCAAAACGTCTTTTCTTAAACGATATATCGCCGTGCGGTGGCGGTTCATTACGTCATCATACTCAAGAACGTATTTCCTGATATCAAAATTATTACCTTCGACTTTGGTCTGGGCCTGTTCAATGGCGCGCGACACCAGATTGTTTTCGATGGCTTCATTTTCAGCCACCCCCAACCTTTCCATTAAATTCTTAAGTCTGTCTCCGCCAAAAATTCTTACTAGTTCATCTTCCGCGGAAATGAAAAATTGAGTCGAGCCTAAATCACCCTGGCGGCCGGCCCGGCCGCGCAGTTGATTATCAATGCGACGCGCTTCGTGGCGTTCCGTCCCGATGACATGCAGTCCGCCCAGTTCGCGAACTTTTTGCGCTTCCTCAGGATTGGGCGGATTACCACCCAGGATAATATCTACACCACGACCAGCCATATTGGTAGCTACCGTCACGGCACCAGCTCGCCCGGCTTGGGCAATAATTCCCCCTTCCTGCTCATGATTTTTGGCGTTGAGGATTTTGTGAGGCACACCTTCGCGATTCAAGTACGCCGATAAGACTTCGTTTTTAGCAATAGAAACCGTACCCACCAGCACGGGTTGGTTCTTTAAGTGCCTCTCCTTTATTTCCCGGGCCACGGCTAGCATCTTTCCCTTTTCGCTTTTGTAAATCCGATCGGGCAAATCCTGACGAATCATGGTTTTATTTGATGGCACAGAAATAACATCCAGACTATAGACTTTATGAAACTCTTCGGCTGATGTTTGGGCAGTACCAGTCATACCGGCTAATTTTTTATATAATCGGAAATAATTTTGAAAAGTGATCGTGGCAAAAGTCCGCGATTCTTTCTGAACTAAAACTCCCTCCTTAGCCTCTACCGCCTGATGGAGCCCGCCCGACCAACGGCGGCCGGGCATGAGACGCCCGGTAAATTCATCCACAATAATGACTTCTCCGTCTCGGACCACATAATCTTTATCGCGATGGAACAACGCCTGGGCTTTCAGCGCCTGTTCTAATTGATGCACATACCGGGTTCCACCTTCTTCATAAATATTTTTGACGTTTAACATTTGCTCCACCCGTTCAATGCCTTTTTCGCTAATAGTAACGGCTCTTAATTTTTCATCTACATTGTAATCTTCGCTTTCCTTCAGACGTGGAACGATTTTAGCAAAGATTTCATACAAACTGGTAGATTCCATGTCCGGCGAGGAAATAATCAAGGGTGTCCTTGCTTCATCAATCAAAATTGAATCAATTTCATCGACGATCGCGAAACTATGCCCCTTTGTTTGGGCGATCTGGTTTACATCATAAACCATGTTATCGCGGAGATAGTCAAAGCCGTACTCATTGTTAGTACCATAAGTAATGTCGGCGAGATACGCCTCCCGTCGAGTCACTGGACGCAAAAATTCGTGGACAACCCTAAATGCTCCGGTAGTATCACGCTCGCGATTTTCCACGGTGTGCTTCTCGTGCATAGGATCGTACATATAACTAACTTCATGGTTTAACACTCCCACGCTTAACCCCAGGGCATTATAAATCTGACCCATCCAGACTGCGTCACGACGGGACAGATAATCATTAACCGTGACAATATGGACGCCTTTTTCTGTGAGTGCGTTCAGATAAACAGGTAAGGTTGCTACCAAAGTTTTACCTTCGCCCGTTTTCATTTCGGCAATCTTGCCCTGATGTAAAACAATGCCCCCGATTAGCTGTACGTCGTAATGCCGCTGACCCAGAGTACGCTTGGCAGCTTCGCGGACGGCCGCAAAAGCTTCCGGCAAAATATCGTCTAGCAATCCACCTTCCGCCAATTGGTTTTTAAACTCATCACTTTTACCCTTTAGTTCCGCAAGTGAAAAAGACTCGAACTTAGGTTCGAGTTCGTTGATTTTGGCCGCAACTGTTTTTAATTGTTCGACGGCCCGCGCGTTCGCATCACCGAAGATTTTTGATAAAAAAGACATATGATATAGAAAAGATATTAGCGTAAAACTAACAAAAAAGCCAGCTTTTAAGCTGACTGGTTTAAACCATTGTTTTGCCCGTTTGCTGATTTACCAGACTGGTAAAAGCAAATTGCCTCGATTTTATCAAGCTCTCCGGTTAGTAAAGAACTTGGGTTGAAAAAGACGACTTTTTCTTTTCGAGCTTAATTCCCTAAAAAACGAGTACTTCCCTTTCCGCCGACCGTTGGGACGATCGGGAAAAAGGCGCGAGAAATATTTAGAGTAAAGTCTGGAGATCGCCTGATGTGACGTACCAATTACCTCCGCTATGTTTTTAACGCTTTTAGAGTAGTCACAAAAAAGGTAGAGATAATCCTCAAATGAACCATGGATTCTTCTTCCGGAGCGCGGACGATAAAATTCACTGCGAACCTGTGCTATCAGCGCATCATCAATCACTTTTCCTCTTATTTTCATACTTCTCCTTGTAAAGGACTATTTTTTATCTTGATCTTTTGGTTGAATCTGTTTTCCTCTCCTTGAATTTTATCAATTCAATCTCCGTTTTGTCTCTGGTCAGGTTAATAGCTGTATATAAATCTGCATGATGACTTTCTGCCCTGATTAATTTACCGCCAATTTTCAAGTTAATCTCCGCATAGTAGACCGGGCCGGATTTATGATGACGGGAGGGCTTGCCTATCTCGACTCTTGCCTCAATTAAGTTATCGGCTTCCTTAGAAAATTTCTGCAGGGCACCAACTTTTTCCTCAATAAAAGACTTTATAGCCGGTGTTAGTTCAATTTTTGTTCCGTGGATAATAATCTTCATATTTTTTATCCTAATTCAAAAGCGCTAATAAATCCAGCTGTTAATCTAGAGTGATAATGGGACTGCCACTTGGGTAAGAATATTGCTCCCGGCTATTGATAAGAAAAATTGATCTAAATTCCCCGCCTTGCCTGATAAAATCATTACCGTTCAGAGTGATGTAGCGCAAAATAGCAGAATCTTCACCAGTTTCTTTAAGTAGATAAACTTTGCCATCATGTGTTTCTCCGTTCGTATAATACCATGATGTCCTAAACGCATCTCTTACTTGCACGCTGACAATTTTTACCGCCGTGAAACAGCCCCGTTTGCCTAAATGACCATACTGCAGACAAATTTGGGGACTTAGGACAAGACGTTTAAATCCCTGCTCATTGATAATATAAACGTTGTGATCCCCTTCCGCCCTGATAAAATCACCCTCCTTCAAACCGAAATCACCGGGCCTAACTCGGACTACGGGCGAAACGGTCGGAGCGAGTGAGGGCAATGAACTGGGCGAAGGAGAAATAATCGGCGTGGAGGAAGGAGTAGCTAGGGGTCCCTGACTGCGACGATCAATCGAAAATGTCAAACTTACTCCATTTTCGTTGGCACCAAAACCCGAAAGGCGGTCTTGTTTAATTGGCATCAAGACGATTTTGTTAATGTCTGAATTAATCCCACCGATGTATAAAGTATCGTCATTAAATTTTGGAAAAAACGTTTTTAATTCAATCCTCCCGTCCGAATGATAAAGTAAGTAAGCTATCTCAAAACTAGTCAGGGATGGAGAAGTAAATGTTAGCTTCATGAAATTATTGTTCCCGGCCGCAAATTGAGAAATTTCATACCAGCGCGCCTGCCAGTCCTTAATCATTGCACTAACAGTAAAAGTGTTACTATCACCTAAATTTGTCAGAACATCCGTCGGCCTCACCCGAAAATTTTTCAATCCTTCGTGCTTATATCCAAATCTGATATTTTTCGACCCATCATTAATATAGTTGGCGACTGACCAGTACCGGAAAATTTCCTGGAAAGTCTCGGAAAAACCGTTTTGCCTGAAAGCCTGAATAAGGCTAACGATGCCGATTTCATTATTTTGCGTACTGTCGCCAATAACCTTCTCCGACCAATGTTCAGCAATAAATTCGGCGAGCAGAGCTATCTGGGCGTAATCGGCGTGTAAATTTTTCCACTCGGTTAAACTGTCAGATGGATCACGGATAAAAGATTGGACACGGCGATCGAGATTTGAACCTGCAAAATTATCGTTGTAGCCCAACAAACTTACGGCGTACTCCGATCTAAATTCGTTTGTCCAAACATCGTCCACCAGGTTTCTAACTTTTTCTTTCTGGTTAAATGAGACGAGATGTTGAAACTCGTGAGCCAAGAAGGCGTTGATTTTTCGCGGGTCAGATACTGCCGAGAGGCTCAAAAAAAACATTTCTCTTTCATTGGAGTTCGGATTAGAATTAGAAAGAGGATAAACGTGGGCATTGCCAAAATAGCCTCCGGTCGTTTCTATCAGTGGGGTAAATAAAATAGTTATTTTCGAATCTCGGTCAACGCCTGGGTTAGGTTCTGAACCAAAAAACGAAGTTTCAATTGGATAGATCCGGTTATCAAACTCGAAGAGTAACAGACTAATATTATTCATAAGCTGGTCACGCGCATTCTGACTAATGCTGTTCCAATATTCATCCTCCACGTAGCTATATGATTTATTCGATACCTTTCGCAAAGTGGCATGAACCCCATTTCTTCCTTTAACATCATACGACGAATCAACAAAAAAAGAACGGTTTTCACCCAACTGATCGGCCGCGGCAAAAAACGGCACAAAAAATAACAGCCCGAAGCTGCCTAGTTTGGTCAATAAAAAAATTTTTCCCCTTAATTTAGAAAACAGCATTTAGCTATTTTATAATAAAATTCGTAAAAAAGGAAGGTGTTGT
>CAYIXQ010000014.1:0-18817 GCA_964367475.1 uncultured Candidatus Saccharibacteria bacterium | reverse complement strand
CACAGTCAGAAATCAGGAATTGCAGTAGAAATAGGGTTTTGAAATGAGCTCAATGTAAGAAAAAACCGCCAGTCCCGTCATATATGATAAAAGAATGCCTGGTCGAGCATTCAATATTTTTAGGTTACACACAATATGAGTATAAAAAGTCTAATAATTACTTCAATACTGCTTTCATTTTCCGCCGCCCTGGCCTCACCGGTGCTGGCAGATCATTCAGTTTCCCCAACGCCTAGAATAACGATTGATCTGGTCTGCATGCAGAGGGCGATAGATAAAAGAGATACTGCCGTTATTGTTGCCGCTGATAAGTATCACGCTGATCTTAAAAAAGCGCTTGAAACTCGCCGCGACGAATTGAAAAAAGCCTGGGAAATCACGGAGGCAAAAGAAAGAAGAAAAGCGATCCGTACCGTCTGGGATCATTATAGAAAGTCCGTGAAAGATGCCCGTAAAGTCATGCGCGAAGCTAGACATACCACTTGGAAACAATTTTATACTGATCGTCGTCAATGTGGTATTCATGCATTGTCTGACGATAGTACAAATGAAAGCGCGGATATCCACCTTCAGTAACCAAGTAAAAATCTTGCCTAAAATAACCCCGGCTGGGGTTATTTAAATTTTAGTGAGCCCACCTAATCTATTATTTATGGTTGAGGTGTAGACGTAACGATTGGGGTTGATGTGGCGGTGGGAGTTTTCTTAGTTTCGCACTTAGCCTTTATATCCTTCTTAATCTGCTCGAATGCGCGCTGGGCTTCCCGCTTAGCTAAATTGCGTTCGTAACGGGCTTTATCAGCGGCCTCTTTTGATTTTAGGTTCCTCGCCGCTTTGAGATCGCGCCGATAATTTTCATTCGCTCGCTTGATCTCGGTAGTATACCGTCGGTTTGCGGTCTGTAGTTTCTGGCGACATTCAGCTTGTTGGGCTTTTGCCATTATTTGGGCTTTTAAATGTCTATATGGTCCAACTGCGGAAATTTTCGTGGCGCCGTGGACGCTAAAACTAAAAAACATGACTCCAAAAAATACTAAAATAATGATGGTTTTCCTCATTTCAACATTGTAAACAATCCAGCGCGAAGTTTCAAAGACAATAGTGGATAATTATTTAATTATCTGCTAAAATTTATACATGAGATTTCTTCGATTTTTGGACAAAATGGAAGATAAAATTCGCTTTGCTCTTAGCCGCTGGCCGGTGGTTTATACTTTGATTGGAGGTATCGCTATTGTCCTTTTTTGGCGGGGTGTTTGGCTGACGGCCGATTATTTTGTAATTCTTAATGGACCAATCTCGTTGGCTGTCAGTATTATCATTCTTTTATCCATTGGACTGTTTGTTTCTTTTTTTATTGGTGATCAGATTTTAATCAGTGGCATGAAGCAGGAAAAAAAGATTACTGAAAAAACGGAAGCGGAAATTAAAGCCGAAGGAGTTGAACTGGCAGCGATCAAACAGGAACTTCAGGATATAAGAAAAAAAATTGAAGAGATTGGAAATAAAATGCATGGTTTTTAAAAAAATTATCGGTATTTTGTTGTTTCTTCTGGGAGTAGTTATTGTTTTTACCCCGTTTACTCCTGGCTCTATCTTGCTTTTAATAGGTTTTGACATGATGATTGGAGATGCCTGGCCATGGTGGGTCCGCACTAAGCAGAAAATAAAAACTTTTTTAAAAAGGAAGATCTAGCTTTACAAAAAGGACTAATTTGTTAATTTGAAAGTATATGGATGAAGAACTAAAAAATGAATATTTTGAGAAAAAGGAGAAAAAAGAGCAAGATTTAAAGCGCCAAAATATACGCAAAACCGGTTCTAGACTACTAAAATATCTAATTATTTTGGTGATTATGGCCAGTGCTGGCTATTGGCTTTATAGCGGTATTACCCAACAACCTCCTCCAAAGCCCGGTCAGTTTTTTGAAGCCCAGTCGCGCGATCATATTGCTAGTGATATTTCTCACCCTGAATATAATTCAAATCCGCCGACCGGCGGCTGGCATTATAATCAGCCGGCCCAAACTGGAATCTATGATATTGAATTACCCGACGAAAAGTTAGTCCACAATCTTGAACATGGCCATATCTGGATCAGTTATCATCCGGATTTACCAAAGGGTGAAATCGAAAAATTGGCAGACATTACTAGTAATTATGGCTTGAGAATAATTATGACTATGCGAGCAAAAAATGATTCTCTCATTGCCATGGCGGCCTGGCAGCATTTACTTAAGCTGGATACAGTTGATGAAAAAGCGATCCGGGAATTTGTGGCGGCGCATAGGAATATTGCCGGTCCCGAGCGGAACATCCCTGATTCCGGCTTTGGCGATTTTCGAGCTAAAAAATGACATCCAGCTGGTTCTTTGGTACTACAAGGGATTACAGGGCGCCCCTGTTAAGGTCAAGAAATGTGGTCTAATAATAAATCGTGCATCTTTCCTTGGTTTTATTACTTCGTATATTGATAAATCGGTTTTTTTATAATATCCTTATTGTATGGAAAATATAAGCACTTCATCGGTAAAAAGTACCCCACGGGATGTTTTTTTGTATTTGTTAGTGACTGGCACACTTTATGCCAGCGCCATTGCTTTAATCTCACTCCTGTTTGCATATATTGACGTTTTGCTACCTGATACTTTGGGTTATTGCTATACTTGTAGCCTTGATCAGATCCGCTGGACCTCGTCGGCCTTATTAGTGGTTTTCCCGGTTTTCCTATTTCTCTTCCGTAAATTGAGTAAAGAAATACTAGCCAATCCGGAGCGGCGCGAGATAAAAGTCAGAAAATGGTTGGTCTACCTCACGCTTTTTATTGCTTCAGTTACTATCATAGTTGATCTGATCACCCTCATTTACAATTTCTACAGTGGAGAGCTTACCTCCCGTTTTGGGTTGAAAGTCCTGGTAGTTTTAGCAGTTGCGGCATCAATTTTTGGTTACTACATTTGGGAAATAAGGCGCAAAGTATTTGATTCGACCAAACCCAAAATGATTGCTTGGCTGGTGGCTGTGGCAGTGTTGGTCTCAATTGTTGGCGGATTCTTTATTGTCGGTTCGCCCGCGACTCAGCGGGAAAGACGATTTGATGAGCAGAGAATTACAGATTTGCGAAATATTCAAAGTACTATCGTTTACAACTATTATGCCAGCAAGGGTAAATTGCCGGCCAGCTTGTCTGATTTAAGGAATGATATTACCGGTTTTATTCCGCCGGTTGATCCGCAAACCGGGAAAGATTACGATTATCGGGTCAATGATGCTCTGACCTTTGAACTGTGCGCTGATTTTAAAACTGACAGTAAAGACAGTCAAGGCTATCCCAAATACTCTGTACCCGCACTTGAGGGCGGGCCATTTCTCCGCGGCCAATCAAATTGGCAGCACCGCGTTGGCCGCGTTTGTTTTAATCGTACGATCGATCCCGATTTTTTCAAGCCTAACTCTCCGCTAAAACCTTTTTAGCTCGTGGTTAAACTTGAGCTTTTTCAAACTATCATGTGCATGATGCCCATATCTTAATAATCATGTCCAGACTTGTATTTGACATTGAGACGATTGGCGAAGATTTTGATTCACTCGATAAAACCTCTCAAGCTGTTTTGACACGCTGGCTCAAAAAAGAATCCATTAACTCGGAGGATTATAAAATCGAACTGGAAGAATTAAAGAACGGCCTGGGCTTTTCACCTTATACGGGTGCGGTGGTGGTAATCGGAGTCTTAGATGTAGAGAAAAATAAGGGATGTGTATATTATTCTTGTGGTGATAAAAAAGAAGAAGAAACCGAAGCGGATGCTATTAAATTCAAGCCTTTGTCCGAAAAAGAGATGTTGGAAAAATTCTGGGAAGGAGCTCGACAGTATCAGCAGTTTATTACTTTTAATGGTCGGGCGTTCGACGTCCCATTTTTGATGATTCGCTCGGCGGTGCATAATGTCCGGCCGACAGTTAACCTTATGCCCTACCGCTATGACAACAATACTTGTCATGTTGACCTGCTTGATCAACTGACTTTTTACGGTGCGGTGCGAAAAAAACCTAATTTGCACATGACCGCTCGCACTTTTGGTATCAAAAGCCCGAAAGACAGCGGTATTACCGGCGAAGATGTTGGCCGTCTCTATCAAGAAGGGAAATTTTTCGATATTGCTAGATACAACGTCGGCGACCTTCGCGCCACGCGCGAACTATATCTGGTTTGGGAAAAATTTATTAAGTTTTAGTCACTCTCAATTTTATTTATTTCAGCGACGATTTCTTTGTGTAGATCGATTCTGTGCTTATGCCAAGCCTGATCTCTAGCGTCTCGGAGCTTATCCAATGCTGCCTCTAAATATCCAGTTGTCAAATATATTCTCGCTACTTTTCGATTGAACTCAATAGCGACTGGAAAATTGTTAGTCACCTTTTCCTCTTCACGAGTTGTCCATTTGACCACTAGTCTTTTAACCTCTGGATCCTCTGATCCTTTAGCCTTTAATTCTCTAATAAGCAGGTTTTCTAAAGTAGTTATCCACAACCTTCTCTTGTAGTGTAAACTTACGTTCACGTATAATAAAAGCTTAAAGCTAAAAGCGAAAAACTATAAAGTTTGCCAGTGGCGAACACCTATATTTTACACTTTACGCTTAAACAATGGCCAAAAACAGTAAGGCTCCAGGATATTTTGGTAAGATTATCGATTTCCACAAGAAAAATCGGCGGATGCCGACGTATCAGGAAATTATGGCGTTGCTAGGGTTTCGATCGAAAAACGCCGTTTTTCGAGTAATTAGAAAAATGATGAAAGCCGGCCTGGTAGCCAAAGACACTGCCGGCAAAATCGTACCGACGCATTTTTATGGGGGAGTACGACTATTGGGTGCGGTGGAAGCGGGCTTCCCATCGCCGGCCGAGGAGGAACTGACTGATACTATGAGTCTAGACGAATATTTGATTCGTAATCGCGAGGCCACTTTTATGCTTAAGGTAAAAGGCGACTCCATGATTGATGCCGGCATTATGCCCGGAGATATGGTATTGGTGGAAAGGGGAATTGAGGCACGAGACGGGGATATTGTAATTGCAGAAATAGACCATGCCTGGACATTGAAGTATTTAAAAAAGAAAGGAAATAAGGCTTGGCTTATGCCAGGCAACAAAAAATACAAACCCATTCTCGCTCAAGAAGAATTAAACATCTCTGCGATCGTCCGTGCCGTAGTCCGTAAATATTGAAGAAATATTGAAGGGTTACAGTCAGGGTTTACAGGGCGCCCCTGTAGTGGCCGAAAAGTGTGTTATAATTTACTTAATTATGCTAAATAGAGACTATAAAAACTTTGGACCAGGGGAATATTCACATGTTTATAATCGTGGCAATGAGAAGAAAGACATTTTTCTAGACGATGATGATTATAGTTTCTTTTTGTATAGGCTTGAGCAAAATCTTTTTCCTGACAGGACCCATAAACATCGAACAGCTCCTTTACCAGCAGGATCTTTTACCTTAATCAGTTATTGCTTAATGCCAAATCATTTTCATTTATTAATTAGGCAGAACAGTGATATTCCTGTTACTAAACTTATTCTACGAGTATGCACAAGTTACTCGATGTATTTTAATAAAAAATACGGTAGAGTTGGTCACCTATTTCAAGATCGTTATAAATTAGCTTCTGTTGATACTAATGATTATTTACTTTGGTTGACTGCCTACATACATCAAAATCCAAAAGTAGGCGGCTTGGTTGAGGTGTTATCTGATTATAAATGGAGTAGTTACTCCGAATATATTAGTGGAAATAATTTTCTTTGTGACGACAAAATTATTTTGTCACAGTTTGAACGGTCCCAATTAAATTCGTCTAAGCCTGTGGATTATAAAAAATTTGTAGA
This sequence comes from uncultured Candidatus Saccharibacteria bacterium, assembly GCA_964367475.1. Taxonomy (GTDB): domain Bacteria; phylum Patescibacteriota; class Minisyncoccia; order 2-02-FULL-40-12; family IGHO2-01-FULL-4-A; genus CAYIXQ01. The sequence continues at coordinate 12,928 of CAYIXQ010000014.1, read as the reverse complement.
TAGTAGTTACGAAATAATAAAACAAAGAAAAGATATACACGATTTATTATTAGACCACATTTCTTGACCTTAACAGGGGCGCCCTGTAACCCCCTCCTGTAATCCCTTGAATAAAATGTCATCACTTCTTACAATCAGTAACTTTCCGCGGGCGATACTCCATATTGATGGCGATGCATTTTTTGCGTCGTGTGAACAGATCCGCGATCCCAAATTAAAAGGTCAACCAGTTGTAACGGGAAAAGAACGAGGGATTGTCGCATCGATGAGCTATGAGGCTAAAGCGCTCGGCATTACCCGTGCCATGAAACTCTACGATATCCAGCGCAAATTTCCCCAAGTAATCATTTTGCCATCGGACTACGAGACCTATAGTCTGTTATCACAAAAATTTTATAATATCGTCCGACGATATACCCCTGATGTTGAAGAATATGGTATTGATGAGTGTTTTGCCGATATTACCGGACTAAGGAGACAATTCCACTGTTCTTATGAAGAAATTGCCGAGAAGATTAAAAATAATCTGGCTAAAGAATTGGGTTTTACTTTTTCGGTAGGCCTGGCTCCCAATAAGGTCATCGCCAAACTGGGCTCTAAATGGAAAAAACCTTCGGGGCTGACGGTGATCCCGGGCAAAAAAATCCATCTCTATCTTGACCCTATACCGGTGGAGAAAATTTGGGGAATAGGCCCGCAAACCACGGCCTATTTAGCAAAATTCAGAATCAAAACCGCCCTCCAATTTGCTCGCCTAAGCGAGAACTGGATTACCAACCACCTGACTAAACCACACTACGAAATTTGGCAAGAGTTAAGTGGCAAGTTTGTTTTACCGCTGAACCTCATCGAAAAAACCAGCTACGCTTCGATCCAAAAAGTCAAAACCTTTACCCCGCCCTCTCGTGATCGAAATTTTGTCTTTGCCCAGCTTTCTAAAAATGTCGAGAATGCCTGCATCAAAGCCCGCCGCTACAAACTTGCCACCTGCAACATTGCATTTTTTCTGAAAACCCAGGAATTTAATTTTGCGGGTCTGGAAGTCAAGCTTTCCCGACCATCCGCTTTCCCTAATGAAATCATCGAGGTTATCAATCCCGTTTTTGACGCAGTTTACCGTCCGGGAGTGCTTTATCGCCAAACGGGGATTACTCTTTTAAAATTGGAGGAAGATAAAATCTCCCAGCCGGATTTGTTTGGTGGTCACGTTAGAATAGAAAAAATGAGAAGTTTATACAAAAGCGTGGATCAGATAAAATCTAAATACGGCAAACATACACTATATTTAGGTTCTAGTTTTCAGGCGCATAAATTCGGCGCCCATTTGGGCAAGAGAGGAGATGTACCCAAGAGGATGACCGATTTATTTAATGGTGAATCTAGAAGAAAAAGATTGGGAATTCCAATGTTTATTGGTGAAGTGCAATGAGAGACAGGAAAGTTTAAAGGTTAAATGTTTAAAGATAAAGTTCTAAAAATTGTCTCGGAAATTCCTCGCGGCCAAGTTTTGACTTACAAGAAAGTAGCGTTTCTGGCTGGCAAGCCACAGGCTTACCGGGCCGTAGGAAATATTTTAAACAAAAATTATAACCCAAAAATTCCTTGTCATCGGGTAGTAAGATCGGACGGAAAAGTGGGAGGATATAACCGGGGGATGAAAAAGAAAATATGGTTGCTTCGGCGGGAGGAGTTTTTTCTTGCACACTATGATAATTCCTGCAAGTCATTGACTCGTAGCCTTATTATTACCCATAATAGCAAAGTTTTAACACAGCTACCAATAAAATAAGCCACCGGTATTCCCTCAACACCATAGACTTTCGCTAAATAATAAGCCGTGGCGACAGATACCGCCAAACTGCCAATACTAACCACCACAGGAATAAAACTATTTTTTAAAGCATAAAACCCCCGTGCCAGCAGATGACTTAAACTCTCTGTGGGGATAGAAAAAGCAAATAGGCTTAAGGTAGTAGCGGTAAGATCAATCGCTCGATCATCGAAAGCGCCCCCACCGAGAAAAAATGAAATAATCCAGTAGCTGAAAAAATATATGATTACAGTTGCAGGTACGGTTACGGCCAAAATCGATTTGGCGGTAAACTTTAATTCATTATCGAATCGAGTAGCGTTGCGGGAAGACACCGCTCGAGCCAGGAGAGGAAAAGAGGCCAAAGCCATAGTCACGCCGATAGTATTAATAGGCATACTTTGAAAATTTCTGGCGAAATTTAATATGGCAATCGATCCGGAACTAATCATTGAGGCAATAATTGTGAATCCCAGAAAGGTAAATTGTTCCACCGGATGACCAATAATTTTGGGTAGCATGATGCGAATAAATTTTTTGTAATATTGATCGAATCTTATTTTGAATAAATATTTGAAAGCAAAGTGCCTCAAACCAAACCAACGGGTGGCGAAATGTAGCAACGCCCCCCCAATTGCTCCATAAGCGACACCATGGATACCATACCTGGGTGCCAGTAATATTGTCCCACCGATAATGCCGACATTATACAGAGCCGCTGCCAGTCCATACCAAAAAAATCGGTCACGTACCAGTAAAATATTTCCTAGAGTGTTACTGAAGGAGAAAATTATGGGGGAGAGAAGAAGAATTCTCGTAAGCTCTACAAAAAGATTTTGTGTTTCATAGTCATGACCAGGAATGATCAACTGGCTCAAAACGGGCGCAAAAAAATAAACCACCACCGCGGTGGCCAGCACCATGATAAGTGAGCCATTGAGCACCGAACTGATAAAATCATCGATTGTTTCCTTTTTTGCTCGGTCACGCAGGTCACTAAATATCGGGACAAATGCCGCCGTAAGCGCGCCGGCGACAAAAATATTTAAAATCAAATCCGGCAAAGTAAAGGCCGCGTTATAAGCGTCAAGCTGGCTGGAAGCGCCAAAAGTTTGGGCAAAAATACGATCCCGCAATAGGCCCAACGCATAACTGACCAATGTAGTAACGGCCAGAATGGCTGAACCCTGAAAAAAGGCTTGGCGATTTAAAAACCTGCTAAAAATAGCCTGCATGTATGTGTTATTAAATAGGATAGCATGGTTTTTCAGCTCGTGCTATAATTTTTTTGTAGGTGATTGAAGCAAAAAATTGAGATCAAACGGCAGTGCATTTTGATTTAGTTTCTTGCCTCACGTGCATTATGACAAAAATTGGAGTGGTTATATTGGTATTCGTACTACTTGGGATTGGTATCATATTCTTTAATAAACAGACAAATGCGCCTACAATAGGCGAACCGATGGCTACGCCCCTGCCTTCTGGAGCTAAAAATATTAACAATGAGCCACAACTATTTACTGTCACTTATGGCGTAGATGGAAATATGTCACCTTCCGAGTTGACTATCCATGTGGGTGATAGAGTAACTTTTGTTAATTTAGATAACAAAGAGCACTGGCCCGTGTCGGGTCCACACCCGGCACATAATATTTGTATTGGATTTGGCTCTTTGCGTGGCCTGAAGAAAAATGAAACTTACACGAACACCTTTACAGTGGCTAAAACTTGCCCGTTTCATGATCACCTGAATGCTGGTGATTCGGGTTTCAAGGGTCAAATCATCGTTGTGCCCTAGTGAAAATTTATAACAAATTATTTATTTACCTATTAATAAGCGGAGCGGTTTTTTGTGTGCCTTTTTTTAAAGCGTTCGCTGATATTAAAGAAGAGATCGAAGATCGTAATCGGCAAATTCAAGAAATTCAAAAACAGATTGATGATTACCAGAAACAGATTGAATTAACCGGCGATAAAGCCAAAACCCTAGCTAACGAGATCACTCGGCTGAACGCTAATATCAACCAACTTCAACTGGAAATCAGAGCTCTTAGTCTAACAATTGAACAAACCGGTTTAGATATTAGTGCTACACAAAGCCAAATCGAAATCGCCCAAGGCAAACTAAACATCCATAAGTTAGCTTTGGCCCGATATCTTAGAATTATGAATGAAATGGACAACGAAAATCTAACCGCGGTTCTTTTTAAAAACAATAGACTTTCCGGTTTTTTTAATAATCTCCGAAATATTGAAGATAATCAAACGAAAGCACAAACGACAATTACTGCTATTAAAACTTTAAAAACAGAACTTGAACAGGTAGAGGCAGATTTGGAGGAGAAGAAAAAAGAACTAGAGAGGCTCAAATCTTTTCAGGAAACGGCGAAGCGCAGTCTGGAGGGTGACAAATCTTCCAAGGATCGGCTACTGAAAGAAACTAAAGGCCAGGAGGCGCGGTTTCAACAGTTGGTAAAAGAGTCTCAAAAGGACATTCAAAAAATTAGAGAACAAATTTTCTATTTGGAACAGAATGGTGTCACAGTTGAGGATGCCATTAAATTTGGTCAACTGGCAGCTATTCGCGTTGACATTCGCCCCGCCTTTTTAATTGCAATTCTTGAAGTTGAGTCTGGTTTAGGCCGAAATGTAGGTACTGGTAACTGGCTTGATGATATGTATAAATGCTACCTCAAATTAAAAAAACCCGGCCGAGCGGAGGCAGAAAAAAATGCCTTCCTAGAGATTACTTCAAAATTGGGCCTCAATCCGGATACGGTAAAAGTCTCACGCGAACCCAATTATGGTTGCGGTGGAGCCTTAGGACCAGCCCAGTTTCTGCCTACCACCTGGCTGGCATATGAAGATGAAGTGGCGCGGGTCACCGGTCATAATCCACCCAATCCATGGAACATCGAAGATGCCTTTATGGCCTCGGCGATCAAGTTGGCTAAAGGCGGAGCTGCCAGTAAAACTAGGGTAGGAGAAACGTCAGCGGCCAAGGCCTACTTAAGCGGAAACTCAAAATGCTCTACGCGAATCTGTAACTACTACGCCAGTGCCGTGCTTAAAAAAGCGGCCAGTATCGAGCAAAATCTTTGAGCTATGAAACTTATTTTTAGTATCACCTTTGTCATTTTTTGTTTCAGTGGTATCGGGTTTTGGCTGACCGATGTCTGGGCGCTTGACATTAGTGTCAATAATCGGCCATCTCCCTCCCCCCTTAACACACCCAATCCTTCACCCACTTTTACGCTTTCACAAAAAATAGTTGAAGGCATGGCACTTTTAAAAGTAAGTCAGCCCTTGGAATACGAGAACAAAACCATAAAAAATGCAAAGGGTAAACTGGTTAAAACCAATGAACTGATACGTAAACAAGTCGCCCTTGCTGTTTTAAATGTTGCCAATGGCGCTGTCTTTGAGAAAAGAATTTGGGTAAATGAAAAAGATATCCAGAATTTCAAAAAAACAGGGATGATTACAGTCGCGCCGGCGGAAAGAGATGAGCCCTTGAATATCCAGCCGAAATACTGGAATAGTTTCAATACCTATTATCAGGTGGTGAATCAGCCCGATTTGGTGGTTGTGGGGAATAAATATTTAATGCCTAATAAATACTTAGGCAATTTGCCAGAAAAAACCAAAGATAAATATACCGAAATTTTTTATGTGCCATATTCGCCTGGTCTCCACACTTCAGAATTAATTGACGCCGGTCGTTTATATCTTAAGCAAAATATAGATTTTGCCATTGACGCATTGAATTTGAAAAAAGTTTATTCCCGATCAGTTCCCGATCAATATGCTACGGCGATTGTTTCGCCAGATTTTCTAAAAAACATAATCTTGATTGAACACATTGACCCGGACCAGTTCTCGGTGGCGGCCGATGGTGGCAGGGAATTAACGGAAAAAGTTCTGGTGATCATTGGGGCTAATCAGAGCAAGGCCTATCGTTACACCGGATCACCCGCGGGCGCTAATGGTTTGGCCCAGTTTATCAAATCGACCTACCGTCACATGGTACAAGAATATCCGGCGGCTAAACTGAATAAAGATTATATTCTCGGAATGGCTGATCACACCAACGCCATGCAGGCCATGGTTTTGTTTTTTGATATTCATAGAAAGGAATTGGAAAATAAAATTCAGAAAAAAGAGGTGGTCAAACAACTTGGGATTACCGAGGAAATGTTAGCCGCGGCTTACAATGGCGGTCCCGGCCGAGTGGTAAAATCGGTCAATAAATTTGGCCTGGCCTGGCTAAGCCAGCAATTTGATTTACCCAAAGCCAAACGGGTTTTCAGAAAAGAAACATTGAACTACCTCAAAAAATTCCAGTCGATCAGGACGCTGGATCTTTAGGGGAAAAGAGAGAGAAAAGACATTGTCTTGTCTATTTCGTCACTATCCGCAAAATTAGGGCGAAAGCGACGATGAAACCAAGAACAGCAAAAGTGAAACCAATAATCGGCCAGAGAAAACGGGTGCGGGCACGGGAAACAAGAACAAATCTTTTTTCAAAATCGTTTACAAAAGTTTCGACGCGGGCATCTAAATTCTCGGGTTGGATAATCCTCACATCTTTGTGAGCTTTTTCATCAACAAAGAACTTAACTAAATCGAAACGACTGACCACACCCACCAGCTTGGTTCCGTTAACAACAGTAATAGGATTGACTCGATGATGATGCGCAAATAAATCGGACAATTCCTGAATCGAAGTATTCTGATCAACACTTAATGGCTCTCGGTTCATAACGTCTTTTACCTGGAGAGAAAGCAATTTTTTTAAGTCGTCCTTAATAAGACTTTTATCCTTTTTATAAACATTAATGTTACCTAAAACATTGATTAGTGTCGGTAAGTGCAGGGAATTACTGCTGGAAATCAAATCATACTCCGTGACGATGCCAAGTAAATTATTCTCCTTATCTACCACCGGCAGGCCGTTAATCCTATGTTCCGATAAGACTTTAGCAACATAAACAACCGAATCTGCTTGATCCACGGTTATCGGAGTCGCGGTCATTATTGTGCTCACAGTAAGATTTTCCAAGTTATCTTTAATTGTATACTAAACCGAAAAAGCCGTTATCCCCAGTTTCCGTTATACCTGAAAAGCCGCCGATTTATACCATGAGCTCATTTCAAAACCCTATTTCTACTGCAATTCCTGATTTCTGACTGTGACTGCGTCAGATTTCGTAAAATGTCCTCACCGTAGTTACTACTACGTTTCCGGGCATTTTACTTATCTTCCTTGTCTCGTTCAAAAATCAGGAATTTCGTTACGAAAAGGGTTTTGAAATGAGCTCTAACAGTTTCTTTCTCTTTATGTTTTTGTTATACATGGTATAATATTTTTATGAAAATTAATAGTAAAACGAAAACGGTTTATGTGGCCATGTCTGGTGGTGTGGATAGTTCGGTAGCAGCCGCGCTTTTGCAGCAGCGTGGTTTTAATGTAGTCGGCGTTTTCTTTAAGCCCTGGTCACCAGCTACTGATTTTTCATATTGTAATTGGCAGCAGGACAGACTAGATGCTATGAGGGTGGCTACCACTTTGAATATCCGATTTAAAACTTGGGATTTCTCAAAGGAATATGGGGCAAAGGTTACTAGCTACATGATTAATGGATACAAAAATGGCATTACTCCCAATCCGGATGTGATGTGCAATAAAGAAATTAAATTTGGGCTGTTTTTGAAAAAAGCCCTGACGGAGGGAGCGGATTATATCGCCACGGGACATTATGTGAGAAAAAGAGAAATTGAGCGCAAAAGCCGGTCACTATCAGATTCTCACGATCGTGGTAAAATAATAGTGTCAAAACTCATAAAGGCTCGGGATGCTAATAAAGATCAATCCTATTTTCTTTGGACATTGACGCAAAACCAGCTTAAATACTGTTTATTCCCGATCGGCGATTATACAAAGCCGGCAATTAGAAAAATAGCTAAGCAGTTTGGCCTACCTAACCATGGAAAAAAAGACAGTCAAGGTGTTTGCTTTGTTGGCCAGTTAGATATGAAAAAGTTTTTGACTGAATATATCCAACCCAAGCGCGGAGATATTAGATTAATTTCTTCGGGCAAAATAATTGGCACGCACGACGGTATCTACTATTATACCATTGGCCAGCGTCATGGCTTAAATATTACTAATGGCCAGGGGCCGTTTTTTGTGGCGTCAAAAGATACTAGAAAAAATGTCATTTATGTAACGACTGATAAATCTGCCTTACTAAAAGATAGTATCCCGGTTGGAAATGCGAACTGGATTTCAAGTGCTAAATTTCCGGTGAGGGCTAATGTAAAAATCCGTTATCGAAACCAATCTCTACCGGCAACCATCATAAAAAAAAGTAGCGATAATAGTGTACTGATTAATTTTCTTAAGCCGGCACGGGCAATCGCACCAGGTCAGTCGGCGGTATTTTATCGTGGTGCAGAAGTGTTGGGCGGGGGAATTATAAAGTGAAAAATTCGACCACATTGGTCTATCAAGAAGTAAGCAGCGAAAGCAAACTTTGACCGGTCATTTCGGCCGGAACGGAAATGCCCATTAACTGAAGAATGGTCGGAGCCACATCCGCCAAAATACCATTGACGGCAGATACTTCTTCCGCCAGTTTTTGCTCAGTTTTGGAGGTAACAAAATCGCTGCCGATTAAGTAAAAAAACACCGGACTGTCGTCGTGCTTAGTTTCCGCTTCACCACTCGATTTATACACTAAAGATTCGGCGTTACCATGATCCGCCGTAATAACCAGGATATCATTTTTTTCAATAACTTTGGCATAAATTTTAGCAATCGCTGCGTCTACCGCTTCGATCCCTTTGACTACCACTGCGTAATTTCCAGTATGAGCCAGCAAATCCGCGTTTGCAAAATTTAGCACGATGAAATCATATAATCCTTGGTCTAATGCCTCTATTACCTTATCCGAGATTTCTGCACTCGACATAGCCGGATTTTCTTCGATTTTCTTGACTGAATCTATAAATATATCGGATTCACCAGGGAAAGCCGTATTTTTTAAGCCATTAAAGAAATAAGTCACATGGGCGTGTTTATCAGTCTCGGCGATGTGCATTTGGTTCTTACCGGCCTTACTAATAGTTTCGGTCAAGCTATTTACAATCCGGGGAGGCGGGAAGGCGATGTTGACCGATGACTGCTCCAAATATTGAGTCATAGTCGCGACATATAAATTATTCAGCGTCTTCTTCGGAAATATTGAAAAATCAGGATTCACAAATGGATTTAAAATTTGACGCATGCTATCCTCCCGGAAATTGAAAAAGATCAAAGCATCATTGTCGCTAATACCCGAATAATTAACCGCCGAGTTAACCATTGGGGGTATGGCCGAATCATTGATACTTTGTTGATACAAAGCAGTCAGGCTGCCCAAAAAATCATTGCTAGAATCGCCGGCCGCTTCGGCGATCAGAGAATAAGCGCGATGAGTTTTGTCCCAATTGTTATCACGATCCATGGCAAAGTCGCGGCCAATAATCGTGGCGATTTTGCCGACGCCGTGTTTTTGAATCTCAACGTTAAGTTTAGCCAAAGTATTATTGGCTTCTTGTAATCCCGAATCCCGGCCATCCGTAAAAAGGTGAATGAATGTTTCAGGAAAATTTTGTTGGGCCGCCAGCTCAATTAGGGCATTAATGTGAGTAAAAGCTGCATGTACCGTGCCCGATGTCAGTAGTCCAATTAGGTGCGCCCCCGAATTATTTTTCTGCGCATGTGCAAAAGCCCCCACCAAGGCCGGATTGGTAAAAAACGATTTGTCCGCGATGGTGCGGTTAATGCGAGAGTAATATTGTTCAACAATCCGGCCGGCTCCGATATTGAGATGACCGACTTCGCTGTTGCCTGACTCGCCCCAGACCATACCCACGGCAAGCCCTGAAGCCTGCAGCAGTGTCATCGGATATTCTTTAGTAATTTGATTCAAAGCTGGTGTCTGCGCTTCAGCAATAGGATTGCCAACAGTTTTCTGGCTATACCCCCAGCCATCGAGAATGGCCAAAACGAGTGATCGCCGTATTTCATTTGACATAAGGAAATTATAACATAAACGAAAAGGACTTTTTATTTACATTTGTCCTCACATACCATATAATCAATTCAGGTCCATAATTTGATATTTAATTAAATTCTTAACCAAGCTTCTAACCATTCGTTTCTATGGTTTCTATGCTTCTCAAACATGGTGTTGGACAAAAACACCCTTCTAATAATTGGAGGGATTTTATCGTTGACGGCTGGGATCGCGATAGGCTATCTACTTAGCCTATTTCTCACAAATAAAAAAATAAGTTCCGCTCGGAACAAAGCCGAGAATGTTTTAGCGGAAGCAAAAAATAAGGCCCAAGAGCTTGTCCTTGAGGCGAAGGACAAGGTACTCAAGCTTCTTGATGAATCAAAAAAGGAGGAACAAACCAGGCATCAGCAGTTGATCAGGATCGAAGGGATGCTGACAAAAAAAGAAGAAGAGATCGATGGTCGAGCGAAAGAAATCGAACACGCTAAAGAGCAGCTCGAATTCAAGTCAAAAGATTTAGACAGGATTAAGGATGAACTTAGCCTGCAGATCCAAAAGCAAATTTCTGAACTAGAAAGAATTACTGGCCTGGGCCGGGGAGAGGCTAAAAATATGCTTTTCAAAAAAATTGAGGAGGAGTATAAGGAAGAACTTTATCATGGCATGAAAAAATTGGAGACCGGCAATAGTGAAGAGCTAGATCGTAAAGCGCGAGAAATACTTACCGTGGCCATACAGAGGTATGCCGGCTCGCATATCGCGGATGCCACTACGACCGTAGTCAGTTTGCCCTCCGACGAAGTTAAGGGCAAAATTATCGGAAAAGAAGGCCGAAATATTAAGACAATTGAGAGAATGACGGGGGTGGATATTATCATTGATGATACTCCTGAAACTTTAGTTGTCTCTGGGTTCGACCCGGTCAGACGCCAAATTGCTAAAGTGGCTATCGATAAGCTTATTGCCGATGGTCGTATTCATCCGGCAAAAATTGAAGAAATGGTTGAAAAAGCGAAAAATGAGATCAACGAGAAAATCAAACAAGCGGGAGAAGCCGCGCTATTTGAAGTTGGAGTTGGCGCGGTGGATCCAAAACTTACTTACTTACTGGGCCGCTTAGCCTTTCGCACTAGCTTTGGCCAAAATGTGCTGCTTCACTCAATTGAAATGGCCCACGTCTCAAGCATGCTGGCGACTGAACTCGGCGCCGACGTTTCAGTGACAAAAAAAGGAGCCCTGTTTCACGATATCGGAAAAGCAGTCGATCATGAGGTTCAGGGTACTCATGTTGAGATCGGGCGGAAACTACTCCAAAAATTTGGCGTAGATGAAAAAGTCATTCGAGCCATGGAATCTCACCATGAAGAATATCCGTATTCGACTTTAGAATCACGAATTGTACAAGCCGCGGATGCTATTTCAGCGGCTCGCCCGGGAGCTCGACGCGATACGGTGGAGATATACCTGAAGAGATTGGAGGATCTGGAAAAGATTGCCAACACTTTTGATGGTGTCGAGAAATCATATGCTATTCAAGCCGGTAGGGAATTGAGAATATTCGTGACACCTACTAAAATTGATGATTTATCGGCTATGAAAATGGCGCGTGATATCGCTAAAAAGATTGAATCGGAGATGAAATATCCCGGAGAAATCAAGGTTAACGTAATACGAGAAACTAGGGCGATCGAATATGCCAGGTAGCCTGTTGATGAAAAAAATGGCGTTTTCCTTGTATTTTGTATATAATAACCAGGAAAGATATTAATTGTTGATATTTTTTTGAAGGGAGGTGGATTATGGAATCAGTCAAAAAAACACAATTTGCCCAATGGATTGCGGATAAGATGAACATTCCTCGGAAGCAAGCGCACGAATTTATTGACAGTTTTGTGGCGGGCGTGACCGATGTATTAAAAAAGGGCAATAAATTGAATGTTTCCGGCCTCGGTATATTTAAGGTGGCCGATCGTCCTGCCCGTATGGGTCGGAATCCCCGGACCGGAGAGGCAATTCAAATTAAAGCATCTAAAAAAGTACGATTCACTTCCAGTAAGGTTTTGAAAGAATCAGTACTGTAATAATTATAGGATTTAAGTCCTAAATTATTATTTCGGATCCGGAATAATATATTATTAGGACTTACGCGTTTGGCCAATTTCGAGGCAAAATCGAGGCTTGAGACGAGACGTACTAGCAGGTACGGCGAGTCTCAAACGTAGATTTTAACAAAGAAATTGGCCAAACCCTTGTGGCTTGAGCCATGGTAAGCCCTAATAGCCTTGGGCTTCGTGGCTCAAGCGCGTAAGTCCTAATTATAAACCCCCACGTTCGACGTGGGGGTTTATAATATAAAGAATTCAAAGTATTGCGCTTATAGGAATATAATATATATTGAACGTTTTGACCAAGACAATATCAGTATTTGATGAGGAATCAAGCTTGACCTATATAACTTGTTTTTTTATACTAAAACAATGAAGAAAAAAATTACCATTGATACTCTTGCCCGAATGACTCAAGATCAATTTGCTAAAATCGATGAGCGTTTTGATAAAGTTGACGAACGTTTTGATAAAGTTGACGAGCGTTTTGATAAAGTTGATATTAGTCTGAAGACTATTCTAGATGTCGTCTTGGAAATACCATCAAAAAAAGCCTTTGAGCGTTTGGAAGATAAGGTTCAGATGATAGATGCTCGTCTTACTTCGGTAGAAAGAAAAGTTATTAAATAATATACTCTGTAATCAAAACAGACTCTCAAAAGACGTCTATTTTAATTCTGGAGCGGGTAAGGGGATTTGCACCCCTGTCCACGCCTTGGAAGGGCGTTGTACTGCTGCTGTACTATACCCGCTTTTATTAGGTAGATGTTTAACATGGTCAAAATTACTGAACGTCGCTCGAACCTTTTTTGAACGAAATCCCGAATGATACCGCGCCTGCGGCGCGGCAGAAACCAAACCGCTCGGGCGGGGCGGGAAGGAAAGGGGGTTGGGGGGAAAGGAATTCCCGCCCCGCCCTCGCTTTCGCCGCCGCCGAATTTCGTGCC
>CAYIXQ010000013.1:0-18940 GCA_964367475.1 uncultured Candidatus Saccharibacteria bacterium | reverse complement strand
GCGAGCGAAGCGAGCGCGTACCTTCTTCCGAAAACTCTCAATGTCTAACTTGGTCGGGCTGCTGGGAATCGAACCCAGTCTACATGGTCCCAAACCATGCGTACCACCATCATACGCCAGCCCGAATTTGCGCTTAATTAAAACACATTCTCTAAACTTTATACCATATTAAAATGACTTTGAATATTCCAGCGTCCTAGGCTTGTGTTTGTTTATTATTGTAATAAACTATAAATGGTTCTTCCGTTAACACTCCCGGTCAACTGTCTGAAAAGGAGGCGGTGGCGGTTGTTCGGGTAGGCCTGTCCTCCCTCACTGTCGTGTTTGCTAGCTTTAAAGTCCGATTGAAATTCCTCCCGTCTAGACAGTGAGAAAATTCTGCTACCACGCGCGAAGCTAGACCCCTCGTTGATTACACACCACCAGCGAGGGGTCTCATTTTATTTGTTTTAGGACTTACGCACTTGACCCACAAGACTCAAGACCAATAGGGTTTACTGTGGCTCAGACGCATAAACCCTATATTTATCTCAAAAATGAGATATAATATGCATATTGTCCCGGTAGCTCAACTGGAAGAGCAACTCCCTTCTAAGGAGTAGGTTGGGGGTTCAAATCCCTCCCGGGATGCTGTAAGCATCGCGGGAACAATGCGATTGATCGCATTGTGTAGGGATTTGAACGCCGGAAGGATGCGATTCGAGCAGTTGGTGAGAATCGCCCTGAGGCGGTGGCTAGACCGAGTTGCCGGAAGGCAACGAGAGTCGAAGCCTTGCCCCTCCCGGGATGCAAATTTTTAATTAGTCATAATGTTTTATTCCTCTCTGAATTTATGTAAAATGGGGGTATAACAAGCTAGCAAAGCATTCCTGGCCAGTCTAAAATTATCTGTAATATTTAATTCAGTATGGTGGCCATAGCTCAATTGGTAGAGCATCAGGTTGTGGACCTGAGGGTTACCGGTTCAATCCCGGTTGGCCACCCAAAAATGCAAGAATTTCTCTCTCAATTTATTACCAACAACAGCCCATTAGCAGTGGCTGTTTTCTTCGTTTTTCGGATATTAGCAATAGTTATTCCTCCAATTCCGGGTGCGGTTGTAGATCTTATTGGGGTCAGTGCTTTTGGTAAAGTATGGGGTTTTTTGTATGCCGAGATGGCTATTATTGTCGGAGCCTGCATGGCTTTTTTTATTGCAAGATACTTTCGAGAACCCCTCGTTAAAAAATTTACTTCACTGCAAAAAGTACACGAATTTGAGAAAAATCTTTCGGCGCGCAAAACTTTTTGGACACTGGTAATGTTGCGCTTACTCACTAATTCTGTTTTTGATTATGTTAGTTACGCGGCTGGTCTGACCAGGATAAATTTTGGAAAATTTTTCTTTTCATCGTTATTGGGTAGTTTTCCCGGAATGGCCGTCTTTTATTATTTTGGAGAATTATTTTTTCAAAAAGGGGAGAGATTCTTCCTATTTTTTATTATTATCGTTTTATTCGTACCATTCGTCTTTAAAAAAACAAATTACTTGCGTAAGATTTACGCCTTACTCGGAATTAAAAACGTCCAATAACTTCTTTTTCTTTAAACCTTTGCACTTTCTCGCCTATTTGCTAGCATTTTAGAATGACCCACCAAGAGATCCGCCACAAATTTCTTGATTTTTTTGAGAAAAGAGATCACACTGCCGTGTCCTCTTCCTCTCTTTTACCAGATGATCCGTCGGTTCTTTTTACGACGGCGGGCATGCAGCAATTTAAACCATATTATACCGGTAAGGCCAATCCATTGAAGGATTTTGGCTCATTGAACACAGTTTCAATCCAGAAATCGATTAGAACTTCGGACATCGATGAAGTGGGCGACGAAAGCCACCTCACTTTTTTTGAAATGCTTGGCAATTTTTCCTTTGGCGGATATTGGAAAAAAGAATCAATAAAATGGGCTCACGAGTTTTTTACTCAGGCCATGGGTTTGAAAATTTCATATGTTACTATTTTTAAAGGCTCAAACGATGTGCCAAGAGACTACGAATCACAAATGATCTGGCAGGAGTTGGGAGTGACCGATGTTCGAGCGGAGGGTATGGCAGACGTTTTTTGGGGGCCAACCGGCAGCGAGGGTCCCTGCGGTCCAACGACCGAATTATACTGTCAGAACGTAGAGGGAAAAAATGTAGAAATATGGAACATTGTATTCAATGAGTATTTTTGCAACGGATCACGCGAAAGGCTTCTCGAAGGAAAGGCCAAACTCACCCCATTAGCCACTAAAGGTATTGATACGGGAATGGGACTAGAGCGTTTGGCGATGATATCGCAAAATGTCGGCAGTAATTTTGATACTAATCTTTTCTCCGCAGCTATGAAAATTTTGCCTGAGTTTGTTAATATTAAAACAAGGCGGATCATGGCCGACCATAGTCGAGCCATAGCTTTTCTGGTATCTGACGGCATTAAGCCTTCTAATAAAGATCAGGGTTATATTTTGAGGAAGTTAATGCGAAGGGTTATTGTTTATTTACGTCTGTCTGATCTTGATTTAAGTTTGACTGATAAAATTTTTGCGTCAGTGATTAATAACTATTCAGAATTTTATCCTGAACTCGATCTCAAATTGACCACTTCTGAATTTAGCGCTGAAAATGATAAGTTCACAAAAACTTTGGCGGGCGGGTTGCGGGAGCTAAACAGAATAGAAATAATCGATGCCGCAGCAGCATTTAAACTTTATGAAAGCTATGGCTTGCCATTTGAAATAATAAAAGAGATTGGCGGAGAAAAAACAGTTGCGCTTACGCGGGAGGATTTTGATGCTGAGTTTAAAAAGCACCAGGAAAAATCTCGTGCCGGATCTGAAAAGAAATTCGGAGGGCACGGTTTACTTTTGGATACTGGAGAAATTAAAGCGTCCAATGAAGAAGAGGTAAGAATTGTTACTCGTTTACATACAGCAACTCATTTACTGCATGCGTCTTTACGTAAAATATTGGGTAATAATGTAAAACAAGCCGGTTCCGATATCACCCCCGAACGGTTGAGATTTGATTTTGCTTTTTCGCGAAAACTTACGCCTGAAGAAATTAAAAGTGTTGAGGATTCAGTAAACAGCGTTATCAAGCAAGATATCGCTGTCATCAAGGAAGAGATGTCATATTCGGATGCCATCAAGACCGGCGCTTTGAGTTTTTTTAAATTGAAATATCCGCCGATGGTGAATGTCTATTCAGTCGGTAATTTTTCTAAGGAATTATGCGGTGGGCCTCATGTGGCGCATAGTGGAGAAATTGGCGAGTTCAAAATAATAAAGGAAGAAGCAGTGTCTGCTGGAGTGAGACGAATCAGAGCGCTTGTCAGATGAAAAAAATATTTTTTGTTCTTACCAGTATCGCAAATTTATTTTTCGCGGTAACCACGCAAGGCGCGACTCAGGATTTTTTTGTGTCTTCCGGCGCCGATATCAGCGATGGCTCGGCGGCGACCTTTGACGAATCCGCCCTGGTAAAGCTGTCAGCGAGCGACGATAGTCGAATTCAGAGTGACGGCAATTGGCCGGTCAACGGCGCCTACAATGAAGAGGCTTACCTCGAATTTATTTTCAATCCCAATTTACCTCCAGCCACCAAGATTAATTCAGTAATTCTTACTCATGAATACAGGCGAACCAGCGTTCTGGTTAAATCTAAAATTAAAATCTGGGATGGATCGTCTTTTAATGATATTGTTATCGGCTTGCCCGCCACGGTTAATACGGATTTTTCAGAATCAACTGATATCAGCGCTTTGGTAAATAACATCAACCAGTTGAATAATTTGAGAATCCGATTTTTGGCTTACCGAAACACCCCGGTACTGACTAACCGAACCAGCCATGATTTGATTAAAATATCGGTCAATTTTGGTGATAGTGAAGATGCGTCTCCGACGCCAACCCTGGAACCAACTCCATCCCTGATTAAACAACCAATATCTGTGATTACTCCCGCGCCAACACCTTCTGCCGTGCCAACTCAAAGTTCAACTCCATCGGCCACGGTCCGATCAACCGCTAAACCCCCGACTCTGCCAGCCAACAACCTCTTGCCAGTATTTACTCGCTCGCCAATAACTCCGCCGATAACTTCACTGGTCGTATGGCCATCAATTCAAGCAACACCAACAGTAACATTTTTTCCGCTCACTTATAGTAAAATGCCCTCAATTACGCCTATAAGAACAATCTTGGCTGCGGCCAAAACTACACTAAGTAATGACCTTGATAAAAATTTAGCTAAGATCAACACCGATGCTAAATCGGAAAAGGGCTGGTTGTGGTTCAGTTTTTTCGTGGGTTTACTGTTATTGATTATTCACTTCCGCCTCAAGCAAAACAAATAGTCTGATAATTGTTCACTTATTGTCTGGCGAATTAATTTATTATTGCTATAATTAAACCGTTAAAACGTCTGGACCTATGGCCAGCACAAAAATTATCAATGTTTCTAAAAGCGACAGTTTTGAAGATATTTTTGAAGTTTTTAAAAACACCGCCGGTGATGAAATTATTCTTATTTTTCCAAGAGGTTCAAAACTGGCCAAAGCTTCTGATTATTTAGAATCGCTTAAAACCGAGGCTGATGCCAGTGGAAAAAAAATCAGCATTTTGACGACTGATCCGATCATTGCTGGCTATGCCGAGGATATTGCCATCCCATTATTAAGCCCGGTGGTGTCAAAGCCACGTATATCATCAGCTTTGTTTACGGACAAAGGGTCTGCCAGTTACGCAAATGATGATGAAATGGTCGCGTCGCCCGAAGAGATAGATGAAAATGAACCAATTTCTGGTGAAGATATAGGCGGAGATATATATGAAAAATCTTCAGTGTCTGAGCACAACGAAGATTCAGATGATCCGGATAATGAATTTGTTGACGAAAAATCGGCGGATGACGCAGCCGAGGACAACGCGGAGCCATTGGCGCGTTCTCTTAAATTTATGGATCCGCTTCTTAGAGAGGGTGACGATCCGGAGGTAATCTTGGCAGCGGCGCGAAAAACTTACGCACGCAGCCGATCCATGGATGATATAATGCACCAGAAGCCTGGAAAAAATATCCGCATCAGGAGTGAAGATCAGGAAGAAGAGATAGAGATTGAGCCGGAAAATAATGATCTGGCAAAAGTCTGGAGCCGGGGAGTGCGGGGCAGTGATTTATCCCTCATTAATATTAGAAAAAAAAGAAAGCATTTTTTTTCTAAGAAAACATCGGCTTTTCTGGCCTTAGGCGCATTGATTGTTCTGTTATTGATACTCTATAGCACTCTAGCTAGCGCCAATATTGTAATTAAACCCAAAAAACAACCCCTGAACGTTCAACAGAAAATCACGGCCTCGACTGAAATCGGTTCCATAAATGCCGAATTTAATAAAATACCCGGTCAGTTAATAAAAGTAGAAAAAGAAGAAAGCGGCTCCTTCCCGCTTACTGGCCAGAAGAATGTAGTTCAAAAGGCTGGTGGGAAAATCGTAATTAATAATAAATCAGCGACGGCCCAGAATCTGGTAGCTACCACCAGATTTGAATCAACTGATGGTTTAATTTTTAGAATACCGCAAACTGTCACGGTGCCGGCCTCTTCAAGAAAGGGTAGTGGGATTGTTCCCGGAACACTTGAAGTCACGGTTTATGCTGACCGGCCGGGACCTGAATACAATATCGTTGCCGGTAAGTTTAGTATCCCTGGATTTAAAGGTAATCCTAAATTTGAACAATTTTATGGTGAGTCAGAAACAGCGATGACAGGAGGTTATATTGGACCAGCCCAAGTGGTAACCGAGAGCGATTTCACCAAGGCCAAGGAAAACCTCACTAACAAATTGAGGGATAAAATCACGAATAGCTTAAAAGATCAGGCAGATGAATTGAAAATTCTTGATCTGAAAATTGATTTCGCCGATCCCGTTACTAATGCCAGGGTGGGAGAAGCGCCAACCAATCCGGAGGGTAAAGCTGATAACTTACAAATGTCTATTCGTGGTTCCGCCAAAATTATTGGTTTTAGAGAAGGCGATGTTATCGGGCTGATTAAAAAATATGTTTCCCAAAATAATCAAATTGAGGCGGTTGAAACTAGGTTGAATCTTTCTTATCGTGATGTTTCTCTGGCCGGTAGCGATAAGAACATGAGTTTTAACGTTTTAGCGACCGGGGAAGCTGTGGCTAAGATTAATCAGGACAAAATATTAGAAGATATACTGGGCTTCGATGAACCATCCATCAGGCTTTATTTTAAGGACTTAGATGAAGTCGAATCGGTGCGAGTAACATTATCGCCTTTTTGGGTGAAGAGCATTCCTAAAGATATCTCTAAAGTTAAATTAAATATTATAGTTGACTAAATCCTGCGGCTCTGTTAAGGTTGATTTAATGGAATATAGGGGAAGCGTTTTTTGTTAATATCAGACATATGATCAATATGGTCGTATTTTTGTTAGCATATTGGCAGACCAAAAATTAAAAGCAGAGGGGATAGTTATCGAAGCTCTGCCGGATACCAAATTTAAAGTAAAATTAAGTGACGAGAAAGAAGTCCTCGCTTATTTATCTGGAAAAATGCGGATGAATTATATCAAGGTCATGCCTGGAGATAAGGTAACGGTGGAATTGAGCCCGGATGGGAGTAGAGGAAGGATTGTTTATAGGATGTAAACGATTCATATTTAAATATTCCAATGGTATGAAAGTTCATGCTTCGGTTAAAAAAATGTGCGCGAAATGCAAACTGGTTCTTCGAAAAAGACGACTGTATTGTATTTGCCCAAATCCGAAGCACAAGCAGAGGCAGGGTTAAATATAGGACTTACGCGCTTGAGCCACGAAGCCCAAGGCTATTAGGGCTTACCATGGCTCAAGCCACAAGGGTTTGGCCAATTTCTTTGTTAAAATCTACGTTTGAGACTCGCCGTACCTGCTAGTACGTCTCGTCTCAAGCCTCGATTTTGCCTCGAAATTGGCCAAACGCGTAAGTCCTAAAAATTTAAATATTAAACCATGGCACGTATTTCAGGAATCAATCTTCCCGACAATAAAAAAATA
Source organism: uncultured Candidatus Saccharibacteria bacterium (assembly GCA_964367475.1). GTDB lineage: Bacteria > Patescibacteriota > Minisyncoccia > 2-02-FULL-40-12 > IGHO2-01-FULL-4-A > CAYIXQ01. The sequence goes on along the minus strand of CAYIXQ010000013.1, from coordinate 11,862 downwards.
ATTTATGCGTTATGTTACATTTACGGAATTGGCCCGAACCTTAGTCGTGTGATTATTAAATCTGCCAATATATCAGCCGACAAAAAAGCCAAAGATTTAACGCCGGAGGAAATTAGTAAAATTCAAAATTTAATTGATCATGATTACAAGGTGGAAGGTAATCTGCGGCGGGAAGTTACAGATAACGTAAAAAGGCTTAAGGAAATAGGCGCTTGGCGCGGTACACGTCATAGTCGAAGATTGCCCATCCACGGAAGGACGAAAACAAATTCCCGAACTACGCGTGGAAATGTTCGCAAAACTATGGGTTCTGGTAGAAAGCCTACCGCCCAGAAAACTTAAGTAACTGTCCGAGCGCGGACGAGCGTAGGAGACGAGCACGGTAACAGACAGACAATTTCACATGGGGAAAAAAAGAATTATCACAAACGTAAAAGAATCATCAGGCGAAAAACAATCAGCCTCGGTTGAGGCTGTCAAAAAAAGCTCATCGAAAAAGCAGGTTTTTAAGGGAGTCATCAATATTTTTTCCTCATATAACAACACCGTAGTCTCAATCTCGGATTTGAATGGCGATGTATTCGCTTGGTCTTCGGCCGGAACGCTAGGCTTTAAAGGAGCGCGAAAATCAACACCTTATGCTGCAACATTGGTAGGCAAGGACGCTACTGAAAAAGCGAAAAGATTTGGTTTGCAGGAAGCTAAAGTTTCAGTCAAGGGCATTGGTCCAGGTCGTGAAGGAGCTATACGCGGTGTGGCCGGCACGGGTATCAATATAACCGCAATTATTGATAATACGCCAATAGCGCACAATGGAGTTAAGCCGGCTAAACCCAGGCGAGTATAATCTTTTATATTTAGGACTTACGCGTTTGGCCAATTTCGAGGCAAAATCGAGGCTTGAGACGAGACGTACTAGCAGGTACGGCGAGTCTCAAACGTAGATTTTAACAAAGAAATTGGCCAAACCCTTGTGGCTTGAGCCACGATAAGCCCTGATAGCCTTGGGCTTCGTGGCTCAAGCGCGTAAGTCCTAATATTTAAACTAGGACTTAAGTCCTATAAACATTCAAATATCATGGCACGCTACACTGGTCCAAGAGAAAAAATAGAACGTCGCTTGCGAGCAAAGCTTTTCTTAAAAGGCGAGCGTTCGTTGTCGCCAAAGTCAGCAACAGTAAAACGCATGTATCCACCCGGTATTCACGGAAAAAAGTTTTCGGGTAGGCTGTCTGAATTTGGTGCGCAGCTGCATTCTAAACAGAAAGTAAGAAACATATATCGAATGCTTGAGCGTCAGTTTAAAAACTGGGTTAAAGCTGCTGTGAACTCGGACGAAGAAACCACTTCGGCCTTATTGAAGAGACTCGAGCGAAGACTTGATAATTTTGTCTATCGTGCTGGTTTTGCTCAATCCAGAGATCAAGCCCGCCAGATTGTTAACCATGGACATATCCTCGTTAACGGGCGAAGAGTTGGCATTCCTTCGTTTGAAGTTAAGACCGGCAATGTAATTTCCATTCGCCCAGGGAGCATGAAATCGAAATATTTTTCCTTATTAATTAGTCAGTGGATAAAAAAACACCAGGCCCCGACGTGGATTGAACTTAACACCGATACTCTGACAGCCAAGGCCATCGGTACTCCCGGTTTGACCGATAGTGGTGTTGACTTAAAAGACATTCAGTCAATTATAGAATTTTATTCAAGATAAATCAGCATCTAACAACTAGCTGCTAACAACTAATTATTAGAAGTTAGAGGTTATAAGTTAGAAGTTGCGTCAGCATGATTCAATTACCGACAGAGCCCAGGGTCGTATCGAAGGAAGGCAATAAAGTAGTTTTTGAAATTAGCCCGCTACATCCTGGTTATGGCATGACCATCGGCAATACTCTAAGGCGCGTTTTATTGTCTTCGATGGAAGGTGCGTCCATTACCTCCGTTAAGATCAGGGGTGTGAATCACGAATTTTCTACTATACCGGGAGTGCTGGAAGATGTGGTAGATATTATTTTAAATTTAAAGAAAGTTAGATTCAAATCATTCAAAGATGAACCGGTAGTGGTTACTTTAGCGGTCAAAGGGCAAAAGGAAATAACGGCGGGCGATATCAAAACCACGGCTGACGTTGAGATAGTGAATCCAGACACTCACATTGTTACGATTACTGATAAGAAGGTTGAGTTCGAAGCCGAAATTACAGTAGAACGCGGTGTGGGTTATGTGCCGGTTGAGCAGCGGCAAAAGGAGAAACTAAGTATTGGCAAAATTGCCGTTGACGCCATTTTCACACCGATAAAAAATGTAAATTTTACGATTGAAAATATTCGCGTTGGTCAGAGAACTGACTATAATAAAGTGCTGCTTGATGTCGAAACCGATGGCAGTATTGCTCCTGAAGCTGCTCTTAAGGAGGCAGCAAAAATCCTAATCGACCACTTTAATATAATTAATGCGATTGAGGTGCCCATGGATGAAGCGACGGAGGGAAAAAAGCCCAAAAAGACCAAAAAGAAATAAGAGATGGTTTCAAAACCATCTCTAGACCTAATATGTATCACAGAAAAAGCAACCGAAAATTTGGAAGAGAAACTAAGCAGCGCGCGGCTTTGCTATGCTCGCTCGCAAATGCTCTTATCGCCCATGGTAAAATTACTACCACTGAAACAAAAGCCAAAAGTCTCAAAGTTTTTGTAGAAAAACTAATCACTAAATCGCGAGTTGGTAATATTACGTCAAGTCGTCTGTTAGTATCGGTGCTGGGCGTGAAGGCAGCGCAGAAACTAGCCAAAGAGATAGCGCCGAAATATTCTGGGATGCCAGGCGGGTACACCCGAATTATAAAACTGCCCCAAAGAATTAGTGATGGAGCCAGGATGGCGGCCATTGAATTTATTAAATAATAAGCCAGATTTGCTATGATCCATAATATAAATGCTACCAATCAGCCGTTAGGAAGACTTGCTAGTAAAATCGCGGTGATTTTGCGTGGGAAAATAAACCCTGCCTATCGTCCTCATTTAATGCCAGACGAGAAAGTTGTGGTCACGAATATAAAGAATATTAAATTTACGGGAAAAAAAATTGACCAGAAACTTTACTACCGTTATTCAGGCTATCCTGGCGGATTGCGATCACGAACCCTCGGCATTTTTTTTGAAAAGAATCCAAAGCGTGTTTTATGGTTGGCCGTTTATAGAATGCTTGCAAAAAATCGATTGCGCGATAAAATTATTAAAAATTTAAAAATAAATTAATGGTTACCAAAGCAAAAAATCCAAAAAGAAAACCCAAAAAACAGCCAGTAGCCATTGAGTCAGTAGAGGCACAAATCTCACCGGAAAATGTTCAAACAGTGACTGACACTAACGTTGATAGAGACAGTAAGGTGGAGAAATACTATGAGGCGGTTGGTCGTCGAAAAGAATCCACTGCGCGAGTGAGAATTTATACCAAAAAATCCAGCGATGTGCAATCATCTGAAAACAAAGCTATCATCACCGTCAACCAAAAGCCCTATTACGAATATTTTAGACATGAATCACTTCAGGAATTAGTTGACTCCCCGTTACGAAAGCTTAAGTCTTTGAATCGATTCAAAGCAACGATTAAGGTAAATGGCGGAGGAATCCACGGTCAGGCGGATGCGATTAAATTTGGCCTTAGCCGGGCGTTAGTTTTATTTGATCCAAACTTTTCCAAAAAATTGCGAAAAGCTGGCTTTTTAACGCGTGACTCAAGAGAAAAAGAACGTCGCAAATATGGCCTCAAGAAAGCCAGAAAGGCCCCCCAGTGGGCGAAGCGGTAATGCATATAGCCCGATGCTACCTTTTGGCCATTATATTTTTCTTGTAGACCTCTAAATTATCCAAAACTATTCCGGTACCACGGGCCACACATAACATGGGATCATCGGCGATACGAGATGGCACGCCGGTGATTCGTGTAATCAGGGTATCAATATTTTTCAACAATGCCCCGCCACCCGAGATAACGAGCGCCCGGTCCATGATATCTGAACACAATTCCGGCGGTGTCTCCTGGAGGACGTTTTTAACCGTCTGTACGATTTCTCTTAATTGTTCTTGAATTGCTTCGGTAATTTCGTTAGAGGATAATTCTATTGTTTTTGGATATCCAGTCGTCAAATCCCGGCCGCGGACATTTATTTTTTCCTCATTGGATTGCTTTACAGCATTACCAATAGCTACCTTAATTAACTCTGCCGTTCTTTCGCCAATCGCCAAACCATGCTTCTTCTTTACATACTCAACAATGGCCAAATCGATCTTATTCCCGCCAACTCGGGCGGATGACCAACTAACAATTCCACCTAAGCTTATCACGGCCACGTCCGTTGTGCCACCGCCGATGTTCACGATCAAATTACCAATCGGGCTGTTTATCGGAACCTTCGCGCCGATAGCAGCCAGGACTGGCTCTTTAACCAAGTAGGTCGCCTTGGCACCAGCATTTATGGTTGCCTCAATGACGGCCCTTCTTTCTGTAGAAGTAATGCCGGCTGGGACGGATACCAATATTTCTGGTTTAAAAAATCCGAAGCGGCCAGCGGCTTTTGTAATGAAATACTTAAGCATAGCTTCGGTCACCCTAAAATCAGCGATAACGCCGTCTCTTAAAGGGCGCGATACGATAATACTTTCCGGAGCGCGCCCAATCATTTCCTTCGCATAGCTGCCAACGGCTAAAATCTTATTGTCCAAAATTGATATTGCCACTACCGAGGGCTCATTGATGACGACACCCTTTCCGGGTACGAAAACTAAAGTATTAGTTGTGCCTAAATCAATTCCTATTTTTTTTGTAAACATATTAAATTGATGCTCAAGAAGATATAGCTATAACATTTTGCCGCCAAAACGGCAACTGTAGACAATTACCCATGTTTAAGGTATAAACTGAATCATGCGCAGAAGTTTTCGAAGGTTTCTTTTTTATTTTTCGCTCTTGATTTTCATTGTCCTAGGCTCTGTTTTGGTGATCTTTGCCTTGGGCTACAAGTATGATTTTGTCAATAATGTCTTCGTCAAAACTGGATCCATCCAGATTAAAGCTAATAAATCAGCCGATGTCTATTTGAATGACGAATTAATCGGTAAGACTTCTTTCTTAGGTAATAGTTTCAGTCAAACGCGTCTCTTGCCAAGAACTTATAATTTCAGACTGCAAGGTCTCGGCTATTTTAACTGGGAGAAAAATATTGATATCATGGCTGGTTATTTGGTGGAGTATCCGGTGGTGGTATTACTGCCGACGGAGCTAATGGAGGAAATAATCGGTTCAACTTCGCTGGCTAACACGAAAACTATCAGATTTGATAAATCCAACGGCCTGGCTCTCATTAGTAATGGATTAATCACAGAATCAATTCGACTTTCCACTGGCCAAAAATTGCCAACTGCTAGTCCACGATCTACCCCTACCGCTCACTCCTCGCCGACAGTTGTGGTATTGTCATCTCATTTAGAAGACAACTTAATAGAATCACCGGATGGCCAAAAGGCTTTATGGTTCAATGAACACGAAATCTGGATAAAATGGTTGAGCGATTCTGATTATCAACCGTACCGGAAAAAAAATAACGTTGAGTTGATAACGCGCTTTGCAAATGATATTAAGGACGTACAGTGGTACCGTGACTCTAGTCATGTATTGGCAAATGTGTCTGGAATTTTAAAATTTATTGAAATCGATACCCGTGGAGGAATCAATTCTTATGATGTGGCGATTGTTAATGACGAGTTTCTTTACGATTCTGAATCAGATTCGATTTATAAATTCGAGGGCAGCGAATTGATGAGAATAAAGCTTAAAGAATAAAAGAATAAAAAAGCGTGGGTCGGGCCACATTGATCAATGTCAAGTAATATAGGGAAAAAAATAGCTGTGGTTCATGATTGGCTTTTAGGTATTGGCGGCGCCGAGAAAGTGTTGAAGGCATTCCACGAAATGTTTCCAAACGCACCGATTTTTGTCCTGTTTCATAATCCTAAATTTACTTCAAAATTTCTACCCGCAGCTGAAATTAGATCAACTTTTCTGCAAAAATATTTTAAATTTTTAAACTTTAAAATTTTAATTCCACTAATTCCTTTGGCCGTTGAGTCAATTGATTTAAGTGAGTTCGATCTTGTAATTTCAACGGCCCAGTTTTCAAAAGGACTGGTATTGAAACCCAAAACTCTCCATATCAATTACTGTTCGAGCCCCACCCGGCAAGTGTGGGATTGGAATTCAGAATACAGACGAGAAAGTCGGATGCTGAAATCATGGCTGCATTTGTTCCAGCATTTCGCCCGTATCTGGGACCGCCACGCATCTTTGCGTGTTGACCACTTTATGGCTAATTCGCAAAATACGGCCAACCGGATTAGAAAATATTATAACCGTGCCGCCAGAGTGATTTATCCACCTGTGTTAACAAGGGCATCATATGATAGCAGCGTCAGCATGAACATAAGAAATTATTTTTTAATCGTCAGCCGGTTATATCGTCATAAAAACGTTCATTTGGCGGTGAGGGCATTTCAAAAGCTCGAGTGGCCACTAATAATTATTGGCGATGGGCCGGAGATGAGAAAATTAAAAAAACTTGTGGCCGGCAACCCGTGGATATATTTTCTTGGTTATCAGCCGACCAATATTGTCCACCAGTATTATATGAATTGCCAGGCATTTGTTGCTCCTCAAGAAGAAGATTTTGGTATGACTGCCATTGAAGCCATGAGTTTCGGCAAGCCCGTATTAGCTTTAAAACGCGGGGGAGCACTGGAATATATTAAGCCCGGTATTAATGGTGAATTTTTTGAAGATCCTTATGAGGAAATGTTGGCGGACGGCGCCAGAAGATTAAAGCAAAATTTGGATCTATATAATTCGGCTGAAATTAAAAAAACTGTGGAGCGGTTTACGATCGAGCGCTTTCAGAATGAAGTGGCGCAGTTTCTCGTCAGCTTATCAGAACTTTAAGTTAATTAAACATTCTCCATAACATACCATAATATGTCGTCTCCCAAGGTCGTAGTTATAGTGTTACAATATAATAATTCGACGGATACTGTCAAATGTCTGGAGACGGTACGCCGATTAAATTACCCGGACTTTGTTGTTGTGGTTGTTGATAATGCTTCTGACGCAAATCATCGCCATATACTTGAAAATTTTATTTCCTCAATGTTAGATTCAAGATTCTACTTCCTGGCTTCTAATTCAAACCTTGGCTATGCTGGCGGAAATAATTTAGGCATAAAATATGCCCTGGAAAAAGGAGCAAAGTTAGTGCTTATTTTAAATAATGATACCTTGGTGCCGCCAGACTTACTGATAACTTTGACTGCTGTTGTCGAGGAGCACAATACTACCGGTATCGTTGGTCCGGCCATTGATGAAGGTTTTGGTTTAATTGCGCGTGGAGGCACGATTAAATGGCTTTGCTCTGAATTAAACCATATCTACAATTTGAACGATCGTCCCAAATATAAATACCGACCACGCAAGTCAAATTATTATCTTCCCGGCGTTTGTATATTAATTAAAAAAGAAGTTATAGACAAAATTGGCATGTTGGATGAACGTTATTTTTTGTATTTTGAAGATGCTGATTACTGCTTAAGAGCTCAAAAAGCCGGTTTTAATTTGGTCGTTGCCAGAGAGGCGATAATCAAGCACGTGGTGTCATCTTCAACCAGCCAACTGGGATTACCAAGACTGCTTTGCTATCACTTTAGGAATGCTCATCTTTTTAATTCTCAACACGGTCCGGTATGGGTAAAATTTCTTTTGCCGTTTTGGTCAATTTTTATTATCATTAAACAATTGGTAAAAATAGGATTATTTCCGGGCCGACGTGAGATTTCTCGCGGAATATTAAAAGGGGTGATTCACTTTTACAAGGGTAAGTTCTAAAATTATTAATTTATGCTTAGAATCGGCATCGAATGTGAATCTATTGAAGATTCGCAAACGTGGGGAGTTGGGCGAATCATAAACCAGCTTCTGGAAAATATATCAAAACGTCCTGAACTCGCCAACGAGTTCAAATTTTTTCTATATTTTAAATCTAACATTCCCGACTATAAGTATCTAGATAACTCTATTTTTGTAAAAAAAATAGTAGCGGTGCCGATTTTACCGGTATCGTTTAGTCTTTACTATTATTTATTTCTGCCCATAAAAACTTTTTTTGATAGACTAGACTTAGTTTTTTTTCCAAATTATATGTTACCAATATTATTTTTCGGAAAGTCGGTAGTAATGCTCACGGAAGATATTTACTATGAATATACTTCAGGAAAACTCCCCCTGCGCTATCGATTAGCCTATGGAATATTTGGCAGCTGGGCAGCAAAACACGCGACCAAATTAATAGCTATGTCTGAATCCTCAAAACAAGAATTGATCAAGATATTTAAAGTGTCAGCGTCACGCGTAGTGGTAAATCACCTTGGAGTCAATCTGCCCGGTGGCAAGAAGCCAAGTGTCGAGAGCAAAAAATTTTCCGTACCCTTTATTCTCTATGTAGGTCAGGCCTTTCCGCGTCGACACCTGCAAGAAACTATTCTAGCCTTCAAGAAAATTGCGCCCAAATTCCGAGGACTAAATCTAATCGCGGTGGGCAAGGATAAATATTATCCGCCGCTAGTCAAAGAGCTCGTAATAAAAGTCAATCAGTCACTAGGCAAGCAGAGAATTTTTCATTTTGATTATGTCACAGAGGATGATTTATCTTATTTATATTCGCATTGCCAATGCCTGATCTATATTTCTTCTAAGGAGGCATTTGGCTTGCCGCCCATTGAAGGACTAAGCCGAGGTGCGGTGCCCATTGTCAGCGACCAGCCGGTAAATCGAGAAATATTTGGCGACGCCGCCTTTTTCGTGATCAAACCAAATTCAGTGGAAGACATCGCCCATACTATTGAATTCGCCCTGTCTGATCATCAAAAAAGAAACGAAATCAAAACCCAGGCTGATGCTATCGCTGGCAAATATTCATGGCGAAATTTTACCGATAATTTCCTGAAAATTATAAAAGATGTTAAATAGGCTGAACCTTATTTATGTTTTAGAAATCGCTATCGTTTTGTTAATTGTCTTTGGCGTCCTGCCCCGTTGGCTGGTGCCATATGTTGTCGTCTTTCTGGCGATTTATTTTTTGAGAGCGCCGTTTGAGGAGGTAATTATATTTTTTGTCCGGTCTGTTCCTCTTTTTATGGCTATTCCCATTACACCAGCTTTTGATTCATTAAATGCCTGGCGCATTTTTTCCCTGATCATTTTTTTTCGCTGGCTGGATAGCGGTAAAATAAAAGAGTTTTTTCGTTTTTCAAAGACAAAAAAAATTCATATGTCTTTAATGTTTTTGCTAATCTTGGCGCTGTTTTCCCTTATTTTTGCTCCCAGTCAGACCCTTGCTCTTAAAAGAATAATATACTTCGTTAATCTCTCTTTGATCGGTATTGTTATCTACGACCTCAACAGCCGCGCTTTTACTTCTAGAGTTATTAAAAATATTGTGGCTCCCGCGATATTAGTAACCATCCTAGGCATGACCCAACTGGTTACCACTTATTTCATTGATATTTATAAATTCATAGAATTTTGGGCGGGCACTGTGGAAAAAAACTTGTTTGGCGAGGCTTGGGCCGTCATTGCCCTGCGAGCCAATACCTGGTTTGCGTATTTTGGCGATCAGCTATCTTTGCGAATGTTTTCTTTCTTTCCGGATAGTCATTCCTTCCCCATTTTTCTAATCCTATCACTTCCAGCTGTTTTGGCATTGTCTCTACAAAATATAGTTTCGATAACCCGCAAAGGGAATTTACCATTAAAAGTCATGTATCAAACACGGGCGAGGCTCTCGGTCATATTCGTACCTATCCTCTTTCTGGGGGTCATTTTAAGCGGCACTAGGGGCATGTGGGCGGCAGGAGTTGGCTGTTTGTTGTTAGTAGTTGGTTACTGGTTAATATTTAGGGGACAAGAAGTCGATAGTTATAAAATGGCAGTTTTTAAATACATCAGTTCATACTTATCAATTTTCTTCCTGCTTTTTGCTCTGGCCTTTCCAATTTTTGCTTCTCCGCAGTTTCTCGTCTTTAAGGAGAACCAGGCAATATTGCGTCAGCGAGTTAAATCAATCATCGATCTGGGAGAAACATCTAATTATCGGCGGCTGGAGATCTGGCGGGATTCGTTCAAATCAATTATCAATCGGCCGCTCGATGGCGTGGGAATTGGCAATTTCCCGGTGGTAGTGGGAGAGGATCTCGCTAAAGCCAAAGCTGGATCGTCGGCTCATAATCTCTATCTCCATATTGCCGCCGAGATGGGTATTTTTGCTCTTCTGGTGATACTCTATTTTCTGTGGCATTTACTAAAAAAATGCTACCAAAATTATTTGACCGAAACTGACCCGATCATGCTAATATTTTTCGGTGCCTCGCTTATTTTCATACCGTGGAATTTACTATATTCTTTGACTGATGTAGCCATTTTTGACGAGAGAGCTTTTTTGCTGTTTGTAATAACGGCCGCGTTGATTCTAGGTAAAAAGTAATAGAGATGGATCAATTAGTTTCAGTTAACATTGTTATTTATAACGGTGAAAAATATATTCGCCAGTGTTTAGATTCAGTATTAAGACAGAACTATCCCCGCGATCAGATAGAGGTGAATATTTTTGATAATAATTCAACCGATGCCACTCTTGAGATAATCGAATCTAATCTGGCTAATTGGAAATCAATAATTACCAATTTTCGCCATATCAAATACTCTTCCAATATTGGCATGTGGCCAGGTCAAGAAGAACTACTAAAGAATAGCCGGGGAGAATATATTTTAGCGCTTTCAGTAGATGTTGTTTTAGATAGGGATTTCATTTCGAAAGCGCTGACAGTATTTAATAGAGATACAACCATTGGCGCCGTCCAGGGCAAGGTGTATAAATACTTAATTTCCTCTCTGAAAAAAACCGAAGGACATAACATTATCGATACTTGCGGTTTTGAGATTTTTCGCTCGCGTCGACTTTCCAATATTGGTCATGGCGAGAAAGATTCCGGACAATACAATAGTGAGGGAGAGATTTTTGGCGTGGAAGGCGCCGTTCCGATATTTCGTAAACGCGCCCTGGAAGATTGTCGGGTAGTGGGGGAAATAGCGGATCATAAATATTTTTGGTATGGCGACGATTTCGATATTGCCTGGCGGATGAGGTTATTCGGCTGGAAGCAAGTATATACGCCGGAAGCGGTAGCATATCATGATCGCTTGACTACAAAAACCATTAGCAAGAATTATGGGGATTTTATGGCCATTAGACAGACGGTGCCCATGTTCAAGCGCCGCCTTGACTGGAGAAATACCACCCTGACAATAATTAAAAATGACTTTGCTGTTAATCTGATGAAAGACTTACATTTAATAATATGGCGCCAGTTTCGCCTCTGGATATATTTTTTATTCTATGAACCGGTGATGTTTATCGAGCTTTTTAATATTGTCAAAATGCTTCCCAATATGCTAAAAAAGAGAAGAGTGATATTAGCCCGCAGCAAAATTTCTCCCCAAAAAATTCACCGTTGGTTCAAATAGAGCTCATTTCAAAACCCTTTTCGTAACGAAATTCCTGATTTTTGAACGAGACAAGGAAGATAAGTAAAATGCCCGGAAACGTAGTAGTAACTACGGTGAGGACATTTTACGAAATCTGACGCAGTCACAGTCAGAAATCAGGAATTGCAGTAGAAATAGGGTTTTGAAATGAGCTCATAGTACCAGTGGAAGTAATTTCTCTCCAACCCGATTCTAACGAAAAAAGGCCCTGGTACAAGC
>CAYIXQ010000012.1:0-19121 GCA_964367475.1 uncultured Candidatus Saccharibacteria bacterium | reverse complement strand
GGGACGCAAGAAAATCAGATGGTGGAATGAATGAAAAAGAAAAGGAGCGGTCTGATTAAATAAAAAACAATGACAAAATATTTTCTATACGCCAGAAAATCAACAGAAGACGAAGAACGACAAGTGATGAGCATTGAAGCTCAACTTGCCGAATTGCAAGAATACGCCAAGCGCGAAAATATTTTAATTTCCGAAACTTTTGTTGAATCGAAAAGCGCAAAGAAGCCAGGTAGAGAAGTTTTTAATGAAATGATGGCTAAAGTAGAATCTTCTACCGAACCCATTGGTCTACTCGCCTGGCACCCTTTATGCCAATTCCTCTCTGTGGATAATTCTTTCTCTGGTTTTTAGCCAAAGCGAAAAACAATCTTCTTTTCAAAGAACTTGGCAATGTACTTAATATGTAATTACTGCGAGACGCTTTTCAGTTTCTGGTACACAACCTTGGCTATCTGGTGTTTTAAGCATCGCAGAGCCCAAAGCTTGGTTTTTCCTTCCGCAAGTTTGCGCTGGTAGTACTCCTTGCCGATCGGATCGCCCCTGATCGCTATCTGGGATAGGGCAATAGAGTGGATGGCTTTGTTCAATCTTCTGTTGCCGAACGGATTGGTATGCATTTTGTTGTGTTTTCCCGATGAATGAGGTATCGGAGCCACGCCGGCATACATGGAGAAATGGTGTTTGTCTTTGAATCTTCTAACCGTAATTACCTCCGCCATTATGGCAGAAGCGCTCAACATGCCGCAGCCGTGGATTGTCGCAAGTATCATGGCGTCTTTTGATAATGTTCCGATCTTGGTCACTTCCTTGGCTATCGCATATATCTGGCTTTCCACGAACAAGAGCCGATTTAGCCTGCGCATTATGCTATCAGCCAATACGGACTTGTTTTCAGCCAAATCAGCCATAAACCAGCTGATTGCTTTTTTGCTGAATGACTTTGGACAGTGGGTGCGATAGGTTTCGGTGTAATGGCCGTGTATCAGCACATGAAGCTGGTTTTTGAGGATGGTTTTCTGTTTGGTCAGATCCCGATGCTCCATCAGCAGTAAATCGAGAGCTTGGGCCGTTTTTAATTCCACATCATCTGCTATACTCTCTTTTGCGGGCAGTGTCTCCTCATATTTTGAGAGAATGACTTTTCCTACCCGCTGCGCGTCAACCATATCGCTTTTGTGGCGCTTGGTTGAGCGTTTACGTTCCCGCTCCGTGAGGATGGCGGGAACGTAGCGTATATGGTAGCGTTCCGTCCTCAATTTCTCTGTTAGATGAATGCCGTAGCTGTTAACATCTTCAAGACCTACGATGATATTATCCTTGGATCCAAGCTCCTGCAGCCATTGGGTGCATCGATCCAGATTGATGTTGGAGAAATCAAGTCTACCGCGCTCCTTGCCCCAGGCATCCATGGCAAAAGCGCTGTGATTGTATTTATGGACATCAACCCCGACTACAATACTGTTTTCATTGAGTGTTTGCATGATATTGATGTTATGGTTTTGATACTCAATCGCGCTCGACCTTCCGCAGACATACGATACCCAGGCATCCCTTTATCGTAAGCCACTCCGGATGCAATCTAGGAGGGCACTATTCTATTTAGCCTTGCGTACCATATGCCGCGCATCATTGAGCTGGGCAGTCAGACCAAGGCCATCAGCCCGTAGGCTGAAGCAGGATGCCATGAGCCACGGCTCAATGATGGCGCGACAATTAAAAGTTATCATAGAATGTCTGATAGGTTAGCGAGAAACAGCGTTGATGGCGGCAGAATTATTTACCTTGTAGATACCGGCAAGATTCAATCTCTTAAATTCGTTACACATTGGTTTGAGCCTACGCCGCAAGGCAAGTTTATGCTCAATATCGCCTTTGGGCAAAGTAAGTATTATGTGGACTCTTTGGCCGAGAACACTAAACGAGGGCTGTATCAGAAAGTAAAACGCGGCGAATATCCATCGCTTGCCCCCGTTGGTTACATCAACAATCCGAGAACAAAACTCGTTGATGTTGAGCCAGAGAAAGCAAAAATAGTGAATGAGGCTTTTGAGCGTTACGCCGAAGGCAATATGCGGCTTGAGGATGTCGCTAGTTTCCTCTTTAAGAAGGGCATTAAAACCAAAGCAACGCAGAGGTGGCAAAGTGACGGCGGAAAACCTATGAAGCGTGATCAAGCGTCTTATCTCTTGTCCAATCCTTTTTACTACGGCAATTTCCGCTATGGCGGCGAACTGTACGAAGGCAAACACCAGCCCATCGTTACAAAGAAAACTTTTGACAAGGTGCAGGAAGTTTTGAGAGATAAGGCCAAGCCGCGCAAGAATCCTAAAAACGATCCGCAGCCCTTTTGTGGCTTGCTTCGTTGCGGCTACTGCGACATGGGTATTACCGGCGAGCAAAAGACCAAGTATCAGAAAAACGGCAATGTTCATCACTACACCTACTATCGTTGTACGAAGAAATCAAAAGCAATGAAATGTTACGAGCCGCCGGTGCGTGGAGAAATGATAGACCGCCAAATATCAAATCTCTTGGGCCAGTTTTCCTTGAAAGAGGATTGGACGAAAAAGTTGCTGGCAATGCTTGACACCGACCGGCTGGAGGCCGTCCAATCCTCGGCTGCGTTTTCTCAAGCGGCAAAAGAGAAGATTAAAAGGATTACCGCCAAACTTCAGATACTTTTGGACAGCTACCTTGACCAGACTATCGAGCGCGAAACTTATCTCAAAAAGAAATCCCAGCTTCTCTCCGAGAAAAAGACGCTTGAGGAGAAGATAGCTGATGTTGAGAAAACGCAGACGGGCTGGCTTGAACCTGCCGAGGAGTGGATAAAAGAGGCAGAAAATCTGCCTAATATCGCAAACGGAGAAGACCTTTTCCTAAAGAAGGTAGCCGCCAAAAAGATTTTTGGCTCGAACCTCATTTTATTGAACCGCAAAATCCGTCTGAAACCCCAAAATGTCCCACAAATACAATGGGCGGCGTTAGCCGCCGCGCATTCGCAAGTTGGGAAAATGGAAACTAGTCGTATCTTGGTGCCGCGGGGGAGAGTCGAACTCCCATGAGGTTGCCCTCGCAGGTTTTTGAAACCTGTGTGTCTGCCAATTCCACCACCACGGCATTTTTTGATATTTTTAGGACTTACGCGCTTGAGCCACGAAGCCCAAGGCTATTAGGGCTTACCATGGCTCAAGCCACAAGGGTTTGGCCAATTTCTTTGTTAAAATCTACGTTTGAGACTCGCCGTACCTGCTAGTACGTCTCGTCTCAAGCCTCGATTTTGCCTCGAAATTGGCCAAACGCATAAGTCTTAAGTTTATCAGTCTTTTCAACATTTTTCAACTCAAAATTACAATTGTAATACATATTAAAAAAGTATATTATTAGCTTATCATGGCGCGAATTATTAATATTTGTAACGCGAAGGGTGGAGTAGGAAAAACGACGACCTGTAACTCGCTTTCTGCCTACTTGGCAGCGATGGGGAAATATGTTCTGCTGGTTGATCTTGATCCGCAAGCTAATGCCACGGCGGGTTTAGGCATTCTCTTAGAAAATGACCACTTAAACTTGTACCATACTCTTATCGATGGTCAGAACCCCGAAGCCATTATTAGAAAAACATCTCTATTTGGCTTTGATATTTTACCCTCGGCGGCCAGTCTGGCAGGCGCGAACGTGGAATTAGTGGATATCAGTGATCGAGAGTTTAAATTGCGTAGTGTCCTTAACGAAATTCGGACAAACTATGACTACATTATCGTTGATAGTCCGCCCTCGCTCGGCTTACTTACTATCAATGGCCTAGCAGCCGCTGAACAAGTGATTATTCCCGTCCAGTGTGAGTATTACGCCCTGGAAGGACTTAGCCAACTGCTCAATACCATCGAACTAGTGCGGAATGCGCTTAATCCGAATTTGAAAATCATGGGCGTATTGCTTACAATGTATGATAAGAGAAACAAGCTGGCGCAGGAGGTGGCAACTGAAGTCAGAAAAAATTTTCCGGGATATGTTTTTGAAGCAATGATCCCACGGTCGGTTTCCTTAGCAGAGGCTCCGAGTTTTGGCAAAACCATTTTGCAGTTTGACGAATATTCAAAAGGAGGCCAAGCCTACAAGCAATTAACCGAGGAAGTGATCAGACTTAGCTGAAACAGCGCCAATTTACTAATAATGCGAATCTACGGATGAATTTATCTGTAAATTCGAATTATTTGTAAATTTGCGTTTAAATGTGAAAAAACTATTTGGTCTGGGCAGGGGATTAGAATCTTTAATCCCGGCAAAAAACTCTACTAAGATACATCCGAAAATTCAGGATAATATTTTTTATGTGGAAATTCATAAAGTTAAACCGAACCCCAATCAGCCTAGAAAAGATTTTGATAAAGAAAGCCTGAAGGAGCTGGCCTCATCCATAAAAAAGTACGGGATTTTACAGCCGCTTTTGGTTACTAAAGTTGAAACCGAGACTGACCGGGGGCTTGATGTGGAATACGAGCTTATCGCTGGAGAACGCCGCTGGCGGGCAGCACAATTATTAAATCTCCCGCACGTACCGGTGATTATTAAAAATGATTTTGATGAGAGTCGAGTTAAATTGGAAGTGGCTCTAGTCGAGAACATCCAACGTTCAGATCTGGGCGCCCTGGAGGAAGGCGAAGCTTACCAAAGACTAGCTTCGGAGTTTAAGCTTAGCCACGAGGAAATCGCCAAACGCATCGGTAAAAGTCGCCCGGTGGTCACAAATATGATCAGGATTTTAAGCCTACCGGCTGACATCAAGGAAGCGATCCGGAGTGGTAAGGTCTCCCGCGGTCATGCCCGTGGTTTACTTTCTTTCAAAGATCCAGCAAAACAAAAAGAAATGTTCAAGACCATATTGGCGGGTAACTTTTCTAAAGCCGATCTAGAGGCCGTTGCCCAACATTATTCCGTAAACCGGAAAGCGGCCCGAGCGATTAATCCCCGTTTTGCCGAACTCCAGCAAAACCTATCAAAAAACCTTGAAACACCAGTAATAGTTAAGAGCAGCATCAATGGCGGCAGCATCATCATCAAATTCACCAATCTCGAAGAACTCAACAAAATCGCGAAAACAATATTGGATTGAGCTATCTCTTCCACATTTTATAACATTTGATTAAATTATGGCATACAAAAAATTTAAAACCACAAAAAATATTCAGATCGGCGCACTAATCGAACACTTTGACGAAAAAGTTGATTTGGTCTTGGAACAGTTCGGGACCGTTAACAAAAAATTGGACAAACACGAAAAAATCTTAAATGAACATACCGAGAAGCTTGATAAATATGAAATCATCTTAACAAAAAATTCTGAAACTTTAGAAAATCATAGCAAGATCTTAAAAAATCATAGCGAGATTTTAAAAAATCAGAGCGAGATCTTAAAAAATCACGGTAAAGTTTTAGAAGGTCATGGGAAAGATCTTAAAGACATCAAATTTTCTCTAAAAAATAAGGTGGATCGTAACGAATTCGAAACCCGCCTTGCTCCCTTTGAAAGATAAGTATTATATTGGTTCAGTTAAAACTATCGATATCGCAAGACGATAGAAAATACTAATTACCGGGACTTCTTTTTCGGTGGATTGTCCTGCCATTTTTGCAGTGCTTCGTGGAGTTCGGTTTCACTTTCCGGTTTTTTGCTCATCAGGAATGCACACTCCGGATAACGCGAGCAAGCATAGAAGATCTTGCCTCGCCCACGGGATTTTCTCTCTACAATATCGCCGATCTGACAGTTCGGGCACTTGAATCCGGTTTTGGTCTGTATTTTCATAATGCCTTTGCAATTGGGATAATTACTGCACCCCAGAAAATAGCCAAACCGGCCCCGTTTCACTTTCATCAACTTGCCACAAAGCGGACATTTTTCTCCCTTTGTTTTTTCCTCCAGCTCATTAATTTTTGCGGCCTCTTCCGGTAAGGGTAAAGTAACTTTGCTCCCCGGTTCAGGACAGGCCAAAAATTTTCCTATCCGACCAAATTTAATAAGCATCATTTTACCGCAATGCGGACAGGGCGTGGAGGATGTCTCAACCAATTTCTCCACGCTTTCCATTTTTTCAACCAAATGTTTTTTGAAGGGAGTATAAAATTCTTCAATTACTGGCACCCATTTGATTTTACCCTCGGCAATATCATCCAGTTCTTCCTCAATGTGGGAAGTAAAATTAATATCGACAATCTCCGGGAAGTTCTTAACCAGCATGTCATTGACTAGGAAACCGATTTCAGTCGGTTTGTATTTTTTGTCTTCCTTTTCAACATAGCCACGGTCCTGGATCGTCGTCAGTGTTGGCGCGTAGGTTGATGGTCGACCAATACCGTGCGCCTCCAGCATTTTGATTAGGGTGGCATCCGTATAACGAGGCGGGGGTTCAGTAAAATGCTGGAGATGATGTAATTTAATTAAATTTAAAATCTCATCAATTGTTAATTCCGGCAACTGGCCTTCGATTTCATTTTCTGAATCTTCGTCTCTGCCTTCAGTATAAGCTTTTATAAAGCCGTCGAATTTAACAATTTGCCCGTTAGCACGAAACAGGTAGCTCGGAATATGGAGTTTAGAACTTAAAGCATTAATATCAACTTGGGTCTGATCAAATATTGCTAGCTGCATTTGGCAGGCAATAGTTCGTTTCCAAATCAAATCATACAACCGTAATTGATTGCGTTCTAATCCACCCCGCAAAGTTTCTGGCCGCTTTGACAGGTCGGTGGGCCGAATGGCCTCATGCGCTTCTTGGGCGCCCTTGGCTTTATTGACATAAAATCTTGGCTTATCCAGGGCATATTCTTTGCCAAAATGATCCCGAATAACCGCTTGCGCCTGTGCCACCGCACTGGCCGCCAGATTTATACTATCCGTACGCATATAGGTGATGTGGCCGTTCTCATACAATTGTTGAGCGATCAGCATAGTCTGTTTCGCTGAAAAATCCAACTTACGTGAAGCTTCTTGCTGCAAAGTAGAAGTGGTAAAAGGGGGGGCTGGCGTTCGAGTAACTTCTTTTTTTAGGACATTAGTCACGGCATAGGTTGCCCCATTTAAATCGTCAACGATTTTCCCGGCAGCAATCTCTTTTTTAATTTCCAGTTTTGATAATGTCTGGCCGGCAATTTTTATAAGTCGTGCTCTAAAACTTTTAGGTTCTCCTTTTTTAGCTAAATCAACTTCGATTGACCAGTATTCTTCCTTTACAAAATTTTGAATTTCTCGCTCACGTTCAACTACCAGTCTTACCGCCACACTTTGCACCCGGCCGGCGGAAAGTCCAGAACGAATCTTTTTCCACAAGAACGGGGAAAGCTCATAGCCAACCAGGCGATCCAAAACCCGCCTTGCCTGTTGAGCATTAACTAAATTCATGTCAATAGTCCGGGGAGAGGCCAGGGCGTGTTCAACGGCAGATTTCGTAATTTCGTGAAAAACAATTCTTTTGGCCAGTTTCTCGTCTTCTCCCAAAGCTTGCGTCAGATGCCAAGCAATGGCTTCTCCTTCGCGATCCGAATCAGTGGCGTAGATGACCTCATCCGCTTTTTTAGTTTCCGCCTTAAGTTCTTTGATAACCTTTTTGGCCTTCGCGGGAATGATATAATGAGGTTTAAAATTTTTCTCCACATCTACGCCTAGTTTTGATTTAGGCAGATCACGAACATGGCCGAAAGAAGACCGGACTAAATAGCCGTCTCCTAAAAAACGACTAATAGTTTTTGATTTAGTTGGGCTTTCAACAATAATCAGTCTCATGAAAATAAAACATACCTGTTACTTCCTAAATTTTTAATTTTTCTATTTAACTCCATTACCACCAAGGCGGAGTTTACCTGTGAGGTGGGTAAACCAGTCTGACGTATAATATCATCAGTGCTAATGGTTTCGCTAGACAAGACGGCCAATATTTTAGCTTCGATTTCATTTTCCGCCTGAATAATAATCTTTTTTGATTCCAGCTGGATATTGTATTCCTCCAAAATATCTTGGCCGCAGGAAACGAGTTTGGCGCCTTCTTTGATCATAAAGTTTGTGCCCTGGGAAGTTCTGGAGTAAATATTCCCCGGGACACAAAACAGGTCCCGGTTTTGTTCGATGGCATTTCTTGCCGTGATTAAGGCACCGCTTTGAATATCGGCCTCCACTACCAGAACGCCTCTAGAAAGACCGCTGATGATACGGTTCCTTTGGGGAAAGGTAAATACGGTGCCATGAGTACCCGGAGCATATTCGGTTATGACCGCTCCGCCGGTCTCGATGATTTTATGGGCCAGCTGGAGGTTTTGTTGGGGAAAAATAGTTTGATCATCGAGACCGCAGCCGAGCACGGCGATGGTTTTACCGCCGCTAGCAAGCGCCGCTTTATGGGCCAGGGTATCAATGCCGCCTGCCAAGCCGCTGACAATTGTGAGGCCACCCCGTACAAGATCTTGAGTAATAACTGGGGTAGCTCGCCGACCATATTCAGTTAAAGCTCGAGTACCAACTACGCCAAAGCATTTATTTTTCAATACTTTTTTTGATCCCCGAATATACAGCAAGAAAGGTGGAGCAAAAATATGAGCGAGGGTTCTTTTGGGGTACTCATCGTCTAGAATGGTCAGCAGTTCAATTTTTTCTTTTTGCAAACGCCTCCATTCATATTCAACATTTATTTTGTTCTTTGCCGTCTGATAATCAATCCGGATTAGTTTGCCAGTCTTATCTTTTTCTCGAGGAATAAATCTCGCCAGATCGGCCCGCCACGCTTTTTCCCAATCTCCTTGAAAATGATCAAAGATATTCTGCAGGGCTCCCACTTTGGCCATAGCCAAAATATTAATCGCGTGAAGATATTTCATCCCCACGTCAGAACGAGAATCAACGCCTTTGGCGCTTGATTCAGATAATTCTCGTTTGGTGTGAAGGTTCACAGGGTATTTGCTAGCCGCTCAAGGGCTTTTTTTATCACCTTTTTGAGTTCGGTTCTTTCAGCTGGGGTAAATTTTGCCAAGACGAAATGTTTTACCGCTTCTTTTCTATCCTTAAGGGTTTTCTGGTTACGGGCAGAAGTAAGTTTGCGATTGGCCGTACCAATGCGGAGTCTCCAAAATTTGTTAGTTTTCAAGTGGTCAATCACCGACTGGACGCCGCGGTGACCGCCGGCATCTTTACCTAATGACATTTTATAACTGCCAAATTCGATATCAAGATCATCGTGAATTACAACTATGTCTTCTGCTTTAACTTTGTATTGAAACTTCAGTTTTCGCGCTGCCTCACCAGATTTATTAATGAAAGTTTGGGGCTTGGCCAAAACCACTTTTTGGCCAGCAAAATCGGCTTTTGCAATATCAGCATTAGTTTTCTTATCAAATTTGTATGCGCCGCCAGCAATCTTTGAAATCATATCCACAATTTCAAAACCTACATTGTGTCGCATATTATCATATTCGGCACCGGGATTACCCAGTCCAATAATTAGTTTCATAACAATAATATACCACTGGCACTAAATATAACAAATAACAGATTTGAGCTGACCATCAAGCAAGAAAAAGGACGAATCACATGGGCTTGCGACACGCCTTTTTTGTGATATAATTAGCTAACCATATGGAGGAACCTGATATCCCAACTCCACCGGAGGAAGGTATACCTTCGCGCCAAGAGGCGCTTGCTTTTATTTGGGAGACGATAAAGGTGGTAGTGATTTCACTGGCAATCATTATACCCATTAGGTATTTTTTGGTTCAACCCTTTTTTGTTAAGGGAGCATCAATGGAACCAACTTTCGATGATGGTAACTATATTTTAATTGATGAGATCAGTTATCGTTTTAGAGATCCGGTAAGGGGAGACATCATGGTATTCAGGTTTCCTCAAGACCGATCCCAGTTTTTTATCAAACGGGTAATTGGTTTACCGGGTGAAACTCTAGAGATAAAAGATGACAAGATTTGGGTTCACAACAAGGAAAAGCCTGATGGTTTTATTCTAGATGAGAGTACATATTTAGCACCCGACCAGCACACTTTAGGAAATTTCCGTATAAAAATTGATGATAACGAATATTTTGTCCTGGGTGATAATCGCTCCCGCAGTTCCGATTCCCGGGTATGGGGTTCGGTAAACCGAGCGCTAATTACCGGCCGGGTTTTCTTCCGTGCCCTGCCGATAAATGAATTTGGCGGTTTTCCGAAAGTAAATTATTAAAACTATGTCCAAAAAAGAAATCCTTCAGGCACCCAAGGGTATGCATGATATTTTGCCAGCGGATCAGCCATACTGGCAGTTTATTCTTAAGAAAGCCAGAGCCCTTTTAGAAGACTACGGCTTTGAAAAGATCGACACCCCTGTGATTGAATACTCTTTACTTTTTACCCGTAGTATTGGCGGGGCCACTGATATCGTAGAAAAAGAAATGTACTCTTTCAAAACCAAGGGAGGGGATGAATTGGCACTGCGGCCCGAGCTGACTGCGCCCATTGCCAGAGCCTATATCGAGCACGGCATGCACACTTGGCCACACCCAATTCAGTTTTGGTTTTTTGGACCCGTCTTCCGTCATGACAATCCCCAGGCTGGTCGGTACCGTCAATTCCATCAAATAGACGTAGAAACTTTGGGCGATGAGAATGCTGCCACTGATGCTCAATTAATTTTCGTCGCGTATAAAATTCTGGAGAGCTTAGGATTAAAAAATTTGGTGGTGAAAATAAATAGTATTGGCTGTCCGCTGTGTCGACCCCAATATCTCAAAGCGCTTAAAGATTATTATCGCTCTCGGGCCAAAAAGATTTGCGCCAAATGCAAAGGACGATTAAAAGCGAACGGGCTCCGAGTTTTAGATTGCGAAGAGGAACAATGCCAGGCAGTCTCAAAAGATGCGCCGCAGATTGTTGATTTTCTGGACGCTGATTGCAAAGCTCATTTTAAGAACGTCCTGGAATTTATGGACGAGTTGAAGATACCCTACCTTTTAGATTCCCATCTGGTGCGCGGTTTAGATTATTATACTAGGACAGTTTTTGAAATTTGGCCCGAAGCCCCGACGCCTAAAGCGGTCGAGGTCCCAACCACAAACGTCGGGAAAAAACCGGATACCAACACCAACCAGTTTGCTATCTGTTCCGGCGGGCGATACGATAAATTGATTCATGGTTTGGGCGGTCCTAAAACGCCGGCCGCTGGTTGGGCTATGGGGGTGGAAAGAGTTATCATGGTTTTCAAGGAGGCCGGGCTGGTTGCTCCGATAACACGGCCTTTGCCCAAAATTTTTATTGCCCAACTAGGAGAAATCGCCAAACGAAAAACTCTAGCGCTTTTTGAAGAATTTCGCAAAATCGGCATTTCCGCTAAAACCTCGTTAGGACGGGACAGTATAAAGTCACAGTTAAGAATTGCTAATCGTCTGGGTATAAAATATACCTTAATTATTGGTCAAAAAGAAGCCATTGATGGCACGGTAATTTTGCGAGAAATGGATTCGGGAGTGCAGGAAACCGTGCCCCTGGATAAAATCTTAGACACCGTGAAAACCAGATTAAAAAGCTAAACTATGGATATTTTTTGCAAAATTATTAATAAAGAACTGGGGGCTGAAGTGGTACTGGAAAATGAGGATTGCCTAGCCATCGAGGATATCCATCCGCAGGCACCGGCTCATATTCTTATTATTCCTAAAAAGCACATAGCCGACGTCGCCTCCGCCCGGTCCGCTGATGCTGAATTGATCGGTAAACTGATTTTAGCGGCCAACGCAGTGGCCATCAAGCTGGATTTGCAGGCAAAAGGTTTTCGATTAATTATTAACCAGGGCGAAGATGGCGGTCAGATGGTGCCCCATCTGCACGTCCATCTGCTAGGTGGTAAAAAGCTAGGATCCAAGATTGTGCACGACAAAGAAGGGTAAAGCAAAAAGTGAAAAATTTAAAACTTACGTTTTACGCTTCGGGGAAGGGAGGATTTTATGGAAGTAAAAAGAAAACCAAATGAAAGCACCGGTTCTCTCATGAGACGGTTTACTCGCTTAGTTCAGCAGAGCCGAATTTTGGTTAACGCTAAGAAATCACGTTATGTGCAAAAGAAACCCACTGAAAGAGTTTTAAAAAATCGCGCTATCATGCGAGAGCAGCTTAGGGCCTTAAGAAAAAAACTGGAACGCTTGGGCAAATACGACGATGAAACATTTGAAGAGGAAAAAAGAAAAATAAAAAGACAATTAGATTTGTGATGTTAAAAGAAAAACTGCAAATTGATCTCAACCAAGCTCTCAAGACGGGAGAAACGAATAAGCGTCTGGTTTTGGGTATGGCCATGACGGCCATTAAGAATAAAGAATTAGGGAAAAGAGCGCAAATGAGTAAAAGTGTTTCCGATCTGGTTGAACTTGCGACCCAAAGTTTATTGGGAGATGATGAAATTATTGAAGTTATAGCTAGTGAGGTAAAAAAGCGACGCGAAGCCATCGATCAGTTCAACGCCGGCCAGCGGCCCGAGCTGGCTCAAAAAGAACAAGCGGAGATAGATATCCTGATGGCCTATTTACCAGCCCAATTGAGCGAGGAGGAGATCAGAGGAGAAATAGTCAAAATCATCACTGAAATTGGAGCCAAAGATATAAAAGCTATGGGTAAAGTTATAAGCCTAGCCATGCCAAGACTTAGGGGAAAGGCGAGCGGGGAAGTTATCAGCCGAATCGTAAAAGAGTCACTTGGTTGATTTCAAAGTGGGGAAATTTTCCTTTTACAATCGTACCGAGCATAAACGCCATCAAAAAAACTTTTTTGGAAACATTATTAATTCGGCCGCCGAGCAACTAAAAATAAAAAAAGAGCTTGGTTTGTCTGTAAATCTTGTAACCATAAGGGCGATTAGAAAACTTAATAACAAGTATCGAAAAAAGGACAAACCGACAGATGTTTTATCATTTCCCCTGCACGCCAAGCTTGATATTTCAAAACTTAAACCGGACCATGCTATAATTGAGCTGGGCGACATTTTTATTTGCCCAGACATGGCCCGGGCTGATGCCAGGAAAGAAAAAATGGCATTTGATCAAAAAATGGCCTACCTGGTTGTTCACGGCTTCTTGCATCTGCTGGGTTTTGATCACGAAAAAAACCAAAGCGAAGCCAAAAAAATGTTTGCTCTTCAAAACAAAATACTAAATATTTAATATTACATGCGTTCACACATTATCTGCGGTCTTGATATTGGGAACTCTTTTGTAAAAACCGTTATCGGTGAGATTAACCATGAGTTTTCTCGTCCCCAAATTATAGGCATCGCCAATGTTCCCTCCAATGGCTTGCGTCGAGGTGTAGTCATAGATATGGAGGAAACTATGGCTAACATCCGTGATTCGGTTGAACAGGCCCAATCCATGTCGGGAGAAAAAGTAAGTCGCGCCTATGTGTCTATCAATGGTTTACACATTAAAACCCAACTTTCCCATGGCGTCATCGCCGTTTCCCGGGCTGACAATGAAATTTCCCAGTATGATATCGACCGGGTCATTGATGCCGCTTCGGCGGTAAGTTTGCCGCCCAACCGTGAAATTGTTCATGTTATTCCGCGTAATTTTATCATTGATGGTCAAGAACACGTAAAAAATGCTCTGGGTATGAAGGGCGTGAGATTGGAAGCGGATGTTTTGTTAATCGAGGGTCTATCACCTTACATCCGCAATCTTGCCAAATGTGTTAATGCTAATAATATTGAGGTGGCGGAATTTGTTTTTGGGCCTTTAGCCAACGCGAGGTCAGTCCTAGATAAGCATCAGACTGAACACGGAGTTCTGAATCTGGACTTTGGCGGTGGCGTTTCTACCCTTGCCCTTTTTCATGAGGGCGAGTTAATTCACTCGGCCACGTTGCCCATAGGTTCACGTCATATTACTAATGACCTCGCCATTGCTCTGCGCACTTCCATGGACAAAGCCGAACTTATCAAATGTAACTACGGCTACACCGGGCCTGACGAAATTCTAGCCAAAGATCATATTGATCTTTCGGAATTGTTGGGTGAGGAAGAATTTATCTTACCAAGAAAACAGATTGCTAAAATCGTCGATGCCAGGATCTCCGAACTGTTTGAAATGATTGGCGAGGAAATAAAAAAGGTGCCTCGTGGCAATCTCTTGCCGGCCGGTGTCGTCTTGGCTGGCGGAGGTGCAAACTTAACTGGACTAATTGGCCTGACTAAGAATAGACTTAGATTATCCGTAAGAGTCGGCGGCGGCTTGGAATCAAACTACTTAACTGACAGCTTGAAAGAAAAGTTAAGTGATCCCACATACTCTACAGCTTTGGGTTTAGTAGTATGGGGATTTGAAAAAGAATACTTCCCAAAAGGTTCTTCCGGTTTAAGTCTAAATGTTCTAACAAATAATAACTTAAGAAAAATAGGTAAATGGCTAAGGAATTTCTTGCCTTGATGTATTCAAGCCCTAACGCTTTGATCGGGGGGGTCCGACCTAGCGTCAGACTTATCCACACCTGTGACCGGACTGTGGATATTGCATATTTTCAAGCTTTGTGATATGCCAAAAGCGATAAACCAGGTGTTAGGTGCCAGGTTTTAGGTGTTAGATCTAAAACCTAAAACCTAAAACCTTTAACCTATAAGGTGGCTCAACTTAAACCTCCATTTGAGACGTTCGCCCGCATAAAAGTCGTAGGGGTTGGTGGCGCTGGCAATAAGGCCATTCAACGAATGATGCAGACCAAGATTCACGGCGTTGAATTCGTGGCTGTCAATTTGGATGCCCAGGATTTAAATGTCGCTAATGCTCCCAATAAAATATTAATCGGAAAAAATCTCACGCGCGGACTGGGCGCGGGTATGAATCCGGAAATTGGCCGTCAAGCCGCCGAGGCTAGTATTGATGAAATTAGCGAGGCTCTCAAGGGTGCGGATATGGTATTTATCACTGCCGGTATGGGCGGTGGCACAGGTACTGGCGCCTCGCCTATTATCGCTGAAGTCGCCAAAGAAGTGGGAGCTTTGGTAGTCGGGGTTGTCACCAAGCCCTTTTCTTTTGAGGGCGCGGCTCGTGCTAGGATCGCTGAGGAAGGGTGGAATATTCTAAAAGAAAAAGTTGACGCCCTAATTACCATTCCTAATGACCGATTACTTTCCATCATAGACCGAAAAACACCCTTACTCGAAGCGTTCGTAAAGGTGGACGATGTTTTGCGTCAGGGCGTTCAAGGTATCTCCGATTTGATCACTATGCCCGGTACTTTTATTAATGTTGATTTCGCTGACGTCAAAGCCATCATGTCCAATTCCGGTTCGGCTCTGATGGGCATTGGGTTTGCTAGCGGTGAAGATAGAGCGATTGAAGCGGCGAAGGCGGCTGTCAGTTCGCCTTTGTTGGAAATTGCCATTGATGGCGCGCGCGGAGTGCTATTTAACGTCTCGGGGGGCAACGATCTGGCTATGGCGGAAATTAATGATGCGGCCAAAATCATTACTGACAAGATTGATCCAGACGCTAAAGTTATCTTTGGCGCGGTTCATGATGAAAAATTAAAGAAAGGCGAGATAAAAATTACCGTCATTGCCACTGGGTTTGCATCCGGCCTTAGTAAGAGAGAGCGCGCTCAAATTGGGCCTTCACTATTTGATGAGCCCAGTGCTAATGGCTTAGGACATGCCACACAAAATCCATCGGCCGCTGTTTCTTCTCAATCCTCAAAAGAAAAAGGAGTTATCGATGATTCTATTACCGATGACCAATTCGATATTCCGGCGTTTATAAGGCGAAAAATGAAATAGGTAGTTCGAGGTTTCTCTTTTTGGATATATTCTAGTAAGGTTTAGGATAGTCATTGAAGAAAAAGACTATCCTGACTTAAGTTATCCACATTTGCTTCATTTGACTTGGGCATATAGAATTCATCTAGTATGATCAGCTCCCTGGTGCCAAAACTAGCAACCAGATAACTAGTGACCAGTTTGGCCCCAGGAGTTTTATTTTGTTTATATGCCGGAAAATCTATTTCCGATCCAAGAACAGGATTTAACCAACTTACTCGAAAAAAAAAGTTTTAATATACCAGAAGGCGGTCTGATTTGGGAGAGACTATTCGGTAAAGGTGATCCATACGAACAAATCAACTGGAAAACTCGCACAGCCAAAATCACTAAAGGCAGCGGTGAGGTGGTATTTGAACAAAAAGATGTCGAAGTGCCTGATTTTTGGTCTCAAACGGCAACAGATATCGTAGCTTCAAAGTATTTCCGGGGACGTCTGGACTCACCGGAACGTGAGCATAGCGCCAAACAGATGGTAGATCGTGTTGCTAACACGATTTCTGAGTGGGGCTTAAATGGAAATTATTTCAAGAGCTATCAAGACTTTCTCAATTTTAGAGAAGACTTGAAGTATTTGTTAATTAATCAGTACGCAGCTTTTAATAGCCCAGTTTGGTTTAATGTGGGCGTCCATGAGCGTCCTCAAGGAAGTGCGTGCTTTATACTTTCAGTAGAGGATAGTATGGATTCAATACTTGATTGGTACAAGACAGAAGGTAAGATATTCAAACTTGGTTCTGGCAGCGGCTTAAATGTTTCCAAACTTCGCTCTTCAAAAGAACCACTTTCAAAAGGTGGCCATTCTTCTGGTCCGGTTTCGTTTATGAAAGGCGCCGATGGGGTAGCTAACAGCATTAAATCGGGCGGAACCACTCGTCGCGCCGCTAAGATGGTAGTCATGAACGCTGATCATCCAGACATTAAGGATTTCATTTATTGTAAGAAACATATTGAAGACATGACCAAAGTGCTCGAAGCGAGTGGTATTAAGGCTTCGATTGAGGGCGAATTATTCAATCCATATACTCTTCTACCTTTTCAAAATGCCAACAATTCTGTGCGGGTTACGGATGAGTTTATGAGAAAAGTTGAGAACGATGAGAATTGGGATTTGAAAGCGGTAACTACAGATAAGACTCTAGAAACTATAAAAGCTCGAGAGCTTATGAATTGGATTGCGGACGCCGCTTGGCATTCAGCTGATCCGGGCATGCAATTTGATACCACGATTAATAATTGGCATACCCTAACTAATACCGGACCGATAACCGCATCAAACCCTTGTTCTGAATATATGTCAATAGATAATTCAGCCTGCAATCTCGCTTCTATTAATGTTCTTAAATTTTTTAATGCAGATGGATCATACGATGTGGATGGTTACAAAAAAGCAATTGATACAATCATTACCGCCCAAGAGATTTTGGTCGGCAATTCTTCTTACCCTACTGAAAAAATTACACAGAACTCTTTGGATTACCGCCAGCTGGGTTTAGGTTATGCCAATCTTGGCGCTTTGCTAATGAATATGGGGTTACCTTATGATTCTGAACAAGGACGACTCATTGCCGGGGTTTTGACAGCAATACTTTGTGGCGAAGCCTATTGTATATCTGCTAAAATCGCTTCTTTCATGGGACCGTTTGCCGGTTTCCAAAAAAATCAAGAACCCATGCTGCAGGTCATTAGAAAACATGCGGAGGCGGCTGAACAATTAGCTCATAATTTCCGTCACTCCCTTTCTCCACACGCAGCGCCCAGCCATGGTCACTCTGCCAACAGCGATGGCAACGGACAGGCCAATGGTTACAGTTTTTCCTGGAAAGACAAAATGGCTTATGAGGCAGTAAATGTTTGGCATGAAGCGCTGGCTCTAGGCGAAAAATATGGTTTTAGAAATTCGCAAGCGACGGTTATCGCGCCCACGGGCACGATCGCTTTCTTAATGGATTGTCAAACCACCGGCATTGAGCCTGATTTAGCCTTGGTTAAATACAAAAAATTAGTGGGCGGCGGCATTTTAAAGTTAGTAAACAATCAGGTGCCTACCTCATTGAAAAAACTCGGTTACAGCGATGACCAGATTAAAGATATGGCCGACTACATTCTGGAAAAAGAAACGATTGAGGGCGCTCCCCACATTAGCCATGAGGACTTGGCAGTATTCGATTGCTCGTTTAAAGCGGCTAATGGTACGCGCAGCATCAGCTATCTGGGCCACATTAAGATGATGGGTGCGGTTCAGCCATTTGTCTCGGGTGCAATTTCCAAAACCGTAAATTTGCCCAGCGACGCTACTGTTGATGACATCCGCGATGCGTTTGTGCAGTCTTGGAAATATGGCCTCAAAGCGATAGCCATATATCGTGACGGTTCTAAGAGCCTACAACCATTAAATACGTCGACTGAAGACAAAAAACTGATCGAAAGAGTAAATGGCTATACCCGGGCAAAACTGCCTGACGAGCGGCCGGCCATTACTCATAAATTCTCGATTGGTAATCATGAAGGCTATCTGACGATCGGTCTTTATCCCACTACCAACAAACCGGGCGAAACATTTATCAGAATCGCTAAAGAGGGCAGCACTATTTCCGGCCTTTTGGATGTTATTGCCACCCTGGTTTCCATGTCATTGCAATCGGGTGTGCCTCTTAAAACTTTAGTGGCTAAGTTTAAGGACATGAGATTTGAACCATCCGGTATTACCAGCAATGCAGATATCCCTTTTGCCAAATCGTTTATTGATTATATTTTCAAATATTTGGGCCACAAATTTTTGTCCGAGACCGACAAAGAAGAAATTTTCGGTCAGACTCCGGTTGGCCGACTAGAAACGATTATACCCCTGGAAAATGTTATCGGAGATAGCCTCCCGGCCGTCACTGCCGCTTCATTGCAAAATCTTCAACCCCGTCTTACTAATTGGGATGATCTTCAATCAAAAAACGCCTATACTGATGCCCCGATTTGCGAAAAATGCGGCGCCATGATGTTTCGAGCTGGCTCTTGTTTTTCTTGTCCTAATTGTTTTGCCACCACTGGGGTTTGTAATTAGAGCCCAAGGGTAAAGAATTTTGTCTTCAGTGTTTTTAATTTGCTAGCCATCGGTTCTAGTGCTGTTTTTAAGTTTCTAAATTTCACTATGATTAATTCGGAATTACTAAACTACGTGCGATCAGCCAGGCGGACGGGTCATAGCTACGCCGTCATCGCGGAGACATTGCGGCAGGCCGGTCTAGACAATTTTGTCGCCAAAATGGCATAAACAAAAGAAAAACAGACGATT
>CAYIXQ010000011.1:0-19341 GCA_964367475.1 uncultured Candidatus Saccharibacteria bacterium | reverse complement strand
GTGGAAGTAATTTCTCTCCAACCCGATTCTAACGAAAAAAGGCCCTGGTACAAGCGGCCCATTTTTTACGTGGCGGCTTTAACTGCCATTATAGCCATCGGTGCTTTTTGGCTTGGTTTTGTTTATAACACAATAGTCGTAGATAACGATTCGTTTTTAACAAATATTACCCATGCGATTTTTGGCAAGGATGAAGCGGTTGAAGAAAATGATCCAAATCCTCTACCCACTCCGGAAACTGACCGTCTAGATGTTTTGATTCTGGGCATTCGCGGCGGGACGGCGAAAGAAATAGAGGGGGAGGGGGGACTACTAGCAGATTCAATTTTGGTGGCGAGTATTGATAAAAAGACAAAAAAGGCCTCGCTGATTTCAATTCCCCGCGATTTATCGATTGACCTGCTCGGAGTTAAAGGAAAAATAAACGAAATTTATGAGCAGAGTTTGAAAAGGAAGCAGAATCTTGAACTGGCTAAACAGATCGTTTCGCGGATAAGTGGAGTGTATGTCGACAAAGCGGTGGTTTTCGATTTTAACGCGTTTAAAAATATAGTAGACACACTTGAGGGCATTGATATTTATTTGGCCCGTCCGTTCAGGGAATCTACCCAATGGGGCTACGAATTTTCACTACCGGTGGGGAATAACCATCTAAATGGAGAACAGGCGCTGTACTACGCACGTTCGCGTTTTTCGACCAGCGATTTTGATCGAGCGCGCCGTCAGCAGGATATAATTGTGGCCATAAAAAATAAAGCATCAAAGAATGGCTATTTTTCAAATCCGCTTAAAATCACTAATCTGCTTTCTGAATTGAAGGGAGATATTAAGACTGATTTTCAGATTTGGGATGTCCGGGATATCCTTGATCTTGCTAACTCATTCAATCCAAAATCCAAAGTAGAAAATTATGTACTCACCTATGAAAACCTGCTCTACGAAGCTCGCTCTACCAAGGAGGAGTATATACTTATGCCTAAGGGAGATAATTATGATGGGATAAGAAACCTGTTCAAAAATATTTTGATCGAGATTTAATTATGTGAAGAAAAATATCTATGCCTAAACGATTATATTGTGGACGGCCATCGCTTCTCGCCTAAGCTTGACAGAGTGAGTAGCTCTATGTTAAAAAGACTTGCTAAACCTGTTCTAGGTTTAGAGCAACTTTCCAATTTTTTAGGAGAAGAATAGTTATGGATACACTGGAAGAAATGAAGCCTGACAATTCAGCTAGCAAGCAGACCGCTGCCCATGAGTTGCAAGGACGACTTGCTGGTAAAACCCTGGAGATCTATCGCCGTCTGCTCAAGGAAAAAGTAGGGGAAACCCTGCTTGTTACCACCGACTTGATGAGAACAATCGCTACAGATCTTAGCTGTAACGCATCTTACATCTGGGATGTTCTACGGCGGCTCGAGAGGCGGGGCATGATTGCCAAAAGTACAGCAGGTAGACGTCATGGTATTGTCGTAACATTTCAATCTCCGCCTGTTCAGCCTGCACTGAAAACAAGTGACTCGGCCAAGTCTCTTTCGGTTGACGATTTGATCCGTCATTCTGAGGAAAAAATTGCCAGTCTCAAGAAAGAGATCGACGCCGAGACCGCATTCTTGAGTGAACTCAAAAAAAGAGCGCAATAGAGGAGGCGGACATGACGACCAAGTTGAAAAGAGCGCTTGATGAAGACAAAGCCCAGTCCGGAATGAGCTGGGAACAGTACTGTCAGGGGCTCGGGGTACCTTATAACACCCTCAAGCATTGGCGGGAGATAGGCTCTACGCCGACGGGACAGTACCGGGTCATCATCGAACAACGCTTCGGACCCGAGGTTCTTGAAAAGGAACTCGGTTTTAGCCCACAGATAACGCAGCTTGTAATGGATGAAGATGAGGGAGCTCCCGCGAAAGCGGTGGACCCTGTGATGAACAGGGTAAACCAAATCCTGGCGAAGGAACACATCTATGCATTATCCCGACTTTTACTCTGGTTTCTTTTCGAAGCTAATGCCGAACAGCGGCAGGAGCTACGAGAGAGTCTGGGAGAAGACGGGGAAGTGTTTCAGAATCTCGTCCGGGCAATGGCCGGCGAGATGGCGTTTAAGGTTTTAAGCGACGAAGGAAAGTTGAACAAAGGAGATCGAAAATGAGTGTACCGGAAATTGTCAGCATCGGGTTCCACGGCGGAAATATCGCACTTTATCTCGCCCAGCTCTATGCCGATCCTCTCGATGTGGTTCGAGAGCTCGTGCAGAACGCACTGGACAAGGCCGCCCGGCACGTTCTGATCGAGGTTGACGCAATGTGCGATCGCTCGATCAAATGCTACGACGATGGAGCGGGTGCGTCCAAGAGTGAGATCATGCAGAAGTTCAAGAGTATCGGGCGTTCTCTCAAGACCGAGGGTGACCAGTTCGGCCAGAAGGGTATCGGAAACCTCGCCGGCATCGCGATAGCGAAGTGTTATCGGCTGATCACGAAAGACATGGACAGTGAGTTCGACAAGATCCGTGTCTACGAGCTGAATCGGGACATTCTCCGAGAGCAAGAGAGTCCGGATCTACGGATTGAGGACTGGCCCTATGCTCATGTGGTCTCTGACAAGACCATCAAGGGCAAGGTGTTTCAGGTCTCTGCCATGGTTCATTTAAGCGACGTGAATACTCTGGCCCTGCGCCGACTCGCGGACCTCGGTGCGATCGAGAGGATCATCGTGGATGCCTTCAACAAGAAGCTCTTCAAGGACGAACCCCTGATCGTGATCGCCTATCGCGATGTTAAGGGTAAGCGCACCGAAAAGGAGATCAAGCCGCGGTTATTTTCCGGTATCCATATGGAGTCGGAACGGTACGATACCCAACACGGCCCATTGGTGTTTGACTTCTACTTCAACGAGAAGCCTTTGGAAAACCCGCGAATTCTGGTCGAGCACCGCGGCACCAACTCTTTCAACCTCGCGAACCTCTTCAAGAGGAAGCAGGTAGGGGAGGCCATGGCCGAGGTTTTCAATCGCGGGCATTTCGAAGGCACGATTCGGCTCGGGTTCTGCACTATCAGTCCCGCGCGGGATACGTTCGAGTACGATTCGGAACTTGAGATGTTCGTCGACATTCTGACCCGTTTCACGAACCAGGTGCTTCGTCCTATCGTGGAGCGGATCGAGGAAGACGAACGCAAGGACAAATTCCGGCGTGTAGCAGACACGATCGTGCGGATCGTCAACCGTCATTTTCAGGCCGACCCGGGCCTTTTGCCGCTGCAGTTCAAATCCTTCATCAATATCCGGCCGGAAACCGAGCTGGAAAAGAAGGAGGAAAAGCCGAAGGTGGACAAGACGCTGTTGCGACGTCAGCGTAAGTTCTCCGAAGAGGAGGGTCAGACGCAGGAGCCGCGAGAACCGCAGAAGTCTGGCAAAAAGTCGGTCATCAGACCGCGCGAGAGCTTGAGCCTCGTCTTCGTAGTCCCGGACAGCGAGAGCAGCTTTGCTTGGCACTCGCGTCTCTCACCGCAGGGGGTGGTCGAGGTCAATTGCGTCAACTCTGACTTCCTTAAGGCGGAGATGATGGGACTGACGAAGCTGGTGGATTATGTGTTTATGCTGGTGGCGAAGGAGTTCGTGTGCGGAGGATCAGAGCCGGCCACGGCGCAGATCTTTGGCGAACACTTCGAAAAGGATTATATGTCCTTCTGGCGCGCTATTCTGGGTCGCCAGACCTAGAGTACAGGATTACGCCAGATTCGTTCGGCAGGGGTGGAACTTTAGGGTTCCCTCCTGCCGATTTTATTTCCAGAAAGAATTGCTTAACTTAGAATAATTAAGCCACTAACCCAGTTTTTTATTTGTCAAAGGAGAGAACTTGCAAAAATCGGCTCTTTTGCTATATTTTTGGCTTATGCCAGAACTATCCATCATCATTGTTCACCACCGAACCCCCGGATTTTTGAAGATGTGTTTAGATTCAATAGCTAATGGCGCGAATTCTCTGCTCCAGGTTCCAGGTTACGAGCTTATTATTATTGATTCCATGTCCACGCGTCAGTCCAGAGATATTGTCAGAGAAAGAGCACCTAGCGCTAAGCTCCTAGCGCTTAATTACAACTGCGGTTTTGGCCGAGGAGTGAATATAGGCATTAAAAATGCCGCCGGAAAATATATTCTTATGCTTAATCCTGATATCATAATCCGGGGTGATGCAATTCAAAAATTATTAACTTACTTAAAAAAACATCCCGATATCGGTATGATTGGGCCCCAGTTGAGAAATTTTAATGATAGCATTCAGCAGTCATATTTTAGCTATTACCGACCTATTACCGTCATCGTCCGCCGGAGCTTTATAGGCAAAATGAAACCCTTTAAAAAATATCTCGACGAATTTTTAGTAAGTGATACCGACGCCAGAGAAATGCAAACCCCGGATTGGATTATGGGTTCGGCGATAATGGTGTCGCGCGCGGCGGTGGAAAAAGTCGGTCTTATGGATGAAAGATTTTTCATGTATTTTGAGGACGTTGACTGGTCTCGACGCTTTTGGCACAATGGATATAAAGTCGTCTATTATCCCGAGGCGGTGATGTATCATTATCACCAGCGGGAGTCAAAATCGCAGTTAGGCGTATTTGATGCTTTTTTTAATCAAAAAACGCGTTGGCATATCCGAAGCGCTTTAAAGTTTTTCTGGAAATATAGAAGTCTGTCTAAAACTTTGCCAAATATAAATGTTTAACAGCCAAAAAATAATATTATTGTTGGTAATAGTATTGGCCGCGGGATTCGCCGGCGGTTTTTATTTTAATGAGTTTAGTGATTTTGGCACTGGTATTGGCCGGGATTTTGTCAATCGAGCGGTCGGTCAGCCGGATGGTGTTGACTTTAGCCTGTTTTGGAATGTGTGGAACCAGTTACAGGACAAATATGTCGATAGTGAAGATCTTAATAGCCAGGAATTATTATATGGCGCCATTGATGGACTGGTAAATGCCGTTGGCGATCCATATACGGTTTTCATGCAGCCAAAGGAGAGTGAAAATTTTGCCCAAGAAATTAGTGGCACTTTTGGGGGAGTGGGTATTGAAATAGGTCTTCGTAATAACATCTTGACTGTTATCGCGCCGATAAAAGACACACCAGCCGATCGGGCAGGGCTCATGGCTGGCGATAAGATCGTAAAGATTGGCGATAAAAGTACCGAGAGCATGAAAATAAGCGAAGCGGTCAACCTAATCCGCGGGCCTAAGGGAACGCCAATAAAACTGACTATCAGTCGTGGCGAGAAAAACTCTTCTTCAAAAGAAGTTACTATTGTCCGAGGCACTATCAGGGTGCCGACTGTGGCTTGGAAAATGCTTAGTGGCGACATTGCTTATATTCAGTTGTTCGTCTTTAACAGAAACGTCGATAATGATATCGAAAAGGCGGTTCGTGAGATTCAGAAATCTAATGCCCGCCGCTTGATACTCGATCTTAGAAATAACCCTGGCGGGTTGCTGGATTCAGCAGTAAATATTGCTGGATATTTTATTGACGGTGGGTTAACCGTCACAGAAGAAAGAACAAATGATGGCCAAAAGCAGGTGTTTGAAGCGCCAAATCATGGTCAGCTTAAAAACTATCCGCTGGTTATTTTAATAAATAAAGGTTCGGCGTCGGCTTCCGAAATTTTGGCCGGAGCGATCAAGGATCATCGCGGTGTATTATTGGTAGGGGAGAAAAGCTTTGGCAAAGGGTCAGTGCAGGAGGTAAGCGAGCTGCCTGGCAAGTCATCGCTTAAAGTGACCGTGGCTAAATGGTTTACGCCCAAAGGAACATCTATCAATGACAACGGAATCGAGCCAGATTATTCTGTTGAACGCACGGAAGATGATATAAATAATGAGCGTGATCCGCAGTTAGATAAAGCGGAGGAATTGGTTAGGGGATTAAGATAGAGATAGTTTCAAAACAATTAGGACTTACGCGCTTGAGCCACGAAGCCCAAGGCTATTAGGGCTTACCGTGGCTCAAGCCACAAGGGTTTGGCCAATTTCTTTGTTAAAATCTACATTTGAGACTCGCCGTACCTGCTAGTACGTCTCGTCTCAAGCCTCGATTTTGCCTTGAACTTGGCCAAATGCGTAAGTCCTAACAATTATTATGCGGGTTATCTTTTTTCAAAACATAAAAGGTGTTGGCCAAATAGGGGATATCAAAAATGTAGCCGATGGCTATGCAAGAAATTTTTTACTACCTAAAGGTTTAGCCAAGATTGCTACGGTTGATGCCGAGAAACAAGCGGAAACTTTAAAAGCAAAAAGGGAACTTGAGGCATTGAACCGCAAAGAGCGGGGATTGGCCCTGATTAAAAAAATGGAAGGTATGGAATTGCATATAAAAGAGGACGCCAATGATCAGGGTCATTTGTATGGTTCGGTAAATGAGAAAATGATTGTTAAAGCTTTGCGCGATCAAAAAATTGATGTGATGGGGGAAAATATAAATTTACCTGAACATATTAAATCGATCGGGGAACATGAAGTTGAAATTGAATTCCACCCCGAAGCCAGAACCAAAGTCAAAGTGATAGTTACGTCAGTCTAAAAAGTCAGTGAGAAAAAAATAATTTGCGTTAGTACTCTTATACCACGTGGACGATTTTGACGAGGCGGCGAGATCCGTCATAATTTTTTTTATTGAGGGAAGTAAATTTAACAATGCCATTTTTAATAGCAAAAATAGTATCATCCTTTCCCATTTCGACACCCTTGCCGGCCATAAATTTACTACCGCGCTGGCGGATGATAATATTACCGATAATAGCGTTCTGACCATCAGCCAGCTTTACGCCCAAACGCTTTGATTCAGAATCTCGCCCTAATTTAGTTGTTCCACCTGACTTTGTATGTGCCATGCGAAATTATCCTCGAGCAAGATTAATATTGCTCGGACAGTTACTTATGCTACCAAAACTCACAGAAATTATCAAGAAGCATTTGCCAGAAATCACCCTAATATCAGGGATAATATTGATTGCCGTTACCAGCTTTAATTTTGGGAAAATGCGCGCCTTTTCCAGTCTGAAAACTCCACTAACTATTACTACCCCTACTACCCCTGATATTGTGCGACCTATAGAGGAAGAGAGTGACAAAGCAGTCATAACAAATCAGACTGATCAGACCATAGTGGCCTCAAAAAAGAGCTCCGGGAAAGTATATCATTTTCTCTGGTGTCCGGGCGCTAATTTAATCGCCAAGGAGAATAAGATTTTTTTTAATAATGAGTCAGCCGCCCTAGCCGCCGGTTATCATTTAGCGGCAAATTGTAAAAAGTAAATATATGCTCCGGTTATTCGTAAGCAGGAAGGAAAGCTATCACTTGATTCGACCTAGCCAGTAATCATTTTCCCATTCCCACAGCGTTTTAGAGGCGAGGAATGCCCTGGTATCTTCCTCGAGACGATCAAGCTCACGAAATTCTACTTCTCCAATGGGGTCTCCCCAGACGTGCTCACAGGTGGTCGGTCGGTGATTTGCCGTTCTTATTTTCTGGCCGCCCCCTTTTTCACGCATTTTTGCGCCGCAACCGCGCAGGCAGGCACGGGCCTGATCTAATCTTAAAATCCAGCGAGTTAAGGGAGGCATAGTCGGCTCTTCTTTTAATGCTTCAATATAAGCCGCGATCTGAATGCCATAGTCTCTATAAATAGCGTAGGAAGTCTTAATATCCACAATGCCAAGTCGCCCGTCCACTTCCGCCAAAACGTCGAGCGTTCCCGCGTAATGATGTTTTTTACTTATCACCCTTGTTTCGACTTGGTGGGGAATTATCTCATGCTTTTTTTTAAAATTCATGAATACCTCAACCACCGGTTTGATTGAATCGGGGATAGTCACATTTTTCCCTTCCAGAATGTTTTCGATAGTTTCATGTATCAAAGTGCCCTCAATCGCCGATTTTGATTTTATGGCTTCGCCCGCGGCAAAATTTGGCAAATCTGCGTAAAATTTATACAACGCCGGTTTGGCTTTAATGGCCACAATAGCCGTGACACGGGGATACCATATTCCATCAATTTCATAACCATTGGCTGATTTAAAATTTTCGATATTTGAATAGTACATAATTGGCCAAACGCGTAAGTCCTAATAGTCACTATTTCTCAAAATTATATAAATTAAATGATAATAATAGGGAAGTGGGTGGGGCAAATAAACATCACGTCTTACAATATACCTTTTACGACGTGGCAACCTTTAGCCACCTTTTGGGAAACCTTTTATCAGTATCTCTACGACTGTCTCCACAATAACAATAAACAAATTGATCGCCAATAAGGCCACAGCTTTTAGGATGGTTATTAAATTAGAAACATCGAAATCATTCCAGGGTGTTATATTTTTTTATAATTACCCCTCCTTCCCTACCGATTCTAAAAAATTATTACATAATATTATAATAAAACGTCAAAAAGTTATCCACACCCTAGTCATTTGTTGAAAAAACCTTAATATTAGATAGGAATAGACCAAGCGCTTTAAAAAACGGGAGTGTCCCTAACAAATAGCGTATGTCTATCGCCTGCCTCAAGACGTAGCCTAAAAATCCGGATATGGTCCATCCCCCAATGTGAGCCACGGCGTATTTTCCTCCCACGGGCGTAACCCAATCGCCGTATTTTGGAATATATTTTTTTAAACCATTGATAGACTCGCCGTGCTGAATAAGCTCGGCAATATTTTCTGCTACTACTCTCCCCTGCTCCATAGCTACAATGGCCATTTGCGGTACTGGCTGGTTATT
Source organism: uncultured Candidatus Saccharibacteria bacterium (assembly GCA_964367475.1). Lineage (GTDB taxonomy): Bacteria > Patescibacteriota > Minisyncoccia > 2-02-FULL-40-12 > IGHO2-01-FULL-4-A > CAYIXQ01. The sequence goes on along the minus strand of CAYIXQ010000011.1, from coordinate 10,563 downwards.
TTCTGGATTAACAAAAAAAACCGCGTCGCCGACGGCAAAAATATTTTTGAAATTTTTTATTTGAAGCGTTAGATCAACCATAATTCTGTCTCTCTCATCGAGAGCTAAACCGTCAACTGATTTAAAAAGATCAAGCGCCTTGACGCCGGCAGACCAGATAATCAAATCTGCCCCCATCTTACTATTATCCTTAAGATCGATAAAATTCGGCCCAACATTGACAATCGGCGAACTCTCTAAAACGTCAACACCAAGACTATTTAGTCTTGCGCGAATTAGTTTTCTCTCACGATTAGAAACCATTGGCAATATCATCGGACCGGCTTCAAGCAAGGTAATCTTGGCGCAATGGCGATGATTAATCCCCGTTCGTCGCGCTATATGAACAGAACAGGTGGCAAGTTCAGCGGCTAGTTCCACGCCCGTAAATCCGGCCCCACCAACAATTATTCTTAAAGGCAAACCGTTCCCTTCCCTATTTTTTTCGGTAAATAGTTCCTCAAGCTTATCGGCCAGCATTAATCCATCCTCAATGGATTTAAATTTAAAAGCATACTCTTGTACCCCGGGTACGCCGAAAGTTGAAACGACGGCTCCAAGAGCAATGACCAAATAATCAAAATCAATAATCTGTCCGCTGGTGGTTGAAATAAATTTGCCCGCGCTATCGATTTGGTTAACTTCCGCCTGAATAAAATTGACTGCTGTTCCCTTAAATATTTCACCATAAGGAAGACATATGGTGCCTCTTAATTTAGTGTGATAAGGATGTTCATGGTTAACGCCGTAAACAGAAGCCACTTCATATAGGGCCGGCTGGAAGGTTTGCGCATCAAGTTTATCAATAAGAGTGAGGCGGACGTTTTTATTATTTTTTAATTTCCTGTTTAAATTTAAAGCTGTCCTCACTCCCCCGAAACCGCCACCTAGAATAACAACATTTATCATATAATAATTATATAGTTTTTAATGAAAAAGGATACATTGAGCTCGTTTTATTGTTACAAGTAATCAAGTGGATTGAGCGTCCCATCAAAATAGTTAAAATATATTTGTCCGTTTTTTGGGTTAATGAATGTAAAAAAATCATAGTAGAGACTCAAGTGAAGATGAGATCCCGTTGAATTACCCGTAGTTCCCTCGTACCCAATTACAGAAGCGGTATCAACGCTGGTTCCATTTGCTAAGCCGCTGGGAGATTTCAGGTGGCTATAAAGACTGACTAATCCGTTGTCATGGCGTATGGCAATCCAGTTTCCCCAGCCATCGTTAAAACCGCTTGCAAGCACATTGCCGTCACTAATCGGATGAATGGCCGAGCCAAAACCACTAACTAAATCAACACCGTTATGGGGCGCCCCACCGTATACTCCCCGCCGCGCGTAGGCAGTCAGGCCGTAAGCTTGGGTTAAATAAAAATCCTCCTCCGGCCAATGAAAAATTTTTCCCTTAGGCGGAATTTTGTCCGCCTTAACGTGGACAATAAAAGCTCCGCTTTTTAAAGCTTCAGTCTCGAGTTTTTGCAATTCTTCGAAAAATGCGGCTTTCTTTTTCTCAACGGCATTCAGTAGTTTTTGATATTCAGTTTCTTTCCCTTTGGTCACTTGCAGCAGCCGATTTTTATTCGACTTATTTTCGGCGGCACTATTTTTTTGGGCGATATGCTGATTATTCAAACGTTCAAGTTCTCGCTTTTTAAGCTCGAGCGCCGATTTATCGGACTCTAGCTGATTCTTCCGGATTTTTAAATCTGCCAAAAGCGAGTTGAGACGAAGGTTCAGGTTTTCTTCATGCTGGGCTTGGCTCAAAAAGTCAGACAACCGCGGATTAGCCAACAATACTGCCGCCAAATTTAAACGGTCCCGTTCATACATTGAAAAAACGATTTCCCCAATTGCCTCCTTTTTGCTGATAATCTGTTCTTGGGTTTCAAAAATCTCCGTTTCCAGACCAAAAATTTCTATTCTAGCTGTTCCAATTTGTCTTTCCGTAATAGAAATTTGTGTTTGTAATCCGGCTATTTCATTATTTAGAATTGCAATTTGTCTGGCCAGCGTGTCAGCCTCCTTTCTTTTTTGCTGTACATTCTTTTTATACCCGGCGGCCTGTTTTGTCAGTTCCTCAATTTGCTTGCGTAAATCCAGAATTTTTTGGTTAATGTCTTCTGCCGCAATGCTAAACCTGATAGCAATGGGACTAATCATGACAAAAATTAAAAAACAAAGAACCCCTATTTTTTTTGAATATGTTTGCATATACTACTCAATTTTTGCCAGGGCGTTGTCAATTCTAGCCAGAGTTTCCGCTTGGCCAATAATTACCGCGGTTTCAACCGGATCGGCCGAATATTTTTCACCGGATAATGCCACCCGAACTGGCCAGTAGACGGCGCCTTTATCTCCACCGAAGTTATCTCGCGCAATTATATTAAAAACAGTATGAAGACAATTCTCATCAAAAGAAACTTCATGGGTGATTGATTCCTTTGCCTTCTCCAGCGCCATTTTAGCTCCCGTCAGATCCGATTTTTTCCAAACCAAGAGCGCGCGGTCATACTCTGGTCGCTTGAAAAAATAATGAAATTCTTTAACTTGCTCCGTGTATTCAAGCCTTTTCCTGAAAAGCGGCGCAATTTTTAAAAGTATTTCCTCGTCCTGTCTGCCAAAAAATTTATCTACCGCCGGTTTTACCAATTCTTTAATACCTTCGTCATTCAACATTTTTAGGTACTGCGAATTGATCGAATTTAATTTCTTTATGTCAAAAAATGCTCCCGCCTTATGAATTTTACTTAAATCAAATTTTTCAATTAATTCATTTTTGGTCAAAATTTCCCGGTCCGCGTTTTCTGGGGACCAGCCCAGTAAAGCAAGATAATTAACGATGGCTTCAGGCAAATAACCTTTGTTCCTGTACTCCTTAACAGAAATGGCGCCATTTCGTTTTGAAAGCTTGGCGCGATCTTGCCCAAGAATTAAAGGGATATGAGCAAATTCTGGATTGCTAAAGCCCAGCGCTTGAGCGATAAGCATATATTTAGGCGTGTTGGTAATATGATCCTCGCCCCGGATAATATGACTAATATTCATTTCATGGTCATCAATAACAACGGCAAAATGATATAGCGCCGAATTAACATTTCGAGCTATACTTATATCGCCAAAAAGCCTTTCGGCAAATTCAATGCGCCCTTTAATCAAATCATTAAAAATAATCTTTTTATCAGAATTTTCGTCGACGGCAAGTCTTATTACTCCCCTCCGATTTTCACTGTTTATTTCTGGCGCTTCGTGTTTATAGGCGCACACATGTCTCGGTAACTCTTTCTTCTCAATCTGCTCTTTTCCTTCCAGTTCTAATTCTTCCCCAGTGTGATAACACCAAAAAGCCTTTCGTTCATTCAATAGTTTTTGGATATATTTAGTATAGATTTTAGTTCTATCCGTCTGGCGATAAAATTCATCCCATTCTAAACCGAGCCATTTGAGACTTTCAACTATATCATCTTCGAATTCTTTCTTAGATCTTTCTGGATCAGTATCTTCAACTCGAAGAATAAAAGTTCCCGTGTGGTGCTTGGCAAAGAGCCAATTAAAAAGGCCGGTGCGGGCGGTGCCGACATGTAAACTTCCGGTCGGGCTTGGCGCCAATCTAACTCTAATATTCGGCTTTTTGACTTTAGTCATTCTATTAAATTATACATGTTGAATTATACCCGCGAATAAGATAAATTTCAAAGTATATGTACATTCTTGACGTCATACCGCTCACGGCTATACCGAGAAATCAACTCCAAATTCTTAGCTACTTTAATGATAGAACGCTGCCGCGCGGCGCGGTGGTGGAAATAAGTCTTAACCGCAGAAAAGTGTTTGGTATTGTGCTGGCGGCTGAACCGTTGGCAAAACGAAAACTTATTTTTAAAAAAAGTGTTTCTTTCGAATTAAAAAAAATAGATAACGTAATTTCCGACCGACCAGAGGTTTCCGACTGGCAGCTTAAAATTGCCGATTATATTTCCTCGTATTACTATGCTCCGCTTGGTCTTTCGTTAAAAACAGTGCTTCCCTCATTTTGGCTGAAAAAAAAATATTTACGGGTAACCTCAAGTTTTATTGACGACCGGTTCAAACAAAACGAACCGATCATACTGGTACAGAGCATTTCGCAAACAAAAGCTGTATATGAAAAAGTTATTAATGAGTGCGTCAAAAAAAACCGGCAGGTTTTTTTAATGGTGCCTACGGTAATATCTGCCAAATACTTTTTTAACAAGTTTAAAAAGTATAAGCCAATTTTTATTCATAGCGGTATCAAGCTGAAAGAATACAAACAAATCTGGTCTCAAGTAATGGAGAAAAAAATCAGTCTTATTATTGGCACGCGTATTGGCTTATTCCTGCCCTTTGCCAACCTAGGCGCGCTCGTGGTTGATGACGAATCAAATGACACATATAAATCGAATATGGCGCCGCGTTATTTTGCTTCTGATCTAGCGAAGTTTGTTGCCAATTCTCTCGGAGCTGAATGTTATTTGTCCTCGTCATTTCCCCGGATTGATCATATGCGCGACCAGCAAGTATTGGGAGAATGGTTTTCCAGTCGCCGCTCTGCCGTTGTTAATATGATCTCTGAAATAAAATCCGGGAACTTTTCTATATTTAGCCGTAAAATTAAGGAAGCGCTGCAAAATGCTGAAAAGATCATTCTCTATGTCCCCCGCCGTGGCTTTGCCAATTTTATTGTCTGTCAAAATTGCGGCTCTATCGTAAAATGTCCCAACTGCAACCTGTCGTTGGTTGTTCATATCCAGAGGGGTCAAAATCAGCCTTATGTTTCGGGTGTCATGCCCCATGCTATCCTTATGTGCCATCACTGCAGGTATAATCAACCGCTACCCAAACAGTGTTCTTCATGCGGGAGCTATAAAATGCGCGCGCACGGTCTGGGTATTGAAAAAGTGGTTGAAGAATTAAAAAAATATTATGCCCGGATGAACTTAGAGATTCCACCAATTTTAAAATTAGATATAGATAGCAATTTAAGTGAAAGCGAAGAAGAAAAGCTGGTATCTGACTTTAATTCAATTGGGCGGGGTATTTTGGTTGCCACACCCATGCTTTTAAGTCACAAATACTTGCTTTCTGCCAAAAAAATAGGGATAATTAGCGCTGATAGCCTAATATATATACCGGATTTCAGGGCTGAAGAATGGCTTTTCAGGCAGATCTGGACACTGCGGCAAATCTCAGCGGAGCTGATAATACAAACGTATAATCTTGATGATGCTGCTATAAAGCTAGCTTCAGCCGGCAAGGCTCAGCAGTTTATATTTGACGAATTGGTCGCTCGGAAGAATTTACGCTATCCCCCATTCTCACAGCTAGTTAAGCTGTCATATAAACATCTGGACAATGCTCAGGCGCGAAAGGATGCAATCGGCGTTTATGAAAAACTTAAGTACGCAATTTCTCTCGAACTGCCCGATGCCAATAAAATAATTGAGGTGATTGGTCCGGCACCTGCCTTTATTCATAAAGAAAAAGGTTATTATTATTGGATAATATTAATCAAAAGCAATCTTGAAATCAAAAAGCGCAACGAGTTGTTGCGCTTGGTCCCACCAAACTGGATCATCGATGTCGATCCCCGCAGTTCAATATAATGCTTGTAGATAATCCGCAATATAGGCAATGACTGCCAGTAGAAACAGAGAGCTCATTTCAAAACCCTTTTCGTAACGAAATTCCTGATTTTTGAACGAGACAAGGAAGATAAGTAAAATGCCCGGAAACGTAGTAGTAACTACGGTGAGGACATTTTACGAAATCTGACGCAGTCACAGCCAGAAATCAGGAATTGCAGTAGAAATAGGGTTTTGAAATGAGCTCAAACTACCGGCCACAATCAGCGAACCCCAAATGTCGCCGCGCTCGTATTCGGACTTGAATTTCATCTTACCTCCCCACAGAAATGAATGTCATTAAAGAACCCAATAAAATATTACACCAGAAATTGTCACAAGTCAACTCAATCACACCCGCACTTTTGTCATTGATTGATGAAATGAAAAAAACTATGATTGCTACCAAGGGGGTGGGACTGTCGGCCAATCAGGTTGGCAAAAATCTGCGAATTTTTATAATTGATCAGAATTTAGCCAAAGAAAATAATACTCCGGAAGTGTATATTAATCCAGAAATGACTGGCCTTTCTAATAAAACCCAGACAGTCGAGGAAGGCTGTCTTAGCCTTCCTGAATATTGGCCGCAAATTAAACGACCAGCCAAAATTTGGATAAAAGCAATGGATGAGAAAGGCAACAAGATTAAATTTCGCGCTCGCGGTTTTCTAGCTCGCGTATTGCAGCATGAAATTGATCATTTAAACGGAATACTAATTAAGGATAAAATAAAAAAGGAGTAGAAATTTTCTACCCCTGTCCGGAGGAACTGAAGCTGTCAATAAACCAAAGAATTGCGCCTGCGCAGAGCAGGCCGGCGCCACTAGCTAAAAGGATTTTCGCTTGGAAACGCCATTTTTTAATGATGTATAGACCAGGTCGCTTACGCGGTATGGCTACGCCATAGTAGCTAGCCAGACACAGCAACATACATCCCAAATAGACTAACACGATTACGATGTCCTCGGCTAGAGTCATGGTCACCTCCGTGATTGAGACATTTTAACACTTGGCCCAATAATGTCAAACAAAGAAAAAATTATTTTTTTTGGAACGTCAGTTTTCGCTGTGCCGGCTCTTAAGGCTCTTAAAAAAGGTGGATTTAATATTGTAGCAGTTATCACCAATCCGGATGAAATGGCTAGTCGAAAACAAGTTTTTACTTCTCCGCCCGTTAAAATAGCGGCTGAAAAACTTGGTTTACGGATGCTTCAACCAATTAAATTAAAAAATGATTCAGCCCTTACTTCTGCGCTTTTATCGCTTCATCCCGATCTCGGAGTAATGGTTTCCTACGGCAAAATCATTCCCGAGGAAATTATTAATATTTTTCCCAAGAGGCTTCTTAATATTCATCCGTCATTATTACCAAAATACCGCGGTCCCTCCCCTATTCAGTACACATTACTAAATGGTGACAGGGAAACTGGGGTGACGATCATAAAAGTAGATGAAACGGTGGATCATGGACCAATTGTGGCGCAAAGTGCCAAGCGCCAAGTGCAAAGCGATGAAAAATACAAAGAATTACACGATGAATTATCTGAATTGGGAGCAGAACTGCTAATTAAAGTTTTACCTAGTTATTTGAAGGGTAAAATTATATCAGTTGAACAAAATCACGACGCGGCCACACATACCAAAATGATTAAAAAGGAAGATGGGCGAATTGATTGGCACAAGACTGCTGATCATATTTTCAACATGTATCGGGCCTTCCATGTTTGGCCTGGTATTTTTACAAGCGTAAAACGAAAAATGAAAAACGAAAAAGAGCAGGGAGCGCGGATATTAAAAATTGCGCAATGCCAAGTTTCAAAAAAACAATCGAATCATGGGCATGAAGAAAAATACATTGGCAAAGTTTATCAGGAAGGAAATTCGATCTACGTGCCGACGTCAAAAGGATATTTACAACTCCTCCGGGTTCAACTCGAAAGCGGTAAAGAAATGCCGATTAAAGAATTCCTGACCGGCCATAAAGATTTCATTGGAAGTAAATTAGGCTAACCTTGCTTTGTAAACAACCAAATCATATGATCTGGTTGTTCGCAGGTAAAATTTCATCTATAATTAGTGCTATGAAAAATGATGTAGTTCTCGAAGTTGAAAAATTATCAGTCTCGTTTAATGAAAATAAAGTTTTAGAAAATATTTCTTTTAGCCTGAAGATGGGCGAGGTTTTAGCAATTGTCGGCCCCAATGGCGCGGGTAAGAGTGTTTTATTTCGGGCTTTGTTAGGGCTTATCCCCCACACTGGTTCAATTAGTTGGACGGCCGATATTAAAATCGGCTATGTACCGCAAAAACTCGGTTTGGAAAGGGAAATGCCGCTGACCGTACGGGAGTTTCTAAGTCTAAAAAGTTCCAAAAACGGACAAGATATTCTGCCTGTCTTAGAATCAGTAGGAATTAACATTGGCCCTAAAAATGAGCATCATCTTGAGCATCATATTCTTAATCGTCGGCTTGGTTTTTTGTCTGGTGGTGAACTTCAGCGGATTTTAATTGCCTGGGCACTGCTTGGGAATCCGGATGTTCTCCTTTTTGACGAACCCACCGCTGGCATTGATATCGGCGGCGAGGGTACGATTTATAATCTTTTGCACAAACTCCAGACGTCTAGCAAACTCACAATTTTGCTGATATCTCATGATTTGAATATCGTTTATAAATACGCTGATACGGTGATCTGTCTAAATAAATCTCTTGTTTGTTTTGGAGAACCACACGAGGTTTTGGATCCTAAGGGTCTTTCAGATTTGTATGGCGGCGAATCTAAATTCTATCAGCATATTCATGACCATTAACTGGTTGCAAATTATCACCGGTATCTTCGTAGGTATTGCCTCTGGCTATCTGGGATCGTTTATGATTTTACGTCGGATGGCCCTAGTGGGTGACGCCTTGTCCCATGTGGCCTTGCCCGGTATTGCTCTGGCTTTACTTTTTAATCTAAACCCTTTCCTGGGAGCCTTTGGCACGCTTTTTTTGGGAATCATTTCAATTTGGCTGATAGAGAATAAAACCGAGTTGTCTACTGAATCTCTGGTCGGTTTATTTTTTACTGTATCGTTGGCAATTGGCATCCTGATAACGCCGGATGAGGAATTATTAGAGGCGTTATTCGGTGATATTTCCCAAATTACTTTGTTGGATACTACTCTGGCCATTGTTCTTTCCCTGATGGTGATTCTAGTAATGAAATTAATCTCGAAAAAATTTATTCTTGGCACGATTTCGGAGGATCTGGCCAAGTCTACCGGCGTAAATGTGGGTAAAATTAATTTCGTTTTCCTGATGTTGGTGGCCGTGATCGTTGCTCTGGGGATCAAAGCAGTGGGCACGCTTTTGATGGGCGCTTTGGTTATTATTCCGGCAATTGCTTCAAAGAATATTACCAGAAATATGAACAGTTATATTTTTAGCAGCGCGTTGTTTGGGCTTGTCAGTTTGGTAGGAGGTATTTTGATATCAAATTATTTTTCATTCGCCCCCGGACCAATCGTGGTTCTGGTGAGCGCTTTCATATTTCTTCTCTCATTAATTTTCGTCGAAAAAAAGTAGTTGTGACATTTGAACGTAGACGGTGTTATGATTGGACCAAACGACCTAAAACCAGGAGTTTATTTTATATACGAGGGCCAGCCTTACGAGGTGATGGAAAGCCACCATCTTAAGATGCAACAACGCCGGCCGGTGGTACAGACCAAGATGCGCAATTTACTGAACGGCAAATTATTGGAACGTAACATGCAGCAGTCCGATTTTTTTGAAGAGGCCAATATTGAAAAGCTTGAGGTGAAGTTTCTCTACGGACACAGAGGTGAATATTGGTTTTCGGAATCTGCCAATCCGTCTGTTCGTTTTAAGCTCGATGACAATATCATCGGCGACACCACACGATTTCTGAAACCAAACACTCTGATTGAAGCAGTCACATTTAACAGCGACGTTATAAATATTCAATTACCAATTAAAATGGACTTCAAAGTTATCGAAGCTCCCCCAGCCATACGGGGTAATACCGCCCAGGGAGGCGTGAAACAAGTCACGATCGAGACCGGGGCCGTCATTAATGCACCCCTCTTTATTAATCAGGGCGACATTATTCGCATTAATACGAAAACTGGAGAATATGTGGAGAGGGCGAACAAGGGATAATCCGCTTACATTCGATACTTATTAGAACTTACGCGTAAGTCCTAACTTTTATTCTTACTTAAGTTACCGCCTTAGGTAATGACATCTCTTTTTTACCTCGTAAAAACACTGCTGCCACTATTGGTAAGACTGCCCAGAAAAACTGGGCGGTGGGGGTGCCGAAATATTGAAAGATGCTGGCCGGCAGTTCGTAGCCATTTTTGATTGGGATGTATGAAACAATTATACTCAACAAAAACCCAACCTTTAGAATTGCCAAAACAGAAATAGATAGAAAAGAGGTGTCTTTAATCGTGAGCCGTGACTTAAGCACTGATAGATTTAATATGGTAAATATAGCCGCGTAAAATAACAGGAAGAGGGCAACGTGAAGCCAGTAATCATCGATTTGTTTAAAATAAACCGTGATATTACTGAAATAAATAAAATGCGTTTCAATAAAAGCAGCAATATAGATGCTCAAGAGCGACAGCAACAGCCGGGATCTGCCTAGTGTAAAACCGACCAAGAATACGACTACCAAAAAAAACAGAATTACGATCCAATTGTAATTAGTCTTGGCCGTTTCGAAATTGGCGAGTAATCCTCCAACAAAAGTTCCGAAATCAGCAACATAGCCCAAAAATTGAGAAAATAAATTTCCCATGAGGCTTATTAAATCTAGGACTTACGCGTTTGGCCAAGTTCAAGGCAAAATCGAGGCTTGAGACGAGACG
>CAYIXQ010000010.1:15396-21331 GCA_964367475.1 uncultured Candidatus Saccharibacteria bacterium | reverse complement strand
TAAGTATGACAGCACGTTTACGCTATTTGATAGCAATTTTAGCGCTTCTGATTATCGGATTACTCTGGTATGTTTTTTATTTTTCCGTTCAGCCGAAATCATTGACTGCTGTACCGGTCGTGATAAATGTGCCATTGGATCAACTCCCCGAATATTTTCCAGAGGGTGTTTTTATGGCTGTGGATGCCCGCCTGATTAACAATACCAATAGCTATTTTAACAACAATATCATCTGGGCCACGCGGCGCTATGAGACCGCTTTAAGCACTAACCAGTTACAGATGGATTACAACAACTATGCCGCTTCTTTGGGGGAGAGTTGGCAACGCATTGACTTGCCCGGAACTGCCGATCGCTCCAGCGTTGTTTTAAAAAATGGTCAGGTTGGTTTAATTATCACTATCATCTCAGCTAAACCCAAAAATATTGTTGAGTTAAGATTCACGAAAAATGCTTTTATCCAATAATAAACAGCGGCTGAGTAAAATATTTCTTATTACAGCCGGGTTAGCGATTGTGATGTTGCCCACTTGGCTTAAGGCGGCGCTGGTTAGCGACGATGAATGTGTTTTGCAATGGTATTCACCAAACAATTTTGGTATGGGTGCTCCGGCGGCGGCGTTTTCGGTGGTTGATATTTTAGTGACTTGGAAAAATGTCAGCAAGGGCGGCACCCTAATTACCAATGATACGGTTTGGGATGCCACTACCCGACCGCCGGGAGCGGCTGATATTGTGCTATTAGAATTACCATCCGGGCCCTGGTACGACCCCTGGAATTGCGACCCAATTACGACTGAAAATACTGGCTATATCGAATATTGTGATCCGGCTGATCCTGGTTGTGGCGATTATCCAACCCCAACGCCTACGCCGCCGAGTTTGGTTTTTCAGGTTAAGAAAAATAACCAATCCACTTGGCAGTCTTCTTTAGCCGCGGTCGCGCCCCTGTTGGGAGTGGACTTTCGAGGAATTTTTTCCGATTTTCCGGGGACTGTCAATACTATTCGGCTTGATTGCACCAGTGATGGAACTTGGGACTTTGATATTAATGTGTCAGGTGGTTTGGCTAATCCACAAGTTTTTTCCAATGCTGATTTAGACGGCTCCATCGCCGGATGTTTCCAGGCTTATAAAAACCCGGGAAGCTACCACGCCTCGTTGCAGGCAGTTGATTCTACCGATTACTCAATAACCAAATCCCTAACGATTCAGGTAAATAACAATAACAGCCCAACCGCCCTAAACGTTACGGTCAGAGAACCAAACTATTGTCTGTCCGGTCCGGGTGGTACTGTGGAGTGGACTTATTCCGATCCCGATAACGTGCCACCCGGCACTGACCCGCAATCCGGTTATCAGGTGCAAGTTGATGACCAAGGCTCATTTAATAGTCCAGAAATAGATTCCTGTCCCGGTGGTCCGCCCAATGGCACCTGCGGATCCGGCGGTTCCTCCGAGGGCTATGCAATATCATCGGGTACACTCCAGTTCAATGTTACTTATCGAGCCAGAGTTAGAGTGTGGGATTCAAACGGCCTGGTTTCTAGCTGGGTAAATCAATCATCTTGTTTTGGTCAAGGTTGTCAGGGCGGAGGTGGCTCTTGGAAGACTCCCAAGCATGCCTATCCCCAAGTTGATTTCTCCTGGTCGCCCAATCCAGCCAGGGCCAACCAACTTGTCAATTTTACTGATCTTACTATTTTTTCTGATGGCGGAGGTATTGGCCAGAGAAACTATGATTGGTTATCACCCGGCGGAGTGCCGCCGACCGGTGCTGGACCCAATTTAACTAATTATACCACCACCTATTCGGTGACGGGGGATTACAGCTTTACCGAAACCGTAACCGATAAAGACGGTTATACCTGCAATAAAGTCAAATCCATCCCAGTAAAAAAATCCATCCCAGTGATTAGGGAAGTCAATCCGCGTTGAAGTAGTGATTTTTGGCCTAGATTATGATATTTTAAGTTGGTGCTATGACCAAATCTAAGGCCAAAAATAGGGTCAAAAAGCTAAAGAAACTCATTAACAAATACCGGCATAGTCGGCTGGTTTTGGATAAACCGGTGGCGGCGGAGTCGGTGGAGGACTCGCTCAAGAAAGAGCTTTTTGATTTGGAGCAAGAGTTTCCAAATTTAGTTACGCCCGATTCACCAACCCAGCGCATTGGGGGTAAACCCTTAGATAAATTTTCTAAATTTACTCATCCCGAGCCGATGCTTTCGCTTAACGATGCTTTTGACGAAACGGATTTGCAGGAATGGGAAAAACGTCTTAAAAAAATTGATCCGCAAGCGACGACTGACGGATTTTACTGTGAACTTAAAATAGACGGTCTGGCCATCGAACTTATTTATGAAAATGGTCGGCTTAAAACCGGAGCTACGCGCGGCAATGGTATCATTGGCGAGAATGTAACCCAGAATCTAAAAACAGTAGAAGCAATTCCGCTGACTTTAAATTCTACAAGGGTGACTCTTGTAGTTCGGGGTGAGGTCTTTATTACTCGCAAAGAGTTTGAGCGTATTAATAAAGAACAGAAAAAAAACAGCGGCGCAATCTACGCTAACCCTAGAAATCTTGCGGCTGGCTCGATCAGACAATTAGACCCGACCGTCACTGCTTCTAGGCGGATGGACTCTTTTGCCTACTCGTTGAAAAAGAATTTGGGTCAAAGAACTCACGAAGATGAGCACAAATTTCTTAAAGATTTGGGTTTTAAAACTAATCCCCACAATCAATTTTGTAAAAATCTCGAAGAAGTCCAAAAGTTCCGCGATCATTGGGAGAAGGCAAGGGGAAAATTACCCTATGAAATCGATGGGGTAGTGGTAATTGTCAATGAGAACCGAATGTTTGAAAAATTGGGCGTGGTAGGTAAAGCGCCCCGCGCGGCGATAGCGTATAAGTTTTCGCCCAAAGAAGCGACTACTCGAGTTAAAGATATTATTGTCAGTCTAGGCAGAACGGGCGTCTTAACGCCCATCGCTATCCTAGAACCGGTGGAAATTGGCGGCACCATGGTCTCCCGAGCCACGCTCCATAATGAAGATGAAATCAAGCGATTAAATGTACGTCTTGGCGATACAGTAGTAGTGGGCCGAGCCGGGGACGTTATTCCGGACATTAAAAAAGTACTAAAGGAGTTGAGAAACGGTCGTGAGAAAATTTTTCACTTCCCCAAAAAGTGTCCAGTCTGCGGTGGGGCAGTAAGCCGAATGACGGGGGAGGCCGCTTATAAATGCATTAATAAAAATTGTCCCGGTATTAAACGGGAAGCGGTATATCACTTTGTTTCCAAAGGTGCTATGGATATTGACGGCGTGGGGCCAAAAATTATTGACGCCTTGCTTGATGCCGGCCTAATAGTGGATACAGCCGATCTATATAAGCTAAGAAAAGAAGACTTTTTAAATCTGGAAAGATTTGCTCAAAAATCGGCGGAAAATGCCGTTACCACCATTCAATCCCGCAAAAAAGTAAGTCTCGACCGGTTTGTTTTTGCCCTCGGTATTCCTCATGTCGGATCGGAAACGGCCCTCGACCTAGCCAGGAGATTTGGCAGCCTGGAGAATTTAGCCCGTGCCAGTTTTGAAGAATTAAATTCTATTCGGGATATTGGCGAGGTGGTGGCGCGGAGCATTTATAATTGGTTTAGGGCGGACGCAAACAAAAAATTACTTGAAAAGTTTGAGAAAATAGGACTGTCTGTGCTAGAACATGAATCATCCCAAATTTCACGTAAACTGGCTGGCCAGATGTTTGTATTTACCGGTAATCTTGAGAAACTGACGCGCGAGACGGCCGAGGAGTTGGTAAGAACTAATGGGGGCAACACCGCTTCTTCGGTTACTCGCCAGACAGATTACGTGGTGGCCGGAAGTGAGCCCGGATCCAAGTATGACAAAGCCAAGGGGCTCGGCGTGAAAATTATTGATGAAAAGCAATTCCTTGCTATGATTGAGTAGGTAGATTACTACTAAGAGATGAACAACAAAATAATCACTTCAATTATCATTCTAGCGGTCGCTTTTGTGGTTTCTTATATCGTTTATTTGGTCCAGATATATCAGATAATTATTGAGCCAAACCGCAGCGGCGCCCAAGATCGAAGCATTTTCCGGGTCATCACCTCCGAACCTCGCCAAACTTACTTTGAATGGCTAAAAGAAAAATTTAGGTAATAATTATCACAGACATGGCATTATCGAAAGAGACAGTAGAACATATCGCGCATTTGGCTAGAATTAAGCTGGACGAGACTGAAAAAAATAAAATTGCCGAAGAGCTTGGATCAATTTTAAATTATGTGGGGAAATTGAACGAAGTTGATGTAGATAAAGTCGAACCAACGGCCCAAGTTACCGGATTGGAAAACGTTTTCCGCGCCGACGAAGAAGGAAGCCCAAGTAATCCTTCGAAATTGGTTGAGCAATTTCCGCACAAGAGAGACAGTTTCTTAAAAGTCAAACAAATACTAAAAAAACGGTGATGATTGATTTAAAAAAACTAACCATTAAATCGTCGCAAAAGTTGCTGGCTGGCAGAGCAATCAGCCCCGGCGAATTTAGAGAGAGTTTCTTGTTTGAAATTGAAAAAATAAATCCGGCGCTGAATGCCTATCTCAGTGTCTTTAATGAACCATTAAAGCCTGCCAATGAAAACTACAAAAGTGACCCTTATGACTTGGCAGGCGTGCCTTGCGCCATCAAAGATAACATCTTAATTGAAGGAACGATGACTACAGCCGGCTCAAAAATCCTTAAGAATTATAAAGCGACCTATGATGCTACGGTTATCTCCCGCCTTAAAAAAATGGGCGCGGATTTTTTAGGAAAGACCAATCTTGATGAATTCGCCATGGGGTCGACAACCGAAAATTCAGCGTTTGGGCCGACCCTAAATCCGCATGACTTGACGCGTGTAGCAGGCGGTTCATCGGGTGGATCAGCTGCCGCCGTAGCGGCCGGTTTGGCGGTTTATGCCCTCGGTTCCGATACGGGCGGCTCGATTCGAGCGCCGGCATCGTTTTGCGGAGTGGTCGGACTAAAACCAACCTACGGTCGTGTGTCTCGGTACGGTCTAATAGCGATGGCTTCCGGTTTTGATGCCATTGGTCCAATTACAAAAAACGTGGAGGATGCGGCCTTGGTACTGCAAGCGATAGCCGGACACGATCCTTACGACGCCACCACCTCACCGCGATCGGTGCCCGATTATTCATCTTTTCTTCGAAAAAATATCAGGGAAATGAGAATAGCCGTTCCAAAAGAGTTTTTTAAGGAGGGTTTAGATAAAGCAGTTGCCAGTCTTGTCCAGAAGGCGATTAAAGATTTAGAGTCTCTTGGGGCGAGCGTTGACGAGGTGAGTTTGCCGTTGACGGATTATGCCCTGGCTGTCTATTACATTATTGTGCCATCTGAAGTATCCGCTAATCTGGCTCGCTTCGATGGTATTAAATACGGATATTCAGCTAATACCGGCCATGATCTTCTGGGAACTTATTTAAATTCGCGGGCCGAAGGTTTTGGGTCAGAGGCAAAAAGGAGAATTATATTAGGGACATACGTCTTGTCCGCGGGCTATTACGACGCTTATTATTTGAAGGCGCAAAAAGTCAGAACTCTGGTGAAAAAGAGTTTTGATGATATTTTTGAAAAATTTGACGCCATCGTCGGGCCAACTATGCCAATCGTAGCTCCCAAAGTCGGTGAGCTAGACACGCCGCTGGCCGCGTATTTGGCAGACATTTATACAGTTCAGGTTAATCTCGCCGGGCTGCCAGCCATTTCAGTTCCATGTGGCTATGTTGAGATACCAATAACTAATAACCAGCAATCAGCAACTAAAATGCCGGTGGGCCTGCAAATAATTGGCAATCATTTTGAAGAAGGGAAGATATTACAAATTGCTCACGCGTATGAAAATC
>CAYIXQ010000010.1:0-15296 GCA_964367475.1 uncultured Candidatus Saccharibacteria bacterium | reverse complement strand
GGCAATCATTTTGAAGAAGGGAAGATATTACAAATTGCTCACGCGTATGAAAATCGTTAATTTTTTTACCAACGCGGATTATAAGGTGTGGCTGGCCAATTTTCGGTTACTGATGGAATTTTTAACTGTTGTTTTTGGGGTTTTATTTGCTATTGTGGTCTACAAAATACGCGGACTGTTTAAGGAACAAATGATTCAAGCAGAAGCCATAATTTCTCCCCCCGCGGAAGCGGTAGCGCCATATGATCGGCGTTGGGACGAGATAAAAAAACATGTAAATTCTTTTGTTGAAGCCGAGTGGAAACTTTCGGTAATTGAGGCAGACAAGTTCGCTGACGATGCCCTAAAAACCGGCGGTTATCCCGGGGAAAGCATGGGTGAAAGATTGATGTTGATTCAACCGGATCAACTTTTGTCTCTGCAGAATTTGTGGGACGCCCATAAGTTGAGAAATTTGTTGGTTCATGACCCTAATTATCAACTAACTCACCGTCAGGCGGTTCTGGCGGTTGAAGCATTTGAGCAAACGTTGCGCGAACTGGGCGCTCTTTCTTAAATGGCTTTTTCCAAGATTTTTTTATTCATTCTTTTGTCTTTTATCGCCGGCGTGTTTGGGGGATCTTTTTTCTCAATCCCACAGCTTTTTGTCTGGATTGGCGCCGGCACTTGCGCCGGGCTGATTGCTATTTTCTTTAGGCGTGGCTCAAAAGCCTTGAATCCTAAAATCGCTTTTTACGCTTTTTTAACCCTCTTTTTTTTGTTTGGCGTTTTGAGATTCAACCTGACTTTCTCGAAACAGCACATCCTGGAAAAATTCGCTTTAGCTTCTTCCCAACTGCGAGGTCCGGCTGCTGAAAAATATGAGATTAAAGTTGATGTTTTTGGTTATGTGGCTGAAGAACCGGAAGTTCGCGGTGATCGCCAACGGTTAATAATTAATGCCAAACAACTTTATATTTCCCGGAAATTTATTGATACCGATGAGCGGGTAATGATAACCACGAATCTTTTCCCGGCGTTCCATTTTGGCCGGCAGTTAAAACTTAACGGCGAACTCTTATTGCCTTCTGCTTTTGCGGCTTCTGATAACGAGGAAGTGTTTGATTATGCCGCCTTTCTGGCCAAAGATCGCATTTACACCTTGATGAGCTATCCGGATATTGATGAAACTGAATTAGCTTTGCCTTGGCCGGAGAAGATTAAGATCATAGTCCTTGAAAATATTTTTGCGTTTAAGGACCGATTTGAGCGTTCAATCAATCGATCAATTTCCGAGCCTTCAACTTCTTATCTTAAGGGCATACTTTTAGGCTCGAGATCGCAAATGCCCGAAGAGATTAAAGAAAAATTCGCCCGCACCGGCACTACTCATATATTGGCGATATCCGGTTACAACATTACTATTGTAGCCTCGATCATTTCTGGTTTTTTTCTATTTTTTTTCAAAAGACAAAGGGCGTTTTGGTTTTCGGTCTTAGGCATTTTGATTTTTGTCGTGCTCACCGGGGCGCAAGCGTCGGTTGTCAGAGCCGCGATCATGGGGGTACTGCTTTTGTTTGCCCAAAAAGAGGGCAGATTATATGGGTCGCATAATGCCATAATCCTGGCGGCGGCGGCCATGATTTTGGTTAATCCTAATATTTTACGGTATGACATTGGATTTCAGCTTTCCTTTTTAGCTACCATGGGGCTTATCTATGGAGTACCCATGCTGGAAAAATATTTTGTAAAAATCCCAAATAAGTTTCAGATTAAGAAAACGCTGTTAATGTCTATATCAGCGCAGATTTTAGTGTTGCCGCTCTTAATCTATCATTTTAAAAATCTTTCGCTGGTTACCTTACCCGTAAATCTTCTGATTTTGCCATTAGTTCCTCTGACCATGCTTCTGGGCTTTATCATGGGCGTGGCTGGCATTATCGCTCCAGTCCTGGGCCAGACTATTGGATATTTGACTTGGCTTATCAGCAGTCTTCAACTCCTGGTGATTTCAATTTTCTCCGCGCCAGCTTGGGCGGCAATACAAATCCATTTGCCCGTCTATATTCTGGCGGTTTACTATTTGTTGGCGTTTTACATAATCAAACGTGCCAAGCTTCGACTATAAAACAGTTTCAAAAAGGGGTCTAATAATTTGGGCGCTTCTTTTGGCGGCGGCTTTTCTTTCGCAGTTAGCAGTCAACGCCAGCGCCATAACCGATAACTACCTCGAGGTATATTTTTTAAACGTCGGCCAGGGGGATGCCATATTTATCCAGACGCCTTCCGGAAATCAGGTTTTAATTGACGGCGGTCCGGACAACGCGGTCATTGGGGAACTTTCTAAAATTATGCCCTTTAATGACCGTTCGATTGACTTGGTAATTTTAACGCATCCTGACGCTGACCATCTTAACGGTTTGATTGAGGTGTTGGAACGTTATGAAGTAAAACATATTTTAGAATATCCCATTCCACACAAAAGTGTTGCTTATGATCAGTGGAACCAGCTTAAACCGGAAGCCCAGATAATGACCGCGTGGGCGGGACAAACAATTGATCTTGGTCTGGGCGCAACGATACAGATTCTTTACCCATTTAAAGAGGGAGAACCGAAAACTAAATCCAACAATAATTCTATTGTGGCGAAGCTAATGTATGGAGAGCATACGCTGTTATTGACCGGGGACATTGAAGCATTAGTGGAAAAAGAATTAGTCTACAAAAAAGTTGGACTAGATGCGGATTTTTTAAAGCTCCCGCATCATGGCTCGAAAACATCCTCGGCGCAGAATTTTCTGGACGCAATCAGCCCGATGGTGACGTTTATTATGGTAGGATTGGATAATAAATACGGTCATCCCCATTCTTCAGTTATTGAGAGACTTGAAAAATCGGGAATAAAATATTATCGTACGGATACAGACGACACAATTAAGTTGATTCTCGACAACAATAATTTTGTTATTAAGACTAGTCATTAATCTTTACTAAATTTGCCGTAATGTCTTGTGAGGATTCCGAGACAGGGTCTGGCATGGTCAGCCCAAGTGGTATAATTCTGCGTCAGCACCACGGGCTGCAGACCCTGGCACGAAATAGTGAGTATTCTCGCTGGGAATACGAACGTCCGAACAAGACGTTACGGCAAATTTAGTCATAAATATGAAGGGTATAGAATTTCCGGTTTTCAAAACTAAAACAGGTAATGGCAAGAAATTCCTGCTTGAAGATCCAGCCGAACGCCGGATGTATTTTGCGCTTAAAGCCGGCCCGGAGATTAAAAAACTCCAGAAGTATTTAAAGAAAAATACTTTTATTGGTTTTTTGCTCGGTAAGAAAAATAGCGGCAAGGGTACCTATTCCAAACTTTTTAAAGAAGCAATCGGTTCCGATTTGGTAGCCCATCTGTCGGTGGGGGATATTGTCCGGAACGTCCATGGCGATCTCAAAACTAAAGCGGGTAAGAAAGCTTTAGTTGATTTTCTGAAGCGACATTATCGGGGTTTTATTTCGATTGAAAAAGCGCTGGATGTTATTACTGGTCGCGACACCTTAACCTTACTGCCTACGGAAATAATTTTGGCCTTGGTCCAGCGCGAGATTGATCGCATTGGCCGAAAGGCGATTTTTATTGACGGTTTTCCGCGCAATCTCGATCAAATTTCTTATTCCTTGTTTTTCCGGGCAATCATGGGTTATCGTGACGACCCGGACTTTTTCGTTTTCATCGACTTGCCGGAAACGGTCATGGATGAAAGGATTAAATATAGGGTAATTTGTCCGCACTGTCATACCCCCCGCAACTTACGCGTTTTGAGAACCAATTCCATTGGCTATGATAAAAAGACCAGGCAGTTTTATTTGATTTGTGACAATCGGGACTGTGTCGGTTTTAACAAAACCCGCCTAGTGTCCAAAGAAGGCGATCATCTTGGCATTGAAGCCATCCGGGAGCGCATTGAACTGGATGACAAAGTGATGCGTACCTTACTGGAATTGCAAGGCGTGCCCAAAATTTATCTGCGCAATTCAGTACCCATCATCCAAGCTAAAAAATTCATTGACAATTACGAAATTACCCCCGGTTATCGATATGAATTAGATGTTGACCAAGTAAAAGTAATTAAAGAACCCTGGGAAGTAATTGATGATAACGGCCAGCCTTCCTATAGTTTACTACCCGCTCCAGTTGGGGTATCATTGATTAAACAGGTGGCAAAAGTATTGGATCTTTAAAACTGCTCAAGGAGGTAAGTGTGATGGATCGTGACGAACCAAGAGAAGGTCCGGATGAATTGAAGTTACAAGCCCGGGAACTTTTAAATCCAGAAGAAAGGCAAAGTTTGACCGACTGTATGAAATCATAAGTGATTGGCGATTCGTAACCTCCACTTATTTGCCATTAGCAGAAATCGGGGATGACGATCAGCAGAAACTTTTTATCCTCAATCACTTACACAAACACCTGGCGAAAGAGGTGGGTAAACTGGCCAAAATCTTAGATGGCGAACCATTGCGAGAATGGATAAAATCAAGCAGTGAAGCCGAAATCAGAGCAAAAAGCCAAAATTACCACAAGCTCAAGCAATCCATTGAAAAAATTGGAACGAACCGCCGCCTGCTGGACAAAAAAGTCCTCGTCCGGGGTGGCCCCCCGTTTTATTTAATACCCAAAAAAAATGGGTTTTTGGGAGCGAGCCCCGCCGAAGGCGGGGCGAGCGAGCAATCATCTCGTTCTGAAAAATCGTTGAGTTTTGATTGGTCGGGCCAGCGGGAGTCGAACCCACCATTTCATGCACCCCATGCATGCGTGTTACCGATACACTATGGCCCGATCGTAAAAACTGATTGTTGAATTTGCCAGCATATGCTGGCAAATTCAACACTATATTACATACTCTATTTGATTGAGTATCGTTGCCCTCGATATTCTACCAAAATTATCATTTGCTATTCGTCCCCTGATCCTGTTTCTCGAATTGATGGTAGCTGCGTTTAATAATATAAAAAAGGCGCCGCAAGGACGCCACTGGTTAAATTACCTCTACTTTCCGGCCGTTGATTGAAAAATCGCCGTTACTCTCAACCAACTGTCCTAAAATGACGACTTGGAATGACGACGTCTGATCGCCAACGAATATAACTTCCGACATTTTTGGTCTGACCGGAGAACTAAGTGATTTCAGGTATTCGAGGTAGTCTTTGAAAGGAACTGTAAGCTCAATGACGCTCATTGGTATATCCCCCGGGATAAAAACGCTGCCTCTTTTTGTCGTTCGTGCTGGGGACGTCGATTTAACGATTTTTTCCAGCTTGATGATTACATTTTTGGCAATCTTGAACATATTTACCTCAAAAATGGGGAATTTTTTGATGGTTGCAGATTCTTAATCGTCCGCTCATCATGCCTATATCTTATAACATCGCTGTGACTGATAGTCAACTGAAAATCCTCCTCAGTCGGACGAGAGTAGATCCTCTTGGATAAACCAAAATCAATTAAAAAAAGCCGGCCGCTAAGCTGACCATCAGGCACAAGTGTTTGATCTGTTTCCAACATAACATTGCCGGAGTGTAAATCACGATGGACGACCCTGTGTTCGATATTTAGTTTAAAGACCATTTGTTTTAAATCCGAGTAGCTGGGATTTGCAATTTTAGCTTTTTGCTTGTCAATTTCAGCTAGTGAATAACCCCTGATTCTTTCCATGATCATGGCGGCTAAGCCGCTAGTTTGGCCGAAGGCAAGGGGCTGGGGGACATATTCAAAACCATCCAAATACAGACTGTCTTGTAAATCAAACTCCTCTTCAGGCGAGAGATACTGCACTTTCTTGTATTCAATCGGAGCCGTCTGGGCTTGTTTTAAAACTTCCTGACGCCAGATTTTTATACAAACAGGTATATGCGAACGTTCCATTATCAACTCGAAAACTTTTGCAGCTCTCCCTTCGCCGATAGAGGGTTCTTTTCTTAAAACTTCGAGAATTTTTTCTTCAAGATCGAGATTAAAAGAACGATAATATTCTCTAAGTTCAATGTGCTCTTTCTCAAATTTCTCCAAACTTCTCGCAAATTTTGTTTTTTCCGGTAGGCTGAAAACCATTATTAATTTAAGTTTCACCGAGCCTTCCATCTAAACGGTCGCTTAAAAGTGGGAAACAGGGAAATTAAACCTTGGCAACCTTTTCTTGGGTTTTAATACAGTCAGTGCAAATTTTCATCCGCTTACCGTTGACCCGCGCCCACTGCAAATTAGGGTACTTTTTGTATCGATTGACGATGTTATAATGGCCACGCAACAGTTTTCGTTTATTAGCCATCATCGGTTTTTTTCCGCACAGAGGGCATTTAGTCATAAGTTAAATCTAAATTAGAACTTACACGCTTGAAATTTATCATTTACAGGATATCCTAAATCTGCTAAATTATCAATATCATGGGACTTCTTGAGATAGCTTTCCTCGTCATCGTCTTTTTGTACTCCGTTGTTATCCACGAGGTTTCGCACGGGGTAGTGGCTAATAGCCTGGGGGATAGCACAGCTAAGGATCTTGGCCGTTTGACTCTGAACCCAATTAAACACCTAGACATGTTTGGATCAGTTCTCCTGCCGTTGTTTTTGGTAATTGTCCGCGCCCCGTTTGTTTTTGGTTACGCCAAACCGGTACCCTACAATCCGCTGAATCTAAGAGACAGAAAATGGGGTCCCGCCAAGGTGGCTTTTGCTGGACCGGCGGTGAATTTAATACTGGCGGTATTGTTCGGCCTCATTTTAAGGTTTTTTCCATCCGTCCTGGATAATACCATCTTGCCTGATCTGCTGGCAGTAATTGTCAGGATTAATTTATTGTTGGCCATCTTTAATCTAATGCCTATTCCGCCCCTGGATGGCCACTGGCTATTGCTGTCATTCCTGCCCGCTCGATTTGAAGCTCTGCGTTTCTTTATTCTTCGCTATGGGCTAGTGTTGTTCGTAATTTTCTTGCTGTTTATTTTTCCCATCGTCTTTCCCTTGATTAATTATCTGTTCCGTATTATAGTGGGTTAAGTATCGCCGAAATAGATGGGGCTTATAAAGCGGGTCTGCCCGATTTTTTGTATCCAATATGATTTATGCGCTTGAGCCACAAAGCCCAAGGCTATTAGGGCTTACCATGGCTCAAGCCACAACAGCGATTCCAATTCTTTTGAGGCCGTCCCATTCTCGAATTGCCCCCAGCCTAGAATTGGAACCTTCGACGAGCAGGGTTTGGCCAATACGCGTAAGTCATATCCAAAATTAAACACAAATTTACGAATAACTTAAATTTACAAATGAATTATTCGTAGATTCGCATTATTGGTAGATTAGCGTTGTAAATATGCCCACCTTTAGACAATTATTGAGAAAACCCAGAAAGAAGGCCAAAGCGAAAACAAAATCGCCAGCCTTGGCTTATGGTTTTAATACTCTTAACAATAAGCCCGTATACTATAACGCCCCCTTCAAGCGGGGAGTGGCTATTAAAGTCTCTACAACCACGCCCAAAAAGCCGAATTCAGCGCTCCGCAAAATCGCTAGAGTGCGCCTGACTAATGGCATGGAAGTCACGGCCTATATTCCGGGCATCGGCCACAATTTGCAAGAGCACTCTATAGTAACCATCCGGGGTGGCAAAGTGAAAGATCTCCCTGGCGTCCAGTATCACATCGTAAGAGGTCGATTGGATGCGGCGGGAGTGGAAAATCGGAAACAGGGGAGAAGTAAGTACGGCGCTAAGACCGCTAAAAAGTAAAACTATCATGCGACGTCCCGTCAAACGAAAAACTCACATTGAACCCGACCGAAAATATCAGTCACTTCTAGTGGCCCAGTTTATCAATAAAATTATGAATAATGGTAAAAAGACAGTGGCGGAGCGGATTGTTTATAATGCCCTGGAGAAAGCGGAAAAGCAGTTAGGCAAACCAGCTATGGAAATACTGGATGTGGTAATTGAGAATGCCAGTCCCCAGCTGGAATTGAAATCGCGCCGTATTGGTGGAGCCAACTACCAAGTGCCGTTTGAGGTAAAAGGTGACCGACGCATGACCTTAGCTTTCCGCTGGATCATTGGGGCGGCCAGAAATGTCAAAGGCAAGCCCATGGAAATTAAGCTTGCCGAAGAGTTAATTAATGCTTTCAATAATACTGGAAGCGCCATTAAAAAGAAGCAAGATATTCACAAAATGGCAGATGCCAACAAAGCCTTTGCTCATTTCGCCTGGTGAGTAGTAACTAAAAGCTGAAAGCGAAAAACGTAAAACAATAGGGTCCGTCCGTGGCGAACACCTATATTTTACGCTTCGCACTTGATTTTGGCAGATTATCCGATCGAAAAAATTCGCAATATAGGAATCATTGCCCACATTGATGCCGGTAAGACCACCTCGACCGAGCGGGTGCTTTTCTACACCGGAGTCTCGCATAAAATCGGTGAAGTTCACGAAGGTAAAACGGTGACAGATTGGATGGAACAGGAAAGAGAACGGGGCATTACGATTACGGCCGCGGCCGTGACGGCCTATTGGATTCCGACCTATATCAGTCGTGCTGCGGCTGATAAAGGGAAAAGCGGAGAATACCGCTTTAATATCATTGATACCCCCGGGCATATTGATTTTACGGTGGAGGTGAAGCGGTCTTTACGTGTGCTTGACGGAGCGGTGGTAGTTTTTGATGGCGTAGCCGGCGTAGAGCCGCAATCCGAAACGAATTGGCGCTATGCCGATGATTACAAAGTGCCGCGCATTTGTTTCATTAATAAATTAGACCGTCTAGGGGCTTCGTTTGAGCGATCATTTAAATCAATCTTGGAAAGACTGACTCCAAATGCCGTCCGCCTGCAACTGCCCGATGGCGAGGAAGACCAGTTCAAAGGTGTAGTCAATTTGCTGGAAATGAATTATTACGTTTTTGAAGGAGATCATGGCGAGAGGGTGATTGAAGCGCCGATACCGACCGAAGATTTAAAAAAACGAGCCAAAACCGCCCGGGCCGAGCTGGTTGAAAAAATTGTCGAGCACGATGACGCAGCCATGAGTGAATATTTGGAAGGGAAAGAAATTGCCATTAATCGATTGAAAACGGTTTTGAGAAAAGCCACCATTGAGAATAAATTGGTGCCAGTTTTTGCCGGATCCGCGTTGAAAAATAAAGGCGTTCAATTTGTTCTGGATGGCGTAGTTGATTATCTGCCCTCACCCTTGGAACGAGGGTCATTGCTGGGCCACGATCCTGAAAGTGGCGCCGAAATTGTTCGCCAGCCAGATGAAAACGAGCCTTTGACTGCCCTTGCCTTTAAAGTCGCCACTGATCCCTATGTTGGACAGTTGGTTTTCATTCGTGTTTATGCGGGCGTATTGAAGGCTGGTTCATACGTTTTAAACAGTATTAACGGCCAGCAAGAAAGAATTGGGCGCGTTTTGCGCATGAAGGCCAATGATCGGGAAGAAGTAAAAGATGTTTTTGCTGGCAATATTGCCGCCGCCGTGGGGCTCAAAAGCACGAAAACCGGAGAAACTTTGTGCGATCCGAATCAACCCATAGTTTTAGAAAAAATTTATTTTCCGGAACCTGTCATATCGCTGCGGATTGAACCTAAAACCAAAGCCGACCAAGAAAAAATGGGTTTGGCTTTGCGACGTCTGGCTGATGAAGATCCAACTTTTAGAATTAAAACCGACGAGGAAACAGGCGAAACCATCATTTCCGGTATGGGCGAGTTACACCTCGATATTATTGTGGATCGTATGAAGCGGGAGTTTGGTGTCAAAGCCAATGTCGGCCGGCCCCAAGTAGCATACAAAGAAACTATTAAACAAATTGCCCGGGCGGAAGGGAAGTATATTCGTCAATCCGGTGGTCGCGGTCAGTACGGCCACGTTTGGTTGCGAGTTGAGCCGCAGGAACGGGGTAAGGGCTTTGAGTTTTTGAACGAAATTAAAAGTGGTGTTATTCCCAACGAATTTATACCCGCGGTGGAAAAAGGGGTACACGAGGGTCTTGATAAAGGGGTCGTGGCCAGCTTTCCTTTGGTTGATTTGAAAGTGGCCATTTATGACGGTTCTTATCACGAGGTTGACTCTTCGGAAATAGCCTTTAAAATTGCCGCTGCCATGGCGCTCCAAGAAGCAGTGCGTCGAGCCAAACCAGTGGTGCTTGAGCCGATTATGAAAGTCGAAGCTATCGTCCCCGAAAAGTTTCTGGGAGAAATCGTGGGTGATTTGAATTCTCGCCGTGGACGCATTGAACAAGTTTCTGATCGTTCACCCTTAAATCTAAAGGTCATCGATGCCAAAGTGCCACTGTCAGAAATGTTTGGTTATGCCACTACGATCCGCTCGCTTTCGGAAGGCCGCGGCAATTACACGATGGAGTTTTTTGCTTATGAAGAGGTGCCAGCCAACATTAGTCAGCTGATAGTGGAGGGGAAGAAATAGGCCGCGGGGCATCTGTTATGGACGGATACAGACTTTTGACATTGTTTAAATTTAGGAATATAATGGGTACAGTAGGTATGTGTTCTCAGAGTTAGCCATAGCTGTAGGGAAACCTTAGCGCAGGCACATCTGAAAATAGGTCTTTCCTACACAAAAAATAGAGACAAGCAACAAGAAACAAGAGACATGCATTTAACTTGTCGCTTGATTCCTTGTCTCATGTCTCTAATCAAATGGCTAAGAAGCTTTATGTTGGTAGTCTGTCTTACAGTACTACCGATGACCAGCTGAAGGAACACTTTTCCGCAGCCGGAACGGTGGAATCAGCGACGGTCATAGTCGACAAGTTTTCTGGCCGCTCAAAGGGTTTCGGTTTCGTCGAAATGGCGACCGACGAGGAAGCCCAAAAAGCTATTGAAATGTTCAATGGCAAAGATATGAGTGGCAGAACAATCGTTGTCAACGAAGCCAGACCAATGGAAGCAAGAGCTCCCCGCAGCGGCGGATTTAACCGCGGTGGCGGTAGAGGTTTTGGTGGCCGAGGTGGTTTCGGTGGCGGAAGTGATTACTAACTCCCGCTAAAACAAAAACAAATCCGCCGGTGAGGCGGATTTGTTTTACCGGCAATTTTCTGGTACCGAATTACTATTCCTACTTAGGTTGTTCGAAGGTAGGTGGTCAGCCGGAAAGGGCGTACGATCAATGATTTTTTCAATAATTCTCCCAATCGTCGAACCGATCAAGCCAGGTTTATTTTCATTAATTTTGGCTACCTCCCCTAAAAGGGTTTTTGATTCAGCCAGCAATTTTTTTGTTTGGTTAATTTTTGCCTTTTCGGTGGCCGAAGCGCCAGAAGACAGCAAAGTCGCTAAAGACGCGTCTAGGCTGTCCAGATTTTCCTCAACCTCACCCAGAATTCTGGCTTCTTTAACCGCAGGATTAAAGATCTCGATCACTCTTTCTTTCCAACTGGGAATTTTGTTTATCAAAAAACCACCCAAGCCGACAATGATAATTATACCGAGAGATGATTTTAATAAAAATCCCATCTCTA
This sequence comes from uncultured Candidatus Saccharibacteria bacterium, assembly GCA_964367475.1. Lineage (GTDB taxonomy): Bacteria > Patescibacteriota > Minisyncoccia > 2-02-FULL-40-12 > IGHO2-01-FULL-4-A > CAYIXQ01. The sequence goes on along the minus strand of CAYIXQ010000010.1, from coordinate 3,796 downwards.
TATTATACCACGGCTACTTTCAAAAATAATTGGTGGCAAATAGGTAAATGTGATACAATAATCACATGTCGAAAGTGGAAATCTATACAACACCATTATGCGCTTATTGTAAAATGGCTAAGGAATATTTTGCCAAAAACAATATTGCATATACTGAATACGATGTGGCTGCAGATATTACCAGACGTCAGGAAATGTTAGATAAGACTCATCAATTCGGTGTGCCAGTCATTATAATTGACGGCAAAATAGTAATCGGTTTTGATCGGTCGAAGATTAATCAACTCCTCGGTTTGAGCTAACTTAAAACAATATTTTGTCACTGAAGCAAAGATGGAACCAAAACCTTTGCCGTACAAAGAACTAAACGGTATTTCTGAAAAAACGTTGTCGATCCATCACGACAAGCTTTATGTTGGGTATGTTAAGAAAAATGATGAAATCAGAAAACAACTTCGCCAATTAAGCCAAGACATTATTTCTGGTAAAGCCGAGGGCGGAAATCAAACCTATAGTCTATTACGGGCACTAAAGCAAGGCGAGACTTTTGCGGTAAATGGTGTCTATCTTCACGAATATTATTTCAACGGGTTGGGTGGCAACGGGGCCTATAAAAAAGCTCCCGAATTATCGAAAGCAATCTCGGAAAAATGGGGGTCAGTGGACGGGTTTATTAAATATTTTTCCGAATGCGGCATGGCGGCCCGTGGCTGGTCACTTTTAGTTTGGGATATAAAAGCACAGCGTTTAAAACAGTATAACGCCGATGCTCATAATCAAGGCGGCGTTTGGGGCTGTATTCCGATCATTGTGCTGGATGTTTACGAGCACGCCTATTTTATAGACTTCGGTTCTGATCGAAAGTCATATATCGAAACTTTTTGGAAAAACTTTAACTGGGCCGCCGCGGAAGAAATTTATCTCAAAGTCCGCGACTTTAAACTGTAATAGGACTTACACGTAAGTTTTATGTAAATAAAAAAACCACCGGCGGGGGTGGTCTAATACGGCGACAAATCATACCATCAGAAAGCGCTGACGACTCGACTTTCGAAATGCACCGAATCTTAACGGCCTTCTCCTCAAAGGTCAAGACATTGGCAAGCACCGGTCCTTCCGCTCGAAATCGAGCCGGGGACCGTTGGCCCGAAAATATCAGCTTGATACGCAAGCCGTATTTGCGAGCTACTCCCCGCACTTTGTGGAACGACCGGGTGGCCACTTTCGACCTTCCCCGATCCACCGTATACACACCACTAACAAACGCCATCGCTTCTCCCTTCGAATCGAACTTGAGTTGTAGGGTGTGATTGAAACAACCGATTTAAGTATAAACTATTAAAATGACAAACACAATCATTTCCAGCTTGGAAACCAAACTCTCAAATTGTAAGAGGCATCGTTCAAGGGTAGGCCATAGGTGAGGGGCGATAAGAAGATAAACGATACTGTTGAAGCGCCAATAATGATCCCAAAGATAAGTTTTTTCTTGGGGAGATGGTCAGTGAGATAACAAAGGATCAAAATGGCAAAGATAGAAGCCGCCAGATAATGATACAGAAACATGGCGCGCTTAATGCTCAAAAAAGGCAGCAAGTTTATAAAATAACTCCCAAGCAAGAGATTTAGAGTTGCGACATTACGTGAAAAGCCCTGCTCAAGCTTATTTTTTTTACCGATTACCAGAATGAGGGCATAAATCACGGCCACCGTTGAACCCCACCAGACAAGAGGATTACCGATAAAATAAATTCGGGAAGGAGCGTTTTCCGTGGGGCCGGGCGCATGGTACCAGTAATAAATAGGTCGGGCCATAAATGGCCAAGTGTACCATTTGCTGGCATAAGGATGGCCGGCCGTTAGCGTGGCATTGGACTTATACATCTGAAAATTGAGCTCGAAAAACTTTTGGAATAGATTAGCCGGCTTAACGGCTGGATCGTTGTTGTATATACTTCCGCGCAATGTCTTTTGAAAACCCAGAGTCATGAAAGCATCGCCAGTGCCAGCTTTGTTGAGAAGCCCCAAATGCATGGCAAAAATTAGGAAATAGATTAAAGCTGGGATTCCTACTAGACTTAACAAGGGCAGGCACAGTTTTTTGAATTTGCCCAAATCTTTTACCTTAATCAGGGCGATAATTTCCAAAATTAAAATAATTAATAAAAATGTGCCGCCGGTCCATTTGACGCTAACCGACAACGTTCCCAGGATACCGGCCAGAAACAAAAAACTAATCCGGTCATCTTGTCGGTACTTGAAATATGCCCACATCGCCGAGAAACCAAACAGCAATAAGAATAAATCCAGGAGAATAAATCTAGATTGAGACAAAAGAGCATTATCCAAGCTGATCAAAATACCTGCTGAAAACGAGGCTAGATTGGAAAAGCCCAGCCGTTTAGCCAAAAGATAAACAAAAATAGGCACGAGGGTACCGGCGATCATGGGCAATAATCTTAACCAAATATAAGTATCATCAGGAAATTGTTGGCCGATCTGGGCAAAACTGAAACTAGGTGCAAAGCCGCCAATATAACCCATGGCTGATATAAGGAGTTTGCCCAGCGGTGGATGGATATCAAAAAAATACTCATGCGTAAAATAACCCGAAATAAACTTGCCGAAATGGACTTCATCAAAAACGGTTTCACTGGGATAGCCAAAAAAGACAAAATGGATAACGGCACTTACGACCAGAATTATTATTAATGGCAAGTGTTTCCGCATAGTAAATATGATATAATAAATGCAAGTTATGGTCTACGACGTAATAATAATCGGAGGTTCGGCCGCCGCCACCAGTGCCGGCATTTATGCTGCCCGCCGGAATTTAAATTTTAAAATCATTACCAAAGAATTCGGCGGAGAAGTGGCCACTTCGGGTGAAATCGGCAATTGGCCCGGTGTAAACCACACCGACGGCATAGCCTTAGCTCAACAATTTAAAGAGCACCTCGCCTATTACCAAGTAGAGCCGGAAGAAGGCATTGAAGTGGAAAAAATAATCAGACAGGATAGCGGATTGTTTTGTATCACCACCAAAACAGACGGGATAAGCATGGCCATTGAAAAACTGGAAGAAAAAAGCGAGCCGGCCATGAAATGTGATTACGAAGCCAAAACGGTCATTGCGACCACTGGTGTCCATCCACGCGAACTAGGTGTTCCCGGCGAAAGAGAATTCCGTAATAAAGGGGTTAGTTATTGTTCGGTGTGTGATATGCCATTGTTTGCTGGAAAGACCGTAGCTACTATTGGCGGCGGCAATTCCGCTTTAGAATCAGCGCTGATGGGAGCGGATATTGCGGAAAAAGTTTATTTAATCAACAAAAACCCGCAGTTCAAAGGTGAACAGATTCTAATTGATAATTTGTTGCAAAAAAAGAACGTCGAAATTATTTACAGTGCTAAAACAAAAGAAATTAATGGTAACGAGTTTGTCACTGGTTTAAAATATACGGATCAAATGGAAAATGTGCGGGAACTTACCGTGGCTGGCATTTTTGTCCATATCGGTATGATGCCGAATAGCGGTATTGTGCCGGCCGGAACGGAAAAAAACCAGTTCGGCGAGATAATGGTAAATAAAAACTGCGAAACCAATATTCCCGGGCTGTATGCCGCCGGTGATGTCACCGACGTGCCCCATAAACAAATAATCATCGCCGCTGGACAGGGAACAATCGCCCTTTTAAGCGCGGTGAACTATCTAAATCGACTTAAATAGAGTACGAAAAAATCACTATCATTTTACCACGACAGCGATTCCAATCCTTTGGCGCCCCATTCCTTC